>JBGAOB010000413.1:0-2668 GCA_044222045.1 Candidatus Eiseniibacteriota bacterium
GCGGGCGAGCGCCGCAGCACGTCGCGCTGGCCTTCGAAGAACAGCGGCGCGCCGTACGCCTCCGTGATCACGATCGGGCCGCGCGGCAAGTGCGCTTCGCACCAACGCCGCGCCTCGGCGCGCGTGTCGCCCGCGGCGGGCGCGAGGCGCGCCGGCCGCCCGATCGCGCCGGCCAGCAGCACCAGCGTCACCATGCCTGCCCACGCGCCGCTGCGCCCGGCGAGCACCGCCGTGGTCCAGCCGGCCAGCGGCAGCGCGAGCGCGATCACGGGCAGCAGGTAACGGTCGGCCTCGATGTGCGCGAACGCGATCGGCAGCGCGAAGCCGAGCCCCGCCAGCAGCACCGCGGTCACGTCGCGCGGCGTGCCCCTGCGCCAGGCACCCACCGGCGCGGCGAGCGCGGCGATCAGCGCGGGCCAGCCGAGGCCGTCGAGCAGGCCGCGCGCGTGGTAGAGGCCGGCCGCGCGGCCGACGCTGCCCAGGTGGCCGCCGCGCGCGTGCTCGCCCTCCATGCGCAGGTCGGTGAGGAAGCGCTGCGGCTCGATCAGCGCGTACGGCGTGGTCGCGGCGAACACGCCCAGCGCGATCCCGGTGCTCTGCACGAGCCGCGACGCGCCGGCGGCGCCCTCCACGGACCACACGAGCCACGCGGCCGGCAGCAGCAGCGCCGCGGCCGGGTACTTGGCGCCGGTCGCGAGCCCGCTCAGCACGGCGGCCCACACCCACGCGCGCACGTCGCCCTGCGCCCACGCGAGCCAGCGTTCCAGCGCCCACACGGCGAGCGCCACCATCCACACGTCCACGTAGATCTGCCGCGACGCCGTCACCAGCGGCACGCAGAACGCCGCGAGCAGCCCCGTCGTGAGGGCGGCGTTCGGATGCAGGCGCGCGGCCACGCGCGTGAGGCCGGCCACCGTGGCCACGCCGGCGATCCACGACACGAGCCGCGCGGTCACCACGTGCGGCGTGGGGTCCAGCTCGAACAACACGCGGTAGTCGGCGGCGCTCGCCCAGGCGCCCCGTTCGCGGCCGGCGAGGTCGGCGATCGCCTGCGCGAGCTCGTGCAGGTAGAGCCCGAGCGAAGGGTAGTTGAAGTGCGTGGGCCGCAGCGCCTCGAACCCGGCGCCGTCGCGCATCTGCAGCGCCCAGCGCAGCGGCAGCGCTTCCTCGAAGAAGTCGGGCAGCCCCGCGCGCAGGCCCCACGCGCGCAGCACGGCGCCCGCACACACGACGCCCGCGAGCACCGCGAGGGCCCACCGTCGATCGGGCCTCTCGCTGGAACGCGCGGGCGTGTGACTCACCGGCCGGTGGCGCGGTGCGTCAGCGCGGAATCACGCTGGCGACGCGGAATCGGAACGTGTACGTGCGCGGCCGGTTCTCGATGTTGCACACCAGGTCGACGCCGAACGTGCGGTCGGTGTACGAGGGCGCGTTCTGGTCCTCGGGCAGCAACGGCAGGCGCGGCTGCTCCTCGTCCGTGCCCGCCGGATCGATCAGCGCGTCCATCGACACCACGTAGTCGCTGTAGCGCTGCAGCGGCCCGATCTGCGTCAGCGGCTGCGAGCGGAAGCGCTCCTGCCAGCGCGACGTGCCGTGCGCCACCTTGGACGTGCGTCCGAGCGGATCGAAGAACGTGGACTTGTCCCAGTCGATCCACACGACCTGGCCCTGCAGGTTCTCGACCTGGAAGTGCAGCGCCGTGGGCGTGGGCCGGAACGCGAACGACAGGTCGCGGTCGCGGAAGTTGAAGCGGTCGCTCGGCGGTTCCACCTGGCGGAAGCGGTACGTGAACAGCGCGTTCGCCGAGCCCGGGATGGAGGCCACCGAATCGGCGGCGCCGGTGACGATGGACGACGGCTGGTCGCTGGACGTGGAGGCCGGCTGCGGGGGCGCACCCTGTCCGGGCGGCGACGCCGACTCGGGGGCCGGCACGGAGCCGCAGCCCCACAGGAACAGGGCGGCGGCGATCACGAGCACTGCCGATGTGAGTGAGCGCATGTGGGGCAATCTAGCCACTCCCTTCGAGTTCCGCCAGCCGAGAGTGCGCGGGCGGTGGCCCGGCGTTCACCGGGCGGGTCGCGCCCGCCGCGCCACCTTCCGGCGGGCTGTCTTCTTCGCCGCCTTCTTCCCCGCGGGCTTCGCCGCCGTCGTCCGCCCGGAGGCGGTCTTCCCGGCCGGCTTCGCCGCGCGCGGTTTCGCCGGCGACGACGCCACGTGCTTCTTCGCCGCTTCGCTCGCCGGCACCAGGGCCTTCCGATCCGCGGCCGCCGCCGTGATCAGGGCCTGCAGCACCCGCGCGTCGACGTCTCCGAGCTTGTTCACGTACAGGCAGCCCTTGCTCATCTTGTACTTCCCGAGCCGGGCCAGGAGTTCCGACTGATTTCCGGCGCCGAGCATCAGGTACAGCGTGAGGGCCGCCTTGCGGGGCGAGAACGCGATCACGGGCCAGTCGCCGGTGCGCCCGCTCGCGTACACGTAGGTCTGCGTGCCGAAGCCGACGATGCTCGAGCCCCACATCCGGGGCTCGGCCTTCGTGGCCTTGCGCATCATCTCGGCGACGGCGGCACATTCGCTGCGCCGTGGCTCGGGCTGTGCGGCGATGAACTTCGCGACGCTGGCGGCGGTGACCTGGGTCTTGGGTTCGGCCATGGGCTCTCCGCGGGTACGG
>JBGAOB010000039.1:0-23005 GCA_044222045.1 Candidatus Eiseniibacteriota bacterium
CCCCGCGGTTGCCGCCGCCCCGCGCCCCCTCTAAGGTGCCCCTCGCCATGCCCCGACGAAGCCCTCGATCGAAGAAGAAGAGCGGCGAGACGCCGCGCACGCCGGGCGCCGCCCGCGTGCGCAAGGCGCCCGGAACGGGTCGCGCGCGCGCGCAGGCCTCGCGTGCGGGGCATGCCGGCAAGGGCGCCGGCGTGTCGGCGGGCAAGTCGCGCAAGAAGACGGCCGCCAAGCCGAAGCGCCTGCGCCCGGTCGCGCCCGCTCGCGCCGACAAGCGCTCGCTCGGGCCCGACCCGGTGCGCGTGGCCGCGATCCTCGAACAGCTCGACGAGCTGTACCCCGACGCGCGCTGCGAGCTGGACTTCCGCTCGCCGCTGCAGCTGCTGATCGCCACGATCCTTTCGGCGCAGTGCACCGATCAACGCGTGAACATGACCACGCCCGCGCTGTTCGCGAAGTACCCCGACGCGAAGGCGTTCGCCGCGGCCGAGCCCGCCGATCTCGAGGAGCTGATCCGTTCCACCGGCTTCTTCCGCATGAAGGCGAAGGCCGTCAAGCAGGCGTGCACCGACATCGTGGGCAGGCACGGCGGCGAGGTGCCGCGCACGCTCGACGAACTGGTGGCGCTGCGCGGCGTGGGGCGCAAGACCGCGAACGTCGTGCTCGGCAACGCGTACGGCATCCCGGGGCTGGTGGTCGACACGCACGTGACGCGGCTCGCGAACCGCCTGGCGCTCACCCGCGAGCAGGACGCCGTGAAGATCGAGTTCGCGCTGATGCCGGTGGTGCCGCGCGAGCGGTGGACCGTGTTCTCGCACTGGCTGATCCTGCACGGCCGCCGCGTGTGCAACGCGCGCAAGCCGCGCTGCTCGCAGTGCCCGCTGTCGCCGCACTGCCCCAAGGTGGGCGTCAAGGTCTCGGAGTAGCGCCGTGCGCGCCCCGCGCCTCGCGTCTTTCGTCACGAGCGCGATGCTCGCGGCCGTGCTCGCCGCCGCGCTCGCCCGCACGGCCGTCGCGCAGCCGCCCGCGCTGCACGGCGACGAGAGCGTGGCCACCACCGACGACGCACGCGCGCTGCTCGGCAACCCGGCCGGCATCGGCGTGCGCTACCCCGACGAAGTGCTCGTGGGCTGGGCGCGCCGGGACGCGGCGCACGAATGGGCGAGCGGCCTGCTCACGCTGGGCTCGGCGGGCCTGTTCGCCACGCGCGAGCCGTTCGACCGCCGCTCGTGGGGCTACGGGCTCGCGTCCGGCGACGCACCGCTGCGCATGGGCTGGTCCACCACGTGGCGCACCGTCCGCCGCCCGTCGCGCGAGACGGTGGCCGACCACCGGCTGGGCCTGCTGTCGCGGCCGACGCCGTGGCTGTCGGTGGGCGCCGCCGCCGATCACCTGGGGCAGCCCACGCTGCTCGGTGTGCGCGCGGCGCGCGAGTACACGCTCGGCGTGGCGCTGCGGCCGATCGCGCTGGACCGCGCGCGTGCGTGGGCGCTCGGCCCGCGGCTCACGCTTTCGGCCGACGCGTCGCTCGCCGAGGGCGAGGACGCGGGGAGCGCGCGTGTGCGCGTGGCGGCCGAACTCGAGCCGTTCCCGGGCCTCGCGCTGCGCGGCGCGGTGTCGGACCACGGCGGCGTGCAGGTGGGCATCGGGCTGCTCGGCGTGACCGCCGGCGTGCACGCGACCACCGCGCGCGTGCGCCCCGCGGGCGGCGGCGCCACGCGGCGACTGTACGACGGCGTCGCGGTGTCGATGCACGGCGGCGAGGAGCGCACGGTGCTCCGCTCGCGCCGCGACGAGCGCGTGGCCGACGTCCGCGTGTCCGGCGTGCTCGCGGACGAGCCCGGCGGCGGGCCGTCGCTGCTGGGCGCCGAGGGCGGTGCATCGTCGCGCGCGTTGCGCGCCCAGCTCGATCGCGCGCTCGAGGACCCGCTCACGCGCGGCGTGCTGCTGGATCTGCGCGGCGTGGGCGGCATGGCGCAGATCGAGGAGATGCGCCCGCGGCTCGAGAAGCTGAAGGCCGCCGGCAAGCCGGTGGTGGCGTTCCTCGAGTACGGCGGCGGGCGCGGCGACCTCTACCTGTCGAGCGCGGCGAGCCGCGTGGTGGCGAGCGACGACGCATCGTTCGGGCCGCTCGGGCTGCGCGTGGAGAAGCGCTACTGGAAGCAGCCGCTCGCGAAGGCGGGCGTGCGCGTGGACCGCTCCAGCATCGGCGCGTACAAGTCGGCCTACCGCGAGTTCAGCGTGGATTCGATCCCGAGCGCCGACTCGCTGGTGATCGAGCACACGCTCGACACGGTGCAGGAGATGTTCGTGGCCGCGGTGGAGAAGAGCCGTGGCGTGCCGCGCGTGCGGTTCGCTCCGCTGTTGGACGGCCGCGAGTACGAGTCGCGCGACCTGGTGGCCGCCGGGCTCGTGGACTCGGTCGGCTACCGCGAGGACGCGCTGCGCGTGCTCGGCGCTCTCACCGGCCTGGGTGCGAAGCCGCGCGCGCTGCGGCCGGGCCGCGTGCCGGAGGCGCGGCGCGCGTGGACGGTGCCGTCGCGCATCGCGGTGGTGTACGCGAGCGGCGGCATCACGCTGGGACGCAGCGGCAACGACCTGCTGGAGGGCCGCACGCTCGGTCACCAGACGCTGATCGCGCAGATGGAGCGCGCGTGCCGGAATCCCGCCGTGCGCGCCGTGGTGCTGCGCGTGGACAGCCCCGGCGGGCTCAGCCTGGCGTCGGGCCTGATGGCGCACGCGATCGAGCGCCTGAAGCGCGAGACGAAGAAGCCGATCGTGGTGAGCATGGCCGGCACGGCGGCGAGCGGCGGCTACGACCTGGCGTGCAACGCCGACTGGATCGTGGCGAACCGCTTCACGCGCACCGGCTCGATCGGCGTGCTGTTCGTGAAGCCGTCGTGGGGCGAGCTCTACCGGCGCATCGGCGTGCACGAGGACGTGTTCGCGCGCGGCGACTACACCGACGGCTGGTCCACCACCCGGGGTTGGGACGCCCGCCTGCAGGCCGCCGCCGACTCGTCGATCGGCCGCACGTACGACCGCTTCGTGCGCCACGTCGCGAACGGCCGGCGCCTGGACGAAGCGGCCGTGCGCGAGGTGGCGCAGGGCCGCGTGTGGCTGGGCGACGACGCGAAGGAGCGCCGGCTCGTGGACGCGATCGGCGGCCTCGACGAGGCGATCGCCGAAGCGCGCCGCCGCGCGAAGGTGCCCGAGGGCGAGCGCATCCGGCCGGTCGAGTACCTGCGCCCGCGTGGCGGGTTCGTGGAACGTCTCGTGGGCTCGTGGATGCGCGAGTCGCTGTCGCGAGAGCTGTCGCTGCAGAGCCTGCAGGGCGGCGTGATGCTGCGCGACGACCTGTTGGACGCGCTGCCCGAGTGAACGCGCGGCCGCCGCGACGCTACTTCTCGCAGAGCGTGCGGGCCGAGGCGAACCAGCCGAGCAGCTCCGCGTCCACGTCCGAGGGCGACTCCACGAGCACGTGGTTCTGCCAGCGCCGCGCCGAGAGCGCTTCGGACTTCCGGATGCGCGGGCCGCGCAGGCCCTTCTCGGTGACGATGTTCACGAGCAGTCCGTTTGCGCGCGGGTGCACGCCGAGGAACGCACGGCCGTGGCACACGTGCACGCAGGTCTGCTTGACTTCGACCGTGAAGGGACCGAGCCGCTTCAGGCTCGCGAGCAGCCGGCGATAGACCGCCTGCGACGCGGTCGAGCGAAAGAGGGCGGGAACGCTCGTCATGAGGAATGCCTCCCTGGCGGCTGCGGCGCGGGCGCACCGCTCACGGCGTTTCGAACACTTCGCGGCGCAGCGCCACGGCCCACGCGCTGGTGGAGTCCATGCGGAAGTAGGCCCACGCGCAGCGCGCCGCCTCGCGCGGGCGCCCGACGCGCGCCAGCATGAGCGCGCGGTCGTACATCGCGTGCGGGTACGCCTCGTCCTGCGCGTCGACGGCGGCGAACTGCGCCGCGGCCTGCAGGCGCAGCGCGCGCGACTGCCACAGCTCGTTCGTGAGGTCGGCGCGCAGCGCCAGCGCCACGCCGAGCCCGAGCCGGCCCTCGCCGTAGTGCGGCGAACGCTCGACCGCGCGGCGGAACTCGCCCTCGGCGTGCCGATAGCCATGCTCGGCCAGCCACAGCGCACCGATCGAAGCGGGCACGCGGGCATCACCGCGCAGCGAGCCGGAACGTTCCGCGCGCTGCAGCAGCGCGCGCGCCTCGCCGACACGCGCCGCGGCGTCGGCCGCGGGCGCACGATCGTTCGCGTCGCCGCCGAGCAGCGCCGCGCGGTAGCGCAGGCCGCCCGTGTTCACACGCACACCCTGCGTGACCAGCCCCCGCGCCTGCGCCACGGCCGGGTGGTCCGGCAGCCCGCGCGGGCGCTTCGGCTCGGCGAACAGCGCCACGAGCGCGATCACCAGCAGCAGCACCAGCAGCGCGATGAACACGACCGTCGGCAGCAGCCGCCAGCGCATGCGGCGCTCGATCTCGGGCACGGCCTCGGGCAGGGACGGCGGCAACGCGGACATGGGCGCGCAGGATAGGGGCCGCGCACGGCCGTGGGGAAATGGCGCGGGCGGTGCGCGGCCCGCACGTGCCGGGGCGTCGCGCTCCGCAATCCCATGACACGGCATCCCGGGCGTCTGCTAGCGTCGCGTCCGACGCGAGGCATGGTGCCCGCGTCGATTCCCCGTCGGGCGCGAACCCGCCCCGGCGAGAGGAGGAGTTCCATGCACGGTCATGTGCATTCGCACGGCTGTGGCTGCGGCCCCCGTGACTTCCACGATCGGTTCGAGCGCTTCGCTCACCACCACTTCGGCGCCGGCGACGACCTGGGCGGCAGCTTCGGTGTCCGCCGTCCGCTGCGGTTCCTGGCCTGGAAGCTGGAGCTGACCGACACGCAGGTGCCCGAGTTCGCCGCGATCCTGAACGAGCTCAAGACCGAGCGCGCGCAGGCGGCGGTGGACGACCGGAGGGCGCTCGCGCTGCTGGCCGACGCGGCCGGTGGCGATGCGTTCGACGCGGCGAAGGCGCAGGAGGCCGCGGCGCTGCGGCGGGCGAGCCAGGAACGGCTGCAGCAGAAGGTGACCGAATCGCTCGGTCGCATGGTGGCGGTGCTGCAGCCCGAACAGCGGCAACGACTGGCGTACCTGCTGCGCACGGGCACGCTGGTGATGTAGCCGGGCGGCAAACACGACGGCCGGGGCGCACGGGCGCTCCGGCCGTTCGTGGGACGGATCTCAGCGCAGGCGTTTCAGCGGGTCGTCGTGTTCCTGGATCATCTCGGAGTAGAGCGCGAGCAGCCGCTTGGTCTCGCCGATGATCGCCGTGCGCGCCGCGCCCGTCTCCTCGAACGCCAGGTCGAGCATGCGGTGCACCATCTCGACTGCCACCAGCGCCTTCACGCGGCGCTCCGCCGCGGCCAGGCGCGGGGCGCGCGCCGCCATCAGCGCGCCCACGTGCTCGACCACGGCGTCCTTGAGCCGCATCGAACACAACCCGGGCTTGCCGGGCTGACTGGTGGCGTGGAACACGTGCCGGTACGCGGGCGCGCGGCGCATGAACTCGGCGAGAGGGTCCACGATCTCGTCGACCATCTGCGCCAGCGACATGGACGCGTATTCGGGGCGCTTGCCGTACTCGGTGAGCGGCCGCATCGCGTTCGCGTAGCGCTCGGCGAGCGCCACCACCATGGACTCCTTGTTCGGAAAGAAGTGGTAGAGCGAACCCATCCCGGCGCCGGCGCGCGCGGCCACCGCGTTCGTGGTGGTGGCCTCCACGCCGACCTCCGCGATCACGGCCTCGGCGGCGTCCAGCAGCTCGTCCACGCGCCGCTGCCCGCGATCCTGCTGCGGCGAGCGGCGCTCGGCGGCGGCGCGGGCCGGGCGTGCGCGCGGCGCGGGGGCGCGGCGGATGTTGCGGGTGGCCATGGGTCCTCCTGGTGCAGGGTTCCGGGCGGCTTCGTTGCTGGAAATCTGAGCGAAAACTCCACTATTGACAAGTGGAATCTTTGCTCCAATACTCCCGACAGAAGTTGAGCAAACGTTCCACTTGGCCGCGGACCTTCCGCGGCGGCACGGAGGGGAGGCGCAGGTGACGCAGCGATGGTTCGGGGCGGTCGGCGTGGTGCTGGCCCTGCTGGCGGCGGGGCGCGCGACGGCGGCGGACCCGCCCGCGACGCTCGACGCGCTGGTGCGGGAAGGGCTCGCGGCCAATCGCGAGGTGCGCGGCGAGCGACTGGCGCTCGAGCGCGCGCAGGCGGCGGTGAGCGAGGCCGCGGGGCTGTACCTGCCGAGCGTGACGGTGAATGCCCGGCTGTCCGACCGGCACGGCAACGTCACCGACTTCGGCAGGCTCATCAACCCCGCGTTCGGCGCGCTGAACCAGCTCACGGGCAGCGCCGCGTTCCCCACGGACATCGAGCTCAAGCTGCCGGCGCGGCAGGAGACGTCGCTGCGCGTGACCCAGCCGCTGGTGGAACCGCGCATCGCGGCCGCGTGGCGCATCCGCGCGGGGCAGCGCGACGCGCAGCGCGGCGCCACGGGCGCGGCCGAGCGCCGGCTCGCCGCCGACCTGCGCACGTCGTATCTCGACGCGGCGAAGGCCGTGCGCGTGACGGAGGTGTGGGACTCGACGCTCGTGCTGGTGAACGAAGTGGTGCGCGTGCAGGAGTCGCTGCTCGCGCACGGCGCCGCCACGCCCGACCAGGTGCTGCGCTCGCGCGCCGACCGCAGCGACGTCGAGCAGCAGCGGCTCGAGGCGCTGCGCGTGGCCGCGGCGGCCCGGCAGGCGTTCAACGTGCGCATGGGCCGCGAGGTGGACGCGCCGCTCGCGCTGCTGCCCGACTCGGCGCTCGGCCTGGCGCTCGCGGTGACGCTCGACGATGCGCTCGCGAGCGCGGCCGGCCGCCGCGAGGAGCTGGCGCAGGCGCGCGGCGGCGTGCGCGCGGCGCGCGGGGCCGTGGCGCTGGCCGACGCGGGCTACCTGCCGTCCCTGGTGGCGGCGTTCGACTGGGGCGTGCAGGGCGAGCGCTACGACTTCTCGAGCGACCAGGACTACACGATCGCGTCGCTCGCGCTGCAGTGGTCGCTGTTCGACGGCGGCCAGCGCGAAGCGCGCCACCACCAGGCGCGCGCCGACCTCGGTCGCGCGCGGTTGGCGCAGGACGAGGCCGCCGAGCGCGTGGCGCTGGACGTGCGCACCGCGTGGCAGGCGGCCGCGACGGGCCGGCGGGCTCTCGACGCCGCGCACGAGCGGCTCGCGAGCGCGCGCCGCACGTACGAGCTGGTGTCGCGCCGCCACGCGAACGGCGGTGGCTCGCTGCTCGAGGTGCTCGATGCGCGCACCAGCTTCACGGCCGCGCGCGTGAACGACGTGATCACGACCTACGACTACTGGCAGCGCTGCGCCGAGCTCGATCGTGCGGCCGCGCTCTACCCGGCCGTGACCGCGGCCTCCGGAGGTGCCCGATGAACCGCGTCCCGAAGATGGCCCCGTTCCGCGCGGCGCTCGCGCCGGCTCTGCTCGCCGCGCTCGTCGCGGGTTGCGGCGGCCGGCAGGCCACGCCGGCGCCGGCGGGCGCCGAAGTGCTCGTGCGCACCGCACCCGTGGTGGAGGAGTCCGTGGCCGAGCCGATCGTGGCGTCCGGCCTGCTCGCGGCCGACGAGGAACTGCCGCTGTCGTTCAAGATCGGCGGCGTGGTGAGCCGCGTGGCCGTCGACGAAGGGCGCATGGTGCGCGCCGGCGACCTGCTGGCCGTGCTCGAGAGCACCGAGATCGACGCCGGCGTCGCGAAGGCGCGCGCCGCGTTCGACAAGGCCGAGCGCGACTGGGCGCGCGCCCGGGCGCTGTACGCCGACAGCGTGGTGTCGCGCGCGCAGCTCGAGGCGGCCGAAGCCGGCCGCGACGTGGCGGCCGCCGACCTGCGCGCGGCGAGCTTCAACCAGCGCTACGCGGCGATCCGCGCGCCGCAGGCCGGCACCGTGCTGCGGCGGCTGGCGGAGCCCGGGCAGCTCGTGGGCGCGGGCCAGCCGGTGCTGCTGTTCGGCGGCACGCGCGGCGGGCAGGTGGTGCGCGTGGGCCTCGCCGACCGCGACGCCGCGCGGGTGCAGGCGGGTGATTCGGCCACGGTCACGTTCGACACGCAGGCGAACCACGTGTTCGCGGGCGTGGTGCGGCGCGTGGGCGCGGCGGCCGCGCCGGGGTCGGGCACGATCGACGTGGAGATCCGCCTGGGCGAGGCGGTCACGCTCGCGGGCGGTGCGCCGGCGTCGGGGCTGGTGGGCGACGTGCGGCTGCGCCCGCGCCGGGCGGAGCGCGTACGCGTGGTGCCGATCGCCGCGCTGCTCGAAGGCGACGGTGACCGCGGCGTGATGTGGAGCGTGGGCGCCGACGGCCGGGCCGTGCGCCACGCGGTGACGCTCGCGTTCTTCGACGCCACGCGCGCCGGCGTGCGCGCGGGCCTCGACGGAGTGACGGCGGTGGTCACCGACGGCGCGGCCTACCTCGGCGACCACTCCACCGTGCGCGTGGCGGGCGAACCCGCGCGGGAGAGCGGGCGATGACGCTCTCCGAATACGCGGTCCGTCGGCCGCAGGTCACGATGATCTTCTTCGCGCTCACCGTGGCGCTGGGCCTGACCGCGGTCACGAGCATCCCGCTGTCCGAGGATCCGTCGTTCCCCGTGTCGACGTACGGGATCGTCGCCGTGTACCCGGGCGCGACGCCCACCGACATGGAGCAGCTCGTCGTCGATCCCATCGAGGCGCGCATGGGGGAGCTCGACGACCTCGAATCGATCAAGACGGAGATCAAGGACGGCGTCGCCGCGATCACGGTGGACTTCGAGTCCCGCACCGACCCCGAGAAGAAGTACGACGAGGTGCTGCGCGAGGTGAACGCGCTTCGGGCGAAGCTGCCCGCCGACCTGCTGCGCCTGGAGGTGCAGAAGTTCAGCCTCGCGAACGTGAACATCGCCCAGGTCGCGCTCGTGTCGGACGCCCTGCCGTACCGCGACCTCGAGGCGCGGGCGCTCGACCTGAAGGACGCGCTCGAGCGCGTGAACGGCGTGAAGACGGTGGAGGTCATGGGCGTGCCCGAGCGCCAGGTCGACGTGCAGCTGGATGCGGGTCGGCTCGCGCAGTGGCGGCTGCCGGCCACGCAGGTGCTGCAGGCGATCCAGGGCGAGAACGCGAACATTCCCGGCGGGGCCGTGGACGCCGGTTCGCGCAAGTTCAACGTCAAGACGAGCGGCAGCTACCGCACGATCGACGAGGTTCGCAACACGATCGTCGGCGGCAACGGCGCGTCGGTCGTGCGGCTGGCCGACGTGGCGCGCGTGGAGTGGGGGCACGAGGACCTGCGGCACATCGGGCGCTGGAACGGGCACCGGGCGGTGTTCGTGACGGCGAACATGAAGTCGGGCCAGCGCATCGGCGACGTGCGCGACGGGCTGTGGAAGGAGATGGACGCGTTCGAGAAGACGCTGCCCGCCGGCATGACGCTGCAGCGCCCGTTCGACCAGAGCGTCAACGTGGGGCACCGGCTCGCGCGGCTGGGCGAGGACTTCCTGATCGCGATCGCGCTCGTGCTGGTGACGCTGCTGCCGCTCGGGCTGCGCGCGTCCATCGTGGTGATGATCTCGATCCCGCTGTCGCTCGCCGTGGGCGTGGCGGCGCTCTACTTCACGGGCTTCAGCATCAACCAGCTCAGCATCGTCGGGTTCGTGATCGCGCTCGGGTTGCTCGTGGACGACTCCATCGTGGTGATCGAGAACATCGCGCGCTTCCTGCGCGGCGGCGTGCCGCGCGAGGAGGCCGCGATCCGCGCCACGCGCCAGATCACGGTGGCCGTGCTCGGCTGCACCGCCACGCTCGTGGCGGCGTTCATCCCGATCTTCATGCTGCCCGGGGACCCCGGGAAGTACATCGCCAGCCTGCCCGCGTCGGTCGTGTACACCGTGCTCGCATCGCTCGTGGTGTCGCTCACGATCGTGCCGTTCCTGGCGTCGCGGGTGCTGTCGCGCGACGAGCACCCCGAGGGCAACCGCTTCCTGCGCGCGCTGAACCGCGGCATCGACTTCACGTACGGCTCGTGGCTGCACCGCGCGCTCGCCGCGCCGCGTCGCACGCTGGCCGCGTCGTTCGTGCTGATCGCGAGCAGCCTCGCGATCGTGCCCGTGATCGGCTTCAGCCTGTTCCCGAAGGCGGACACGCCGCAGTTCCTGGTGCGCATCACCACGCCCGCCGGCTCGAGCCTGGCCGAGACCGATCAGGCCACGCGCTTCGTGGAGGACGTGCTGCGCCGCCGTCCCGAGGTGCGCGACGTGCTCGGCAACGTCGGCCACGGCAATCCGTTCGTGTACTACAACGTGGCGTCCGAGAACGAGCGTTCGAACCTGGGCGAGGTGTTCGCGTTGCTGCACCACTACGACACGCGCCGAACGCCGGCGATGATCGACACGCTGCAGCGTCTGTTCGACGCGTATCCGAACGCGCGCATCGAGTTGAAGGAGTTCGAGAACGGCCCGCCGATCGACGCGCCGATCGCCCTGCGCGTGACCGGCGAGAACCTCGACACGCTGCGCGCGGTGGCCGGGCGCCTGCAGTCGCTGCTCGAGGGTGTCCCCGGCACGTGGAACGTCGGCAACCCGCTGCAGGTGCGCACCACCGACGTGCGCGTGGCGGTGGACGGGCGCAAGGCCGGCCTGTACGGCGTGCCCACGGTGGAAGTGGATCGCGCGGTGCGACTGGCGCTCGCCGGCTTCGAGGTGGGCAGCGTGCGCGAGTCCGACGGGCGCGACTACACGATCCGGGTGCGGCTGCCGAACGCCGGCCCCGAAGGCGTCCGCGCGAGCCTGGACGGCGCACCCGCGCTGGAGACCTTGAACCGCGTGTACGTGACGGCCGTGACCGGCCAGCCCGTGCCGCTGCGCCAGGTGGCCGACGTGCGGCTGGAGTCGAGCCTGCCGGTGCTGCAGCACTACGACAAGCAGCGCTCGGTCACGGTCACCGCGAACGTGAAGAGCGGCTGGGTGACGGACAAGGTCACGCAGGACGTGCTGCGCCGTCTCGCCGCGTGGCAGCTGCCCGACGGCGTGAAGATCATCCCGGCGGGCGAGATCGAGAGCCGGCAGGAGAGCTTCGGCGGCCTGAGCAGCGCGATCCTGCTGACGGTGTTCATCATCCTCGCGATCCTCGTGCTGGAGTTCGGTTCGTTCCGCAGCACGCTGATCGTGGCGAGCGTGATTCCGCTGGGCATCGTGGGCGGGCTCGTGGCTCTGCTCGTGGGCCACTACACGTTGAGCTTCACCGCCATGATCGGCTTCATCGCGCTGATCGGCATCGAGATCAAGAACAGCATCCTGCTCGTGGACTTCACGAACCAGCTCCGCGAGCAGGGCATGGGCGTGCGCGAGGCCGTGGAGCAGGCCGGCAAGATCCGCTTCCTGCCGATCCTGCTCACCACGATGACCGCCGTGGGCGGCCTGCTGCCGCTCGCGATCCAGCAGTCGTCGCTCTACTCGCCGCTCGCGTTCGTGCTGATCGGCGGACTGCTCTCGAGCACGCTGCTCGCGCGGCTCGTGACGCCGGTCGTGTACCTGCTGCTGGCGCCCGAGCTGAAGCCGAAGCTGCGCACGCTGGACGCGTCGGCGGGCGAGCCGGTGGTGGAGGGGGCGTGATGCGGAGCCGCCGCGTCACGGCGCGGCCAGGGGATGACTCCGCGGCGCCCCCTCCGGATCCCGTGCGGTGGTGAGCCCGGCTCAGGCCGGGCCACCGCCCGTCTCCACGGGTGCGAGGTCGGCGAGCTCCTCGCCGGTGAAGAGCCGCGAGCGCGTGAGGAAGCGCACGCCGTGCGGCCCTTCGAGCGAGAACATGCCTCCACGACCCTCCACCACGTCGATGATCAGCTGCGTGCGTTCCCAGTACTCGAACTGCGCGCGACTCATCCAGAACGGGCAGTCGGCGATCGTGCCCAGCTTCACGTCGGAACCGCCGACCAGGAACTCGCCCTGCGGGTAGCACATGGGCGAGCTGCCGTCGCAGCACCCGCCCGACTGATGGAACATCAGCGGGCCGTGCTGGGCGCGCAGGCGCTCGATCAACGCCTGCGCCGCCCCGGTCACGAGCACGCGTTCGGTCATCAGAAGAACCCGAGCGCCTTCGGGTTGTAGCTCACCAGCAGGTTCTTCGTCTGCTGGTAGTGGTCCAGCATCATGCGGTGCGTCTCGCGACCGATGCCGCTCTGCTTGTAGCCGCCGAACGCCGCGTGCGCCGGGTACAGGTGGTAGCAGTTCGTCCACACGCGGCCGGCCTTGATGCCGCGTCCCATGCGGTACGCGCGGTTGCCGTCGCGCGACCACACGCCGGCGCCGAGCCCGTACAGCGTGTCGTTCGCGATCCGGAGCGCGTCGGCCTCGTCCTCGAACTTCGTCACGCTCACCACCGGCCCGAAGATCTCCTCCTGGAAGATCCGCATGCGGTTGTGTCCGGCGAAGATCGTCGGCTGTACGTACCAGCCCTTCTCGAGTTCGCCCGCGAGCTTCGCCTGCGCGCCGCCGGCCAGCACCTGCGCACCTTCCTGCCGGCCGATGTCGACGTAGCTGAGGATCTTCTGCAGCTGCTCGGTGGAGGCCTGCGCGCCGATCATGGTGTCGGTGTCGAGCGGGTGGCCCTGCTTGATCGCCTTCACCCGGGCCACCGCGCGCTCCATGAACTTGTCGTAGATGCTGGCCTGCACGAGCGCGCGGCTCGGGCACGTGCACACCTCGCCCTGGTTCAGCGCGAACAGCGCGAAGCCCTCGAGCGACTTGTCGAAGAAGTCGTCGTCGGCCGCCATCACGTCCGAGAAGAAGACGTTCGGGCTCTTGCCGCCCAGCTCCAGCGTGACCGGGATCAGGTTCTGGCTGGCGTACTGCATGATCAGCCGGCCCGTGGTGGTCTCGCCCGTGAACGCGATCTTCGCGATGCGTGAGCTCGAGGCCAGCGGCTTGCCCGCCTCGAGCCCGAACCCGTTGACGATGTTCAGTACGCCCGCCGGCAGAACGTCCGCGACGAGTTCGATCCACACCATGATGCTGGCGGGCGTCTGCTCGGCGGGCTTGAGCACCACGCAATTGCCGGCGGCCAGCGCCGGGGCCATCTTCCACGCGGCCATCAGCAGCGGAAAGTTCCAGGGGATGATCTGCCCCACCACGCCCAGCGGCTCGTGGAAGTGGTAGGCCACCGTGTGCTCGTCCAGCTCGCCGAGCGTGCCTTCCTGCGCGCGGATGCACCCGGCGAAGTAGCGGAAGTGATCGATCGCCAGCGGCAGGTCCGCGGCCAGCGTCTCGCGTACGGGCTTGCCGTTGTCCCACGTCTCGGCCACCGCCAGCATCTCGAGGTTCGCTTCCATGCGGTCGGCGATCCGGTTCAGCAGGTTCGCGCGCTCGGTGACCGACGTGCGCCCCCAGGCGTCGGCCGCGGCGTGCGCCGCGTCCAGCGCGAGCTCGATGTCCTCCTGCGTGGAGCGGGCGATCTGGCAGAAGTTCGCGCCCGTGACGGGGGAGGGGTTGTCGAAGTACTGCCCCTTCACCGGAGGCACGAACTTGCCGCCGATGAAGTTGTCGTACTTCGCCTTGAACGCCACCTTGGCGCCGGGGGTGTTGGGGTTCGCGTAGCGCATCGCGTGACTCTCCATGAGTGGACGAAGGGTTCGACGCACGCGGCTTCCGCGCGCGGCCGGCGCGGTCATGGCAGCCCGCGTGCCACCCCGCCTTCCGGCGGGATCCGCCCCGTTTCGGACGAAAGCCGGGCGAACGGGTGTGCCAACACGCACCCCGGCTGTGCCACGCCCCGGCCGGCCTGTACCGAAATGCGTTCCGGGGCCGCCCGGACTCTCGAATTCCTTGCGTTCGGCGCGCCGGCCGGTAGCCTCTGCGCCGTCGAGACTCGACCGTGCCGCTCTCGTCGACGGGGTGGCCCCAGCCGTGCGACCGGAGGATCCGCTCTTGGCGTCCCACGTCCCGATGCAGCGCCCGTCGCCCGCCCGGTCCCGGGCCGCCCGCCGCCGGTTCCTCGAGTCGGGAGTCGTCGACCCGGCGGTGTTCGATCCCGCCGTGTGCCGGTCGTGGCAGCGCAGCCGGGACTTCGGGCTGCCCGCCGCCGGCGCCGCGCCCGGCGTGCCGCACGCCTCGCGCGCGCAGCTCGTGCGCGCGCTCGAGGAACAGCGCGATCTCGTGTCGCACGCCCGCCCGGTGATGGAGTTCGTGTTCGAACAGACGCGCGCGTCGCAGAGCATGGTGATCCTGTCCGACATGAGCGGCATGCTGCTGCACGCGCTGGGCGACGCCGATTTCCTGGAGCGGGCGATGCGCGTGGCGCTGCGGCCCGGCGCCAACTGGAGCGAGCAGTGGCGCGGCACGAACGCCATCGGCACCGCGCTCGCCGAGTGCGCGCCGGTGGTGGTGCACGGCGCCGAGCACTACCTGGAGCGCAACGGCTTCCTCACCTGCACCGCGGCGCCGATCTTCGATCCCACCGGCCGCCCGCTCGGCGTGTTCGACATTTCCGGTGAGCGGCGCACGTACCACCCGCATACGCTGGGGCTGGTGCGCTCGGCGGTGCGCATGATCGAGCACCGGCTGTTCGACACGCGCCACGGCGGCGGCCTGCGGCTGCGCCTGCACGCGCACGCCGAGGGGCTGGGCACGCTCACCGAAGGCCTGCTCGCGCTGGACGACGAAGGCCTGCTCGCGCTGGACGACGACGGCCGCATCGTCGGCGCCGATCCCGCGGCGGTCGCGATCCTCGGCCTGCGCCGCGACGACATCACGTCGACCACCGTGGATCGCGTGCTGTCGCTGGATGCCGGCGCGCTGCGCGCGATGCTGGGCCGCGCCGACAGCGCGCCGCGGCTGGTTCACCGACCCGACGGCTCCGAGCTGTGGATGCGGCCGGAGTGCGGGCGGCGCCCCGTGGCGGTGTCACGCAGCGTTCCCGCGCGCGTGTCCTCGGACGCGCTCGACGCGCTCGACACCGGCGACGAGACCCTGCGCACCGTGCTGTCCCGCGCCCGCCGCGTGGCCGACAAACCCATCGCGCTGCTCGTGCTGGGCGAGTCCGGCGTGGGCAAGGAAGTGCTCGCGCGCGCCGTGCACGCCAGCAGCGCGAGGCGGAACGGCCGCTTCGTGGCCGTGAACTGCGCCGCGCTGCCCGAGACGCTGATCGAAGCCGAGCTGTTCGGCTACTCGCCCGGCGCGTTCACGGGCGCGAACCGCGACGGCGCCCCGGGGCGCATCCGCGAGGCCGACGGCGGCACGCTGTTCCTGGACGAGATCGGCGACATGCCGCTGTCGATGCAGGCGCGGCTGCTGCGCGTGCTGCAGGAGCGGCAGGTGCAGCCGCTGGGCGGCGGGCGCGCGGTGCCGGTGGACTTCCGGCTCGTCTGCGCCACGCACCACGACCTGCGCGCGTCGATCGCCGCCGGGCGGTTTCGCGAGGACCTGTACTACCGCCTGAACGGGCTCGTGCTGTCGCTGCCCCCGCTGCGACGTCGCGGCGATCTGGCCGCGCTCGCGCAGGCCACGCTGCGCGAGTTGTCCCCCGACGCGGAGATTCACATCGCGCCCGACGTCGCGCGCGCGATGGCGCACTACCGCTGGCCGGGCAACCTGCGCCAGCTCACGAGCGCGCTGCAGACGGCGATCGCGCTGCTGGCCGACGACGAGAGCGTGATCGACTGGCCGCACCTGCCCGACGACCTGGTGGACGACCTGCGCGTGGTGGCCGCGGGGCCGGCGGACGTCGCCGAGGAGCCCGCGCCGCCGGTCCGGTGCTCGGCGCGCGACGTGCGGGAGGCGCTCGAGCGCGTGGGCGGCAACCGTTCGCTGGCCGCCCGCGCGCTGGGCATCAGCCGGAACACGCTGTACCGCCGGCTGCGGGAGCACGCGCCGGACTGAGCGAGTGGGTGGGTCAGGGCGCCGGCGCCGTGTTCCCGGAGGCCGCGGCCGGTTCGCGCCGCGCGCGCAGCCAACCGCCCAGCACCGCGGCGAGCGGGCCCAGCACGGCCAACGTGGGCAGGTACCACTTCGGCTGGGCGCCAGCCTCGGGCGGCGGCGACAGGATCATCACGACGGCCAGCACCAGCATGACCAGCGCCAGCAGTACCGCGTGCCATTGCCGGTGGGTCGTGGCGATGTGTGCGGCCACGAAGCCTGCGAGCACCGCCGCCAGCGCGCTCACGGCCAGGTTCGCCGCCAGGTAGGCGGGGGGCAGCGCGGCCGCACCGGTCACGCCCGACGCGAGCGGCGCGGTGGCGAACGTGCCCACCATGACGACGGCGTTCAGCACGATGAATGCCGCGAAGACCGCGGCGACGCTGCGGATCATGGTCGTGGCTCCGGGGCAGATCGGCCGCGGGTTTCGCCCGCTCGGGAAGTGTCGTCCGCCGCACGCACGCTGCGCCGGACACCACGCGGCACCATAGCCGCGCCCCATCCCGCCCCGCCACTCGCTCCGCCCCCTCCGCCGCCTCGGCCTTCGTCCGCCCTCCGGCCGAAGCACCCGGCCGCAACCCGTTCCCGTCATTGCCCTTCGCGGATCGCGCTGGTAACTTGCGAGCCCGACCCCGCACGAGGCGGGGAGCGCGTCGCACTCCTAAGGAAGGACCTGCCTCCGCATGGCTCTCGTCCGTTTCCTGCAGGTCTCCGATCTGCACATCGGTCGGCCGTTCGCGTGGCTGCCCGCGGACCGCCGTGACGAACGCCGCCGCGACCAGCAGCGCGTGCTCGAACAGGCGGTGGTGCAGGCCATCGAACGCGGCTGCGACGCCCTGCTGATTCCCGGCGATCTGTTCGACGCCGTGCGCGTGGACGCGGGCACGCTGGCGTTCGTCGTGAAGACGTTCGAGATGACGGGCTGCCCGCCGGTGTTCATCGCGCCGGGCAACCACGACGCGTACTCGCCCACCAGCCCCACCTGGAATCCGCGCCTGCTCGAGGCGCGCGGGTTGCGCTGGCCGGCGCACGTGCACGTGTTCGGCACCGACACGTGGTCCATGAAGGCGCTTCCGAAGCACCCCGAGGTGCGGGTGTGGGGCCGCTGCTTCACGTCGAACGTGGACTCCACCGACCGGCCGCTGTCGCACGCGATGCTCGACCAGGTGCGCCACGACGAGTCGGGCGGCGTGGACGTGGCGGTGTTCCACGGTTCGCGCGAAGGGCAGTGCCCGCCGTCGCAGAAGATCACCGCGCCGTTCTCCGACGACGAAGCGCTGGGTTCGCCGTTCGCGTTCCACGCGGTGGGCCACTACCACGTGATGTCGCGCCTCGAGGTGCAGGACCACGTGGACTCGCCGTGGACGTCGGCGGGCGCGCGGCTGGCGTACGCGGGCTCGGCGCTGGCGCTCGACCTCACCGAAACGGGCATGCACGGGGCGCTCGAAGTGCGCCTGCACTACGGCGACCGCAAGCCGATCGTGGAAGTGGAGCCGGTCGAACTCGACCGCCGCCGCGTGGTGGATGTGGCCGCCGACGTCAGCGGCTGCGCGAGCGCCGACCAGATGGACCGCCGCGTGATGAAGGCGCTCGACGTGGCCGGCGCGAGCGAGCTGGACCTGGCCACGGTGCGCCTCACCGGCCGCGTGCCCGCGGGTGTGCGCTGGACGGCGCCGGGCATGGAGCTGCGCTCGCGCGTGTTCCACCTGCGCGTGCTGACGGGCGGGCTGCGCACGGACTGGGACCTGTCGCACCTGCGCGACGCCGAAGCACGCACCACCGAGGAGAAGTTCGCCAAGCGCCTGCTCGAGCAGATCGAGGCGACCGAGGATCCCGCGCGCCGCACGCTGCTGGAGCGCGCACTGGGCTACGGGCTCGACGCGTTCCGCCTGCGCGAGGTGACGCCGGTGCTCGAGGAGGTGGCGGAGTGAAGATCCTTCGGCTGCGGGCCGACGGCTTCGGGCCGCTGCGCGGCGAGTGGACGTTCTCGCCCGACCGGCTGAACCTGGTGGTCGACGACAACGAGCGCGGCAAGTCGTCGCTGCTCGCCGCCATCGCGGCGGCGCTGTACGGGCTCGACGCGGACCGGCGCACGCACCGCGTGCTGACGCCGCAGGAGCGCTGGCGCCCGTGGGACGGCGGCGCCTACCGCGTGGAACTGGAGTTCGAGGCGAAGGATCAGCGCTGGATGATCAGCCGCGACCTCGAACGCGGCACCGTCAGCGTGCTCGACGGCGGCGGCCGCGACGTGACGGCCGACTTCCGCGAGGGCAAGGACGAGTACCCGGTGGGCCTGCGCCTGCTCGGTCTCGACATGGCCGAGTTCGAGAAGTGCGCGCTGGTGCGCCAGGGCGACCTCGAACAGGTGGTGCCGGGCGACGAGCGCCAGCGCCGCGGCTCCACGCTGCGCGCGCGGCTCGAGAACGCGGCCGACACGCACATCGGCGACACGAACGCGACCGAGGCCATCCGGGTGCTCGAAGACTCGCTGCGGCGCTACAACGCGCCGGAGCTGGAGTTCACCGGCACGGTGGACACGGCGATCGAACGCCTGCAGGCCAAGCGCGACCTGCTCGAGAGCGAGCTCAAGACGCTCGAGCACGACCTCGCCGCGGCGTCGGAGCCGCTCGAGCGCCTGGCGGCGCTGGCCGACGAGGAGCAGTCGCTCAAGGACAAGCTGCGTGCGCTCGAAGTGGAGCGGCACGAAGGGCTCGCGGCCGAGGTGCGCCGCCAGCTCGCCGAGAACGACCGCGCGCTGGCCGAGCTGCAGCGCCTGCGCGAGGAGGCCGACGGCCTCGCCGCGGCGGCGAACCTGCCGGCGAACGCCGAGGCCGACCTGCGCGAGACGGTGGCGCGCTACGAAGAGGCGCAGCGCAACCTCGACACGCTCGAGACGCGGCGCCGCGACGAGATGGCGCGCGAACGGCGCGGCATCGAGGCGCAGCTCAGCTCGCTCAAGCCGTACGCGGACTACTCCGAGGACGAGACCAACCGCTGCGTGGCGATCGCCTCCGAGCTGCGCCGCATGACGCTGGACGACGCGCAGCTGCGGCAGGAAGTGTTCACGCTGCGCGACCAGCTCGCGGCGGCCGGCTACGAGCCCGAGCGCATCCAGTACCTGACCGGTCGCTTCGTGAAGCTGCCCGAGGACAGTCAGAAGCTGCTGCGTCAGCAGCAGCAGCTGAACCTGGCGTTCCAGACCGAGGTGGCCGAGCTCGAACAGGAGCGCACCGAGGCCACCGAGACGCTGCGCAACGTGGACGCCTCGCGCAACGCGCGCCGGCTGCCGGGCTGGGTGATGCTGGCGCTCGGCATCGGCGCGGCCATCGGCGGCGGCGCGATGCTGGCCATGCACACGGTGTCGATCGTGGCGATGGTCCTTCTGGGCGGCGGCGCCGCGCTGGCCGCCACGGGCGGCGGCCTGCTGGCGATCGGCGCTCGCGCGCAGTCGGCCGAGCGCGACGCGGCGCTCAAGCGCCTGTCCGACGCGCAGCGCCGGCTGAACCACCTGCGCACGCGCCGCGCCGAGAACGAAGTGGCGCTGTCCGAGCTGGCGCGCTCGATGAACTACCGCGACCAGGTCGACCTGCTCGCGCAGTGGACCGAGTACACGCGCCTGCTCGAGGACAGCACGCCGCTCACGCGCGCCCAGGAACAGCTGAGCGCGCTCGAGCAGCGCCGCCGCAGCGTGATGATCGAAGCGCAGCCGTTGATGCGCGGCATGGCCGACGGCACGCCGGCGCCCGAGCACCTGGAGAAGGTGGCGTACGAGGCGCGCCGCGCGATCTCGGCGAAGCAGCGGCTGGCCGAGCTGGACGAGGGCTGGGCGTGGGTCGAGGAGGAGCGCCGCGTGGCCGAGGCCACCGCGGCCGGGCTCAAGGAGCGCGCGCTGCGCATCCTGCAGAGCGCCGGGCTCACGTACGACCCGGAGCGTTCGTGGACCGCGCACGTGGAGGACCTGGCCACGCGCGTGCGCAGCCGCAGCCGCTTCACGCTGCTGCGCGACGAGCTGATCCCGTACGCCGAGAGCCGGCTGCTCACGGACTCGGAAGTCGAGCAGCGCCGTCGGCACCTGTCGGTGCTCGAGGACGGCCGCGCCGAGGGCGAGCGGTCCGCCGCCGTGCGTCCGCCCGAGGAAGTGGACGCCGAGGCCAAGCAGGCGCGCACGCGGCTCGAGGAAGTGCAGTCGCAGCGCGCCGACCTGCGGCTGGAAGTGGAAGAAGTGTGGCGCCGTTCGTCGAACCAGCGCCCCGAGATCGAGTCGCAGATGGCGCGCATGGCGGCGGCGCTGGAGCGCGCGAAGCGCTTCAAGCAGGCGGCCGAGATGGCGCGCACCACCATCCAGGAAGTCGCGGTCGACACGCACCGCCGCTGGGCCGACTACCTGAACTCGCGCGTGGCCGACCTGCTGGGCCAGTTCGGCAATCCGATCCACCAGCTGCGCTTCGGCGAGGACCTCGACTTCTCGATCCAGACGGACGAGGGCCCGCAGGTGTCGCGCGGCAAGGCGCACATCCAGCTGTCGGCGGGCGCGCGCGACCAGCTCTACCTGGCGGTGCGGCTGGCGATCAGCGAGTTCCTCTCGCGCGGTGCCGAGCCGCTGCCGCTGCTGCTGGACGACGCGTTCGCCACGAGCGACGACGACCGGCTGAAGACGGGCATGACGGCGCTGCTCGACGGCTTCGGCACGGGGCACCAGATCATCGCGGTGACCTGCCACCGCAGCCGTCACGACGAGCTGCGCCGCCTCGATCCGGAGCGCTTCATCGGCCGCGTGCAGTGGATCGAAGTGGGCGCGGGCGCGCACGTGCGGGGGTGAACGGCCCCCGGTTCGCGCCGCCGGCGTGCACGCGAACCTCGAGTCACAGCCGTTCGGTCGGTGGGTGCACGGCGGAACGCCACCCATGAAGGCCGCGCTGCGTTCCGGCTTCTTCTGGGTGCTGATCGCCGAGGCGGCGTTCGCGGTGATGCGCATCGCCACGCGCGTCGGGGCCAGCGAGCTGCCGTGGGCCGAGCTGGGCGCCGCGCGCTTCCTGGGCGGGGCGCTCGTGGCGGTGGCGTCGGCGCGCGCGCGCGGCGTGTCGCTGCGCGTGGGCGACCAGAAGCACGCGTGGATGCGCTCCGGCTTCGGCACGATGAACGCGCTGTGCGTGTTCTACGCGCTCGGCTCGCAGAAGATCGCCGTGGGCGACGCCACCACGCTCGCCGCCACCACGCCGCTGTTCGTGGGGCTCCTGTCGTGGCCGGTGCTGCGCGAGCGCGTGTCGCCGCTGGTGTGGGCGGGCGTCGCGCTGGGCTTCGTCGGCGTGGCCGTGCTCGTGAAGCCGGGGTTCGCGGCCATGGGCGGCGTCGCGGGTCTCGCGGTGACCGGCGCGTTCTTCTTCTCGCTGGCGCTGCTCAGCCTGCGGCAGATGGGACCGCACGAATCGAGCGAGTCGATCGCGCTGCACGTGTCGCTGGTGGCCGGGCTCACGCTGCTGGCGGTGGCGCTGCCGCACATCGCCGTGCCGCACCGCGGCTCGTGGCTGCCGCTGGCGCTCGCGGCGCTGATGGGCGGGCTCGCGCAGGTGGCGATGGGCCGCGCGTACGGGCTCGAGACGGCGGCGCGGCTCGCGGCGTTCGGCTACGTGGGCGTGGTGCTCACGTACACGCTCGAAGCGATCGTGTTCCACCGGCTGCCGGCGCCGCACCAGTACGCGGGCGCGGCGCTGGTGATCGCGGCCGGCGCGCTGGTGTCGTTGCGGATCGGCCGCCCGCGCCCCGCCGCGGCGTAGCGCCCGCGGTCAGCGCGGGCGCGGCGTGCGCACGAGTCCGTCGGCGAGCTGCTCGAGCGCCGGGCGGTGCTCCTCGATCTCGTCCGCCGGGCACCACGTGGCGATCTGCGCGCTGCCCTCGGGGCCGCTCCAGCAGAAGCCCAGCACGCGCACGGGCACGCCGCGCCACGTGGCGCGCGCCTCGAGCACGAGCTGGTCGAGCCCGTTCGCGCGGCGGTGCGTCTCGCCGGTCACCTGCACGTCGTCGAGCCCCTGCTGCAGCGTTTCCACCGCCTCGTCCACCAGCACGTCCAGCGGCACGCTCGTGCGTCGCGCCGTGATGCGCGCGAACGCGTCGCCGGCCGTGTACTCGAGCAGCCACGCGTCGGGCGTGCGGCCCTCGATCGTGCGCGGGTCGGGATGCCGGCCGTCCAGGTCCTCCACCCACGCGCGCGGGTCGAGCCACAGCACGAGCCGGCCCGGCACCAGGTCGAGCGCCTGCGTGGCGCTTGCGGGGCGCGCGTGGTCGGTCAGGTAGGGCGCCGCGGGCGAGTACACGTCCGTCGCCCAGCGCCAGTGCCCGTCGGCCCACAGCTCCACGCGCCGGCCGTCGGGCAGCGTCGCGGGCAGCGGCCACGCTTCGGCGTTGCGGCGTGCAGGCGTGGCGGCCGGGCGCGCGGCGGGAGCGGGCGGCGTGCTGCGCACCGTCGGCGGCGCGGCGGGAGCCGTGGCCAGCCATGCGAGCGCGGCGAGCGCGCGGACGCACGCGAACATGCGGGAATCCGATTCTTCCGAGGGGATCGGTGAGTGCCGGACGGCCGCCGGGGCACGATGTCGTTGACCCGGCGCGGACGCCCTCTATCATCGGCCGCTCCGAAGCCCCGCCACAGTTCCCCGGGAACCCCCATGCGCTCCATGCCCTTCGCCGTCACCCTGCTCGCGTGCGTGTTCGCCATGTCCGGCGCCTCGTCCGCTGCCCGCGCCCGCACCACACCCGTCGCCCCGTCGACGGCGCCCCCCGTGCCCGCGCCGCCCGCACCGGCGCCGCCCGCCGGGCCCGATCCGGGCCTGCCGGTGATGGGATCGCTCGACCGGATCACGGGCTTTCGCGCGGCCGACGTGAACGCGCAGCGCGAGCGCGAGGCGCGGGCAGCGGCCACGGTGAGCCCCGAATCGCTGCGCGCCGCCGCGCGCGTGCTGACCGCCGTGCCGCATCGCGCCGGCACGCCGGCGGATTCCGCCACGGCCGAATACGTGCGCGCGCGGTTCGTGGCGTACGGCTGGG
>JBGAOB010000040.1:0-23040 GCA_044222045.1 Candidatus Eiseniibacteriota bacterium
GCGAGCACCTCGACAACATGCGCGAGGGCTGGCGCTGGACGCGCGACGACTTCCGCTGGCTCGTGCTGTTTCCGCGTTCGACGGTGGACGCCCGCGTGCGACTGCCCGAGCAGGGCAAGTTCAACGCCGCCGAGAAGCTGAACTTCATGATGGTGTCCGCGACGTACCCGTTCTACATCGTCACGGGGCTGCTCGTGTGGAGCCCGGGCGTCGCGGTGGTCGAGTACGTCGCGCACCTGGCCGTGGCGCTGCTGGGGTTGCCGCTCGTGCTGGGCCACATCTTCATGGCCACCGTGAATCCCGACACGCGCGTGGGTCTGTCGGGCATGGTGACCGGCTGGGTGGATCGCAGCTGGGCGAAGCACCATTACGAGCGCTGGTACCGGGACACGATCGAAACGCGCGAGCGCCAGGACGCGGCGCGCAAGCTCGTCACCAGCCTGGCGCTGCCCTCGCGCGTGGCGTGCGGGAGCTGTCGCACGGTGCACGACTTCGGATCGTGGCGGGACCTGATCGCGCGAGCGTTCCAGGTGGAGCCGCTGTTCTGCCCGGCGTGTGCCGCGGAACTCCCGATCACCGAGCCCGACGGACCGCCGCGCGCCGCGAGCGCGATCCTCGAGCACCTGGAACGCGGCGACGCCGAGCGGCCGTGCGGGCGCTCGACACCCGCCTGACCGGCGCCGGACACGCTCCGTTGGCCGTGCGCGGGTCGTCTGCTATACCTGCGCGGCTTCCGCCCACGCACGGCCCGACCTCCGAGGAGCCCCGGCACCCGATGGAACGACTCGAGTCGCACCTCGACACGAACGGCGCCGAGTTCCGCGCCAACGCCGAGCACCATCGCGCCCTCGCGGCCGATCTGCGCGAACGGCTGGGCGCCGTGCGCCAGGGCGGCGGCGCCGAGGCCGTGGCGCGCCACACGGCGCGCGGCAAGCTGTTCGTGCGCGAGCGCGTGGAGCGCCTTCTCGATCCGGGCACGCCGTTCCTGGAGCTCTCGCCGCTCGCGGCGAACGGGCTGTACGACGGCGACGCACCGTCCGCGGGCGTGATCACCGGCATCGGCCAGGTGCAGGGCCGGCAGGTGATGGTGGTGGCGAACGACGCCACCGTGAAGGGCGGCAGCTACCTGCCCATGACGGTGAAGAAGCACGTGCGCGCGCAGGAGATCGCGCTCGAGAACCGGCTGCCGTGCGTGTACCTGGTGGACTCGGGCGGCGCGTTCCTGCCGCTGCAGGCCGACGTCTTCCCCGACCGCGATCACTTCGGCCGCATCTTCTACAACCAGGCGCGCATGTCGGCGGTGGGCATCCCGCAGCTCGCCGTGGTGATGGGCTCGTGCACCGCGGGCGGCGCGTACGTGCCGGCGATGAGCGACGAGACCGTCATCGTCAAGAAGCAGGGCACGATCTTCCTGGGCGGGCCGCCGCTGGTGAAGGCGGCGACGGGCGAGGAAGTGACCGCGGAGGATCTCGGCGGCGGCGACGTGCACACGCGCATCTCGGGCGTGGCGGATCACCTGGCCGACGACGACCCGCACGCGCTGGAGATGGCGCGCGAGATCGTGTCGCACCTGGGCAAGCCGTACCGCGCGAGCCTCGACCTGCGCGAGCCCGAGGCGCCCGCGTACGACCCGGCCGAGCTGCACGGCGTGCTGCCGAAGGACGCGCGCACGCCGTACGACGTGCACGAGGTGATCGCGCGACTGGTGGACGGTTCGCGCTTCCACGAGTTCAAGGCGCGCTACGGCACCACGTTGGTCACGGGCTTCGCGCACCTGCACGGCATGCCGGTGGCGATCCTCGCGAACCAGGGCATCCTGTTCAGCGAGTCGGCGCTCAAGGCCACGCACTTCATCGAGCTCGCGTCGCAGCGCGGCGTGCCGTTGCTGTTCCTGCAGAACATCACCGGCTTCATGGTGGGCAAGCAGTACGAGCACGGCGGCATCGCCAAGGACGGCGCCAAGATGGTGCACGCCGTGGCGAACGCGCCGGTGCCGCGCATCACCGTGATCATCGGCGGCAGCTTCGGCGCCGGGAACTACGGCATGTGCGGACGCGCCTACCAGCCGCGCTTCCTGTTCATGTGGCCGAACGCGCGCATCAGCGTGATGGGCGGCGAGCAGGCCGCGAGCGTGCTGGCGCAGGTGAAGCGCTCGCAGGTCGAGTCGCAGGGGAAGAAGCTCTCCGAAGCGGAAGAGCGCGCGATCCGTCAGCCCGTTCTGGACAAGTACGAGGAGGAGGGGAGCCCGTACTACTCCACCGCGCGGCTCTGGGACGACGGCGTGATCGACCCCGCCGACACGCGCACGGTGCTCGCGCTGGCGCTGTCGGCGAGCCTGAACGCGCCGATCCCCGAGATGAAGTTCGGCGTGTTCCGGATGTAGGGAGGCAGGACGACGTGACCATCAAGCGACTGCCACCCGACGATCCCGACGCCGAGGCGCTGCACTTCGCCGCCGGCGCCGGCGACGTGGACGAGATCGTGGCCCTGGTGCGCGAAGGCTTCGACGTGAAGGCTTTCGACGAGCTCAGCTACACGCCGCTGCACTACGCGGCGGAAGCGGGCCATGAGGGCGCCGTGAAGGCGCTGCTGGTGCTGGGTGCCGACGTGAACGCGCACGACGAGGACCGCGCGGGCGACACGCCGCTCGGCGTGGTGGCGCAGGAGTGCACGCTCTCCATGGCGAAGCTGCTGCTGGACGCGGGCGCCGACCCGACGATCCCGGGCTGGATGCAGATCACGCCACTGCACCGCGCGAGCGAGCGCAAGCGCGGCGAAGGCCCCGCGGTGCACGCGCTGATGCTGGAGGCGTCCCGCCGGTTCTGACCGCCCGCGCTCGCGTCGCGCGCCCGGCCGGTGCGCGTCAGTGCGCCACGACGAGCCGGCGCGTGACCGCCGTGCGCCAGCGGCCGTCGGCGTCGCGCCGGGCGAACCGCGCGAAGTAGACGCCGTCCGCCACGCGCGCACCGCCCGCGTCGCGCCCGTCCCACGCCAGCGTGTGCGTGCCGGCGGGCAGCAGGGCGTCGAACGGCGTGGCCACGCGGCGGCCCGCGGCGTCGAACACCTCCAGCCGCACGGTGGCGCGTTCGGAGAGGCTCGCCCGGAACCGCGTGCCCGCCACGAGCGGGTTCGGCCACGCGGCGCCGAGCGCGAGGCCCGCGGCGCCATGCGCCTCGGGCGCCGCGAGCGGGATCTCGTCGCCGACCACGCCGAGCAGCGCGACGAACGGCGCGCCCGGCAGCAGGCTCGTGCCGGCCTGCCCGGCCACCACCAGCCGGCCGTCCGCACGCGCGAGGATCCGGTAGGCGATGTCGCGGCCGCCGCCCGAGAGATCGGTGAGAGTCATGCCGCCGTCGCCGAACGTGGTGTCGATCGCGCCGGCCGCGGTCACGCGCAGCAGGGCGAAGTCGTCGGAGGTGCCGATGCGCGTGCACTGGCCCGCCATCAGCACGCGGCCCGACGGCAGCAGCAGCATGTCGTTCGCGAACGCGTAGCCGGTCGTGAGTCCCACCTCGGGGCTCGTGAAGATGCCGTTCACGCCGTAGCCCGGGACCTTCACGCCGGTCGAATCCAGGCACACGATGGTGTAACGGTGCGAGGTGTTCGCCTGCGTGCCGAGGTGCCCGCCCACCAGGATGCGCCCGTCGGGGAGCACCTCCACGTCGCGCGCGAAGTCGGCGAACACCGACACGTCCGTGATCGCGCGGCCCACGGTGCCGAACGTGGAGTCCGGCGTGCCGTTGGCCTTGAAGCGGAACGTGAGGAACTGCGCGCCGAGCCCGTTGTTGAGGTCGGTCGTGCCCACGGCGAGGAAGCGCCCGCCCGGCAGCAGGCGCAGCGCCATGCCGTGGTTGTCGGTGCCGGGCCCGCGCGTCACGGTGCCGCCGGCGCCGAAGCCCGTGTCCAGCGTGCCGTCCGCGTGATAGCGACGCAGGCCGAGGAACGTGGTGGCGCCGGTCACGCGGAACGAGCCGCAGATCAGGATCGCGCCGTCGGGCTGCACCACCACGTCCTGCACGTCGCCCACGAGGCCGATCGTCTGCTGGTTGCGCCCCGTGCCGTTGAACGTCGGGTCGAGCGCGCCGTCCTCGGTGTAACGCATCACGATCGACACCCACGCGCCGGAAACGAACGCGTGCCCGGCCACCACCAGCTTGCCGTCGGGCTGGCGCGCGATCGCGGTGGCCTCCACGTTCGAGCCCAGCACGAGCGTGCTCGTGACGCCGTGCGCGCCGAACGTGGAGTCCACCACGCCGTCCGCCCGGTAGCGGACCAGGCAGAACGTGCCGCCCGACCCACCCGCGCCGCAGACGACCATGCGCCCGTCGGGCAGCACCACGCCGTCGCGCGCGCCCTCCCAGCCGGTGGTGGCGTCGGTGAGCACCGAGCCGCCCGAGCCGAACGACGCGTCGATGTCGCCCGGGCGGGCCGTGGCGGGACCGGCGAGTGCGAGCAGGCCGATGGCGAGCAGCACGAAGCGTCGGAGCATGAGCGGTTCCTGGGTTCGGGTGATGGACGGCGGCGTTCGCCGGGGGCGTGGAGTGGGACCGGCCCCGCCGGCGGGAATCACAGCGGTCTGGTCCTTCCGGACCATGGAAAAGTCTGAACGGATATTCAAAGTTCTACCCGACGTTCAGATCGCTCCCGGAGATCGCCCATGCCCCGGTCCGCCGCCGTCCGGTCGCACTCTCCCCACGTCCACGCCAAGCGCGTGGCCCGTCGCGCGCAGATCCTGCGCGCGGCGCTGCGCGCGTTCCGCGAGCGCGGCTACCACGCGACCACGCTGGACCACATCGCCGAGCACCTGGGCGTGCGGAAGACCGCCCTCTACCACTACTTCCCGGACAAGGAAGCGATCCTGTTCGAATGCCACCGCGAGTCGCTCGGCGAGCTGGAGCGCATCCTGGCCGAGGCCCGCAGGCTCCCGGGTCCGCGCGAACAGCTGCGGCACCTGATCGTGGAGCACGTGCGCGTGATGACCGAGACGCTCGACGGTTCGCCGCTGGCGTTCGAGGTGACGGCGCTCGCCGACGACAAGCAGGCGGAGATCATCTCCGGCCGCGACCGCTACGAGCGCGAACTGCGGCGCGTGATCGAAGCGGGCACGCGCGCGGGCGAGTTCCGCGCCGTGGACGCGAAGGTCGCGGTGTTCGCGATCCTCGGCGCCATCAACTGGATCGCGCGCTGGTACCGCCCCGAGGGCACGCTCGGCGCCGAGGCGCTGGGCGAGCAGTTCGCTTCGCAGCTCATGGACGGGCTCGGGCCCGTGCGGCCGCGGCTGGTCGCGCGCCGCGCCACCGCGCCGTCCCGCACTCCCACGCGGAGGAAGCCCCGGCCATGAAGGCCCTGCGACTGAACGCCGGCGGTACGCCGCTGGTGCTGGAGGACGTGCCCGATCCGCAGCCGGGCGCCGACGACGTGCGCGTGCGCGTGGCGGGCTGCGGCGTGTGCCACACCGACATCGGCTTCTGGCGCGACGGCGTGCCCACGCGCCGGCCGCTGCCGCTGACGCTCGGCCACGAGGTGAGCGGCGTGGTGGACGCCGCGGGCGGGCGGTTCGCGCACCTGGTGGGCCGCGAGGTGATCGTGCCGGCGGTGATCCCGTGCGGCACGTGTGACCTGTGCGCGTCGGGGCGCGGCAACGCATGCCGCAGCCAGATCATGCCGGGCAACGACCTCGACGGCGGGTTCGCCGAGTCGCTCGTGGTGCCCGGCCGAGGGCTGTGCGTGGTCGACGACCGCGGCGGCTACGACCTGGCCGAACTGTCGGTGGTCGCCGACGCGGTGACGACGCCGTACCAGGCGGTGGAACGCAGCGGCCTGAAGGCGGGCCAGCTCGCGGTGGTGATCGGCGCCGGCGGCGTGGGCGGCTACGCGGTGCAGATCGCGGCCGCGCGCGGAGCGCACGTGGTGGCGATCGACGTGGACGCCGCGAAACTCGCCGCGATCGCGCCGCACGGCGCCGCGTGCGTGCTGGACTCGTCGGCGCTCGACTTCAAGGCGCTCAAGAAGGAGATCGCGGGCCGCGCGCAGGCGTGGGGTTGCGCGCCGCACGGCTGGACGATCTTCGAGTGCTCCGGCTCCAAGGGCGGGCAGGAGACCGCGTACGGCCTGCTCGGCCACGCCGGCACGCTGATGGTGGTGGGCTTCACGCTGGCCCGCATCGAGGTGCGCCTGAGCAACCTCATGGCGTTCGACGCCACCGTGCAGGGCACGTGGGGCTGCCGCCCCGAGTACTACCCCGACGCGCTGAAGCTGGTGACGAGCGGGCGCGTCACGCTGAAGCCGTTCATCGAACGCCACCCGCTCCGCGACGGCGCCGACGTGCTGCGCCGCGTCGCCGACCACGAGATCCACCGTCGGGCCATCCTCGAGCCCGGACGCTCCTGAGCCACGCCGCTCGCCGCACGAAAGGACGCCGTCATGCTGAAGAGTCACACGCTCGTCCCCGACTGGACGTTCGAGCACGTCCGCTACGAACTGCGCCCCGCGAAGGACCCGCAGGGGCAGCCCGTGGACGGCCTGTTCAACGCGTGGATCGTGATCGACAACCCGGCGCAGCTGAACAGCTACACGACCGAGATCGCCAAGGAAGTCGTGCTGGCGTTCCGGCAGGCCAGCATGGACCGCCGCGTGGTGTGCGTCGTGTTCACCGCGACCGGCGACAAGGCGTTCTGCACCGGCGGCAACACGAAGGAGTACGCCGAGTACTACGCCGGCAATCCGCAGGAGTACAAGCAGTACATGCGCGTGTTCAACGACATGATCGATTCGATCCTGCGTTGCGACAAACCCGTGCTGAACCGTGTCAACGGCATGCGCATCGCCGGCGGGCAGGAGATCGGCATGGCGTGCGACTTCACCATCGCGGTGGACACGGCGCGCTTCGGGCAGGCCGGCCCCAAGCACGGTTCGGCGCCCGACGGCGGCTCCACCGACTTCCTGCCGCTGTACGTGGGCTTCTCGCACGCGATGGCGAGCTGCGTGCTGTGCGAGACGTGGAGCGCGCACAAGGCGTCGTTCCTCGGGCTGGTGAACGAGGTCGTGCCGGTGCTGAAGGTGGACGGCCAGTGGATCCCGAACCCGATGGTGGTGACGGACCGCTTCGTGGACGAGTTCGGCCGCATCGTCTTCGGCGACTTCCGGTCCGGTGCGGCGGCGGCCGAGGCGAAGGCCGTGCTCGCGAAGGCCACCACCGACCTGTCGGCGCTCGACGAGGCCACCGAGCGGCTGTGCACGAAGATCCTGATGCTGATGCCCGACTGCGTGAGCAAGACGGTGAACAGCGTGCGTAAGCACAAGCTGCATCACTGGGACGCGAACAGCCACACGAACCGCGACTGGCTCGCGCTGAACATGATGACCGAGGGCCGCGCGGGTTTCCGCGCGTTCAACGAGGGGCCGAAGGACCGTCGCGAGGTGGACTTCATCAAGCTGCGCCAGCTGCTGGCGCAGGGCCACCCGTGGAACGACGAGCTGCTGCGCGCGGTGTCGCCCCAGTTCCAGGCCGAGGGCGCGGCGCGCTGAGCGCGCCGGAACCGCGATGGACCTGGGACTGACCGGCAGGGCCGCGCTCGTCACCGGCGGCGCGTCGGGCATCGGCGCGGCGATCGCGGCGGCGCTCGCGCGCGAGGGCTGTGACGTGGCGATCGTGGACCGGCTCGCGCCGGACGCGTCGGCGGACGTGCGCGCCGCGATCGCCGCGGCCGGACGGCGCGCGGAAGCCTACGAGGCCGACGTGCGCGACTTCGCGCTCGCCGAGCGCACGGTGGCCGCGGCCGCGGCGGCGTTCGGGCGGCTCGACGTGCTGGTGTGCTGCGCGGGCGTCACCGACGACGCGCTGTCGTGGAAGATGACCGAGGCGCAGTGGGACCGCGTGCTCGACGTGAACCTGAAGGGCACGTTCGCGTACGCGCGCGCGGCCGGCGCGCTGTTCAAGGACCGCCGCTGGGGCCGCATCGTGAACGTGGCGTCCATCAACGGCCTGCGCGGAAAGTTCGGGCAGGCGAACTACGCCGCGTCCAAGGGCGGCATCGTGGCGCTCAGCAAGACGCTCGCGCGCGAACTGGGCAAGTTCGGCGTCACCGTGAACGTGCTCGCGCCGGGCATGGTGCTGACCGAGCTCACGCGCCGGCTGCCGCCCGACGTGCTCGAGAAGGCGATGGACGAAACCGTCACCGGCGCGCTCGCCACGCCGGACGCGTGCGCCGCCGCGGTGGCGTGGCTCTGCTCGGAGGGCGCCGCGCACGTGACCGGGCAGGTGCTGCAGGTGGATGGAGGGCAGTACCTGTGACGCACGTCGCGATCGCCGGCATCGGGCACACGGCGTTCGGGCGGCGCGCCGACGCGAACGTGCAGGAGATCGCGTGCGAGGCGTTCCGCGAGGCGCTCGCGGACTCGGGGCTGGAACGCGACGCGATCGACGCGGCGGTGATCGCGTCGGTGCCGGAGTACCAGCGCCAGCGCTCGGTGGCGGGCGTGGTGCAGGAGTATCTCGGGCTGGGCCCGAAGCCCGTGTGGCTCACCGAGGCGGCGTGCGCCTCGGGCAGCGCGGCGATCCGCACCGCGTGGATGGCCATCCGCGCCGGCGTGCACGACGTGGTGGCGGTGATCGGCTGCCAGAAGATGACCGAACTCGGCACGGCCGAGATCCTGGGCCTGATGGGGCGCGTCGGCGACGTGCAGTGGGAGTCGGGCTTCGGCACCACGTTCCCGGGCTACTACGCGATGTTCGCGCGCCGGCACATGCACGAGTACGGCACGACGCGCGCGCAGCTCACGTCGGTGGCGCTGAAGAACCACCACTACGGCGCGATGAACCCGCTCGCGATGTTCCGCCGCGAGATCACCGCCGAGAAGGCCGACGCGTCCGAAGGCGTGGCGTCGCCGTTCCACGTGTACGACTGCTGCGCCAACGCCGACGGTGCGGCGTGCGTGATCCTGGCGTCCGAGGCGCGCGTGCGGAAGACGGGCCGCCCCGTGGTGCGGCTGGCCGGCATGGGCGCCGCGTCGGCCAGCATGTCCGTGCTGCGGCGGCCCACGCTGACCGGCCTGCCGAGCGCCGGGCGCGCCGCCGCCGAGGCGTACGCGATGGCCGGCGTGAGCGCCGACCGCATCCGCGTGGCCGACGTGCACGACTGCTTCACGATCGCCGAGATCCTCGCGTACGAGGACCTCGGTTTCTGCGCGCGCGGCCAGGGCGGGCCGTTCGCCGAATCGAAGCAGTCGTGGATCGGCGGGCGCGTGGCCGTGAACGTGGACGGCGGGCTCAAGGCGAAGGGCCACCCGATCGGCGCCACCGGCGTGTCGATGACGTGCGAGATCGTCAAGCAGCTTCGCGGCGACGCGGGCGCGCGGCAGGTGCCCGGCGCCGACGTGGGGCTGACGCACAACGTGGGCGGCATCGGCCAGTACTGCTTCGTGCAGGTGCTGACGAGGGAGGCCTGATGTTCAAGTGGTTCGGGCTCGTGAACCTGTCGCCGTGCACCAAGGTGGGCGACTTCGCCGCGCACTTGCGCGAGGGCCGGCTCACCGCGTCGCGCTGCACGGCCTGCGGGCGTCGCTCGTTCCCGCCGCGCGCCGACTGCGAGGCCTGCCTGTCGCCGGCGTTCGAGCTGGTGCCGATCGGCGGACGCGGCCGGCTGCACACCTGGACGCGCATCGACGCGCCGCCCGCGGGGTTCGAGACGCGTGCGCCGTACGTGGTGGGCGTGGTCGACCTGGACGAGGGCGGAAGGGCACTGGCGTGGATCGGGGACTCGGTGCCGGAAAGCGCGCTGTGCCCCGGGATCGAGATGGTGGTCACGCCGCGGCTGCACGAGGACATCGAGGACATCCGCGTGGACTACACGCTGGAGCTCGCACACGCGGCCGGGCGACCGGCCGGAGCCGACGGAGGGGTCGCATGATGGTGCAGACGAACATCACCGGCGGAGTCGCCACGCTGACGCTGGATTCGCCACCGCTCAACATCCTCACGCGCGCGGCGCTGCGCGAGATCCGCGAGGCGTTCGCGCAGTTCGGCACGCACGCCGACCTGCGCGTGGTGGTGATCACGGCGAACGGCAAGCACTTCTCGGTGGGCGCCGACGTCGCCGAGCACCTGCCGCCGCAGGATCGCGAGCTGATCCCCGAGTTCGTGGCCACCGTGGAGGCGATCGCGTCGTTCCCGCAGCCCGTGATCGCGGCGGTGCGCGGCCGCTGCCTGGGCGGCGGCTTCGAGGTGGTGCAGGCGGCCGACATGGCGATCGCGGGCGAGAGCGCGCAGTTCGGGCAGCCCGAGATCGTGCTCGGTGTCACCGCGCCGGCCGCGTGCGTGATGCTGCCGCGGCGCACCGCGCCGGGCATGGCGGCCGAGCTGCTGTTCACCGGCGACTCGATCGACGCGCGGCGGGCGAAGGACGCGGGGCTCGTGCTGGCGGTGGTGCCCGACGAGCGCGTGGACGACGAGGCGCAGGCGCTCGCCGCGCGCATCGCGCGCCACAGCGCGGCCACGGTGCGCTACACCAAGCGCACGATCCGCGACGCCGAGGGCCGCGCGCGCGCCGAGGCGCTGAAGGTGTCGGCCGAGACGTACACCGACGTGGTCATGCGTTCGAACGACGCGCTCGAAGGGCTCGTGTCTTTCATCGACAAGCGCACGCCGCAGTGGCGGCACCGGTGAGCCGCCCGGTCGTCTTCCCCGAGTGGCGGGGCCTCGGGCTCGACGGCGTGCTCGGCACCGTGCAGGACCTGCTCGAGGACACGGACTTCCCCACGGCACGCCGTTGGACCGACGCCGGCGGGAAGATCGTGGGGCACTTCCAGGTGTACTTCCCCGAGGAGATCGTGCACGCGGCGGGGCTGCTGCCGTTCAAGGTGCGCGGCGCGCCGATCGAGGCCGCGCACGCGGATTCGCGCTTCGGCTCGTACCTGTGCTCGATCGTGAAGACCTCGCTCGAGCTGGCGCTCGACAAGCGCGTGGACCTGTCGCTGTTCGTGACGCACCCCATTTGCGACGCGGCGCGCAACCTGGCCGCCGTGTGGGGGCGCAACACCGACTACCCGTGCCAGATCCTGTACCTGCCGCAGAACGCGGCGTCGCCGAGCGCGCGCGCGTACCTGCGCGACGAGTACGGCCGCCTCCGGCGCACGGTCGAGGCGATCGCCGGCCGGCCGGTGGACGACGCGGCGCTGCGCGTGTCGATCGGCGTGTTCAACGAGAACCGCCGGCTGCTGCGCGAGTTGTACGCGATCAAGCGCGAGACGCCGTGGCTGGTGGCCGCGCACGAGGCCTACGCGCTCACCGCGATCGGCGGTCTGCTTCCGCGCGAGGAGCACAACCAGGTGCTCGCCACGGTGCTGCCGCTGCTGAGGCAGCGCACGGCGCGCGCGCAGGACCGTACGCGCGTGGTGTTCGAGGGCGGCTTCTGCGAACAGCCGCCGTTCGACCTGATCCGCGCGATCGGCCGGTCGTGCTACGTGGTCGACGACGACCTGCTGGTGGGCCTGCGCTGGATCCTCGAGGACGTGCCCACCGCCGGCGACCCGCTGGCGAACCTCGCCGAGGCGTACCTGGAGCGCTCGGGCTACAGCCCCGTGCAGCACGACCCGCGCAAGCCGAAGGAGGCGATGCTGCTCGACCGCGTGAAGCGCTCCGATGCGCGCGCCGCGATCGTGTCGGCCGCCAAGATGTGCGAACCGGGGCTCGAGGAGCAGGTCGCCTACGTCCACGCCCTCGACGAGGCACGGGTGCCGTACTTCGTGACCGAGTTCGAGGAGAACATGACCAGCTTCGACACGCTCGAGGTGCAGCTCGAGACGTTCGTCGAGAACCTGTTGTTCGACTGAGAGGCCGACATGAGCACGGGTGTGATCGACGACGGCATCGTGGGGCGCGGCAACCGCGAAGGCGCGCGGCTGTTCCGCGACTGGTACGACGAGCTGACGCTGGCCGCCGAGCAGGAGCGCGGCGCGGCGTACGTGTTCGTGATGGGCAGCCTCGGCGAACTGCTTCGGACGTTCGACCTGCCGGTCGTGTTCCCCGAGATCAACTCGCTGCAGACGGCCGTGCGTCGCGTGGCGCACGAGTACCTGAACGAGGCCGAGGACATCGGTTACTCGCCGGACATCTGCGGCTACGTGAAGGCCGACGTCGCCGTGCAGCGGCGCGCCGGCGTGCTGCCGATGGGCCGCGTGCCGAAGCCGGCGCTCGCGGTGCTCACGAACGCGTGCAACACGTACATCAAGTGGGGCGAGATCTGGGAGCGCATGTACGGCATGCCGGCGTACGTGCTCGACGTACCCGGCACGCGCGGCGAGCGCGACCGCACCGGGCGAGGCCACCCGGACTTCGAGAACGACAAGCGCTACGTGGCGAACCAGCTGCGCGAGCTGATCGCGCTGCTCGAGCAGGTGACGCAGCGCCGCTTCGACATCGACCGGCTGCGCGAGGCGATGGGCCACGCGAACACCATGAACCGCGGCTGGCAGCGCGTGCTGGAGCTCAACCGCAGCCGCCCGTCGCTGTTCAACGCGCTTTCCGACGGCACGATCTACCTGGGCGTGAGCAACGGCCTGCGCGGCGACGCGCGCGGCGCCGAGTACTTCACTCAACTGGTGGAGGAGATGGAGCACAAGCGCGCGAACGGCATCGGCACGCTCGTGGACGAGCAGTTCCGGCTCGCGTTCGTGGGCGTGCCCTGCTACCCGATCTTCCGCCGCTTCACCGAAATGTTCATGGAGCACGGCGGCACGTTCGTGGGTTCCACGTACCTGTGGTTCGCCTCGGGCGGTTCCAACGTGGGCTTCCAGTACGACCTCGCCGACCCGCTCGACAGCCTCGCCGAGGGGCTGCTCGTGTCGGTGCGCGACGCCATGGACAGCATGTTCTTCCCGTCGAGCGCGCTGCCTTCGATGATCGACGCGTACGACATCGACGGGGTCGTGTTCCACCCCATCAAGAGCTGCCGCACCGTGTCCACCGGTCTCGCCGACAGCCGCCGCGCGCTGATGGAGGCGCGCGACATCCCGAGCCTGTTCATCGAGTCCGACATGATGGACCGGCGCGTGGTGTCCGAGGCGCAGCTCAAGAACCGGGTCGATGCGTTCTTCGAAGGGCTGCACTCGCGGCGTCAGCAGACCGCGATCGCGCAGGCCCGGGCGTAAGGAGGGAGCACACCATGGCCTACGCGGCGGGCGTGGACGTCGGGTCCACGCAGACCAAGGCGGTCGTCGTCGACGAGAAGGGGCGCATCGTCGGCCGCGCGCTCACGATGACGGGCGCGAACGTGATGAAGGCGGCCGAGGGCGCGTTCGCCGAGGCGCTGGCCTCGGGCGACCTGCGCGAGGAAGAGGTCGAGTTCGTGGTGGGCACGGGCTACGGCCGCTACAAGGTCACGTTCGGCAACACGCAGGTGACCGAGATCAGCTGCCACGGGCGCGGCGCGGTGCACATGTTTCCGGGCACGCGCACGGTGGTGGACATGGGCGGGCAGGACACGAAGGCCATCCGCGTGTCGCCGCGCGGCGAGATCGTGGACTTCTGCATGAACGACAAGTGCGCCGCGGGCACGGGGCGCTTCCTGGGCGCGGCGTCCGCGGCGCTCGAAATCCCGCTCGACCAGCTCGGCCCGACGGCGCTGCGCGGCTCGAAGCCCGTGCGCATCAGCACCACGTGCACGGTGTTCGCCGAGTCCGAGGTGCTGTCGTGGCTCGGCAAGGGCAAGGCGATCGAGGACATCCTGCTGGGCGTGCACACGTCGATCGCCGGTCGCTCCGCCGGCCTGCTGCGGCGCGTGGGCATCGAGGAGGAGATCACGTTCACCGGCGGCGTGGCGAAGAACGCCGCCATGATCGAGACGCTCAACCGAGCCCTCGGCGCGCGCGTGAACGTGAGCGAGGACTCGCACTTCATGGGCGCGCTCGGCGCGGCGCTGTTCGCGCTCGACCACATCCTGGCCAGCCGCAACCCGGCCAGCACGAGGACGGTGAACTCATGACGCTCACCGCAGGGCTGGACGTCGGCTCCACGTACACGAAGGCGATCTTGATGGACGAGGGCGGCCACGTGGTGGCGCAGGCCATGGAGCCGACAGGCTTCCGGCTCGGCGAAGTGGCCGAGCGGCTGCTCGAGCGGGTCGTCGCCGAGGCGGGAACCACGCGCGGGCGGGTGGGCTACGTGGTGGCGACGGGCTTCGGCCGCCACCAGGCGGCGGTCGCCGACCTGCACGTGACCGACCTCACGGCGTCGGCGCGCGGCTGCCGGCACCTGTTCCCGGCCACGCGCACGGTGCTCGACGTGGGCGGCCAGACGATGAAGGCGAGCCGGCTCGACGAGGCCGCCAAGGTCCGGTCGTTCCGTCTGAACGACAAGTGCGCCGCCGGTACGGGTGCGTTCATCGAGAAGACCGCGCGCTACATGGGCTATTCCACCGAGGAGATCGGTCCGCTCGTGGCCACGTCGAAGGACGCCACGTCGATCTCGGGCGTGTGCGCGGTGTTCGCCGAGTCCGAGGTGATCAACCACCTGTCGCAGAGCGTGGCCCCGGCGGACATCATGTACGGCGCGATCGTGTCGCTCGTGGGCCGCTCCGTGCAGCTGATGAAGCGCGTGCAGATGGAGCCGGAGTTCACGCTGATCGGCGGCATCCTGCGCTTCGAAACCATGGCGCAGGTGGTGCGCGACGCGCTGAAGGCGCCGGTCAACGTGCCGCCGCCCGACATGGTGCAGTTCGTGCCGGCGCTCGGCGCCGCGCTGCTGGCGCGGCGGCGGCTCGAGCAGGGCGGCGCGCTCGCGGCGCGCGCGAGCGCGGGGGCCGCGACGTCGTGAGCGGCGGCGCGAGGCCGGCCCCGGGCTCGCGCGCGGCGCGCCTCGCGGGCGTCGTGCGCGGCGAGGCGCTGCGCGCGGACGCCGAGTCGCGCATCCGTCCCGACCCGGGGCGGGTGGCGGTCGGATGGGAGTGGCGCTTCGTGCTCGAGGAGGGCAGCGTGTCGGACCTGTGGCGGCTCTGCGAGCTGGCCGGCTTCGACGTGGCGACGGATCCCGTGCAGGCCGGGCAGATCGACGAGGAGTGCACCGACTGCCGGCTCGTGTCGGCGCTTCGGTTCGTGGCGCTGTACACGCGGCCGCGTTCGCCGCACGCCTGACCACGCGACGCCGCTCGCGATTCGCGCGCGACGATCCGCGGCGGGTAGTGTGGGCCGGAGCCGTTCGCGCCCCACCGGAGTCCACGTCCATGACGCCCGTCATCCTGGCCCTCGTTCTCGCGTCCGCGGTGATCCACGCGACGTGGAACCTGTGGGCCAAGCAGATCGGCGGCCGGGCGCGACCGGGCACCCTGATGTGGCTGCTCGTCACGTGGTCGTCGGTGTTCTACGCGGGCCCCGCGCTGTGGCTCCTGCGTTCGAGCGACTGGCGTCCCGACCCGGGCACGCTCGCGTTCGTCGGCGGCAGCGGCGTGATCCACGTGGTGTACTTCCTCACGCTGCTCACCGGCTACCGCCGCTCGGACCTGTCGGTGGTCTACCCGCTCGCGCGCGGCAGCGGTCCGCTGATCGCGGCGCTCGTGGCGATCCCGCTGTTCGCCGAGCGCGCGACGCCGCTCACGTTCGCCGGCATCGCCGCGATCCTCGGCGGCGTGCTCGTGCTGACGTGGCAACCCGCGGGCGGCGTGGACGCGCGGCTGGGCGCCGGGCTGCGCTGGGGGCTCGCGACCGGCGCGTGGATCGCCTGCTACACGCTGTGGGACGGCTGGTCGGTGAAGCGCGCGGGCATTCCGCCGCTCGTCTTCTACTGGGGCGGCGAACTCGTGCGCGTGCTGCTGTTCACGCCGGCGGCGCTGGCCGACCGCGCGGGCGTGGCCGCGCTGTGGCGCGAGCAGCGCTGGCGCATCGTCGGCATCGCGGCGCTGAGCCCGCTCAGCTACATCCTGGTGCTGCTCGCCATGCGGATGGGGCCGGTCAGCCACATCGCGCCCGCGCGCGAACTCAGCATCCTGGTCGGCGCGTGGCTCGGTGCGGCGGTGCTCGGCGAGGGCGCCCGCCGCCGGCGGCTCGTGGCGGCGGCGTTGTTCGTGGCGGGCGTGCTGTCGCTGGCGTTCGCGCGCGGCTGACCCGCCGTCCCGGCGGTGGCCAGCGTCCGCGCGCTTCGGCCATACTGCGCGCCATGTCGATGCCGCCGCGTTCCGCACGTTCCGCGCCGCGCGCCGAGCGCGTGCCCTCGCTGCCCGCACCGTGGCCGGCCGTGCTCGCCACGCTGCTGCCGGTGCTCGCGGCCCTGTGGATCCATCGCGACGCGCTCGGGGCCTACTTCACCACCGACGACCTGATCCTGTTCGAGCGCGCCCGCGGGCTCGCGCCCTGGCCCGACACGGTGTGGCGTCTGATCTCGGGCCGGCTCTACTGGCAGGCACTGTTCCCCGTGTTCGGCGTGGATCCGCTCGGCTGGCACGTGCTCGGCCTGCTGCTGCACGGGGTCGCCACCGCACTCGCGGCCGCGACGGCCCGTCGCCTCGGAGCGTCGAACACGGTCGCGTTCCTCGCCGCGCTCGTGTTCGGCGTGTCCGCTCGCGTGCGCACGCTCGTGCAGCAGGTGAGCGGCACCGGCGAGATCCTGGCGGTCGTGCTGACGCTGGCCGCGCTGATCCTGCTCACGCGGCGGCGCGCGCTGGCCGCAACGCCCGTTCACGCCGCCGCGCTGCTGTGCAAGGAAACCGTGGCGCTGGCGCCGCTCGCGGCGGTGGTGGTCGGCCCCGCGGGCGAGCGGACGGCCCGGCTGCGGGCGGCGCTGCCGGCACTCGTGCTGTCGGCGGCGCTCTGGGCCTACGTGCTCACGCATCGCGCCGCCACGGGCTCGCTGGGCGGCGAGGCGTACGCATTCGGCTTCGGCGCGAACCTGTTCCGGAACCTCGTGACGCACGTGATGTGGTCCGCGGACCCGCTGCACCTGGGCGCGGCCGTCGCGCAGCCGGCGCCGATGCCCTGGGCGTTGGCGTCGCTCGCCGTGCTGGCGGCGCTGGTGACGTACGCGTGGCGCTCGAACGACGCGGTCGCGCGCGCGGGGCTGGTGCTGTGGTTCGCGCTCGTGCTGCCGGTGCTCCCGCTGCGCAACGCGGTGTACGAGCACTACGTGTACGGCGCGCGCTTCGGGCTCGCGCTGGCGTTCGCGCAGGCGCTGGTCGCGCTGCTCTCGCGCGGGCTCGCGCCGGCTCCGGCCGCGCGGCGCGTGCTCGCGGTGGTCGCCGCCCTGGCGGTGATGCAGGCGGGCAGCGCCGAGCTGGCGATGGGCGTGATGCGTGGCGCGCGCGGGGCCGCCGCCGGGCTGCCGCGCGATTCGTTCGTGCGCAAGATGGAGGTGATCCGCAACGTGGCTCGCACGCTCGGCCCCGCGCTGGGCGCGGAACCGGTGCGGCTCGTGCTGTACGTGCCGCCGGCGTCCATGCGGCTGGTGAGCTCGCGCACCGGGCTCGAGGTGCCGGGCGCCGCCTCGATGGCGCGATACACGCTGCTGCCCGCCGTGCTCGACGACGGCCGCGGACTGCGTGCGCTGTTCCCGCAGATCACCGACGTGCGGTTCGCCGACGGCGTGGAGCGCGCCGACACGAACGCCCTGGTGGCCACGCACTCGCAGACCGGCGAGGTGCTGGTGGCGGGCACGGGCCCCGTGGCGCACGCGCGACTGGCCGCGCTGTGGACCGTGAACCACTTCGAGGCGGACGCGCGCCAGCACCTGACCGGCGCGCGCGCGCTGTACCCGGGCTCGGCGTTGCTGGCGTTCGCCGCCGCGCACGCGGCGCCGCCCGAGAGCGTCGAGGCGCGCCTGCGCGAGGCGCACGCCGAGTTTCCCGACTCGCTCGACACGCTGCAGCCGCCCGGCCGCTGAAGCCCGCGCGCGGCGTTGTCGCCGCCCGCCGCGCTGCCTATCCTGCCCGGGCATTCGAGAACGCCGCAGGTCACCCACGCGGAGGGGGAGATGTCGACGAGTTCCCTGGTCCAGGTCGAGCGCGACGGATCCGTCGCGCGTGTGTGGTTGAACCGCCCCGAGGTGCACAACGCACTGTCGGCCGAACTCGGCGCGGCGCTCGTCGCCGCGCTGGGCGAGCTCGCGAACGACGACGCGACGCGCGTGGTGGTGCTGGGCGGCCGCGGTCCTTCGTTCTGCGCCGGCGCCGACATCGGCGCGATGAAGGCGAGCGCGAACGCCACGTTCGAGGACAACTTCGCCGAAGCGCAGCGCATGGGCGCGATGTTCGCCGCCGTGGCCGACTGCCCCAAGCCCGTGGTGGGCCGCCTGCACGGCGGCGTGCTGGGCGGCGGCATGGGCTTCGCGAGCGCGTGCGACATCGCCGTGGCCGCGGACGACGCGAAGTTCGGGCTCACCGAGGTGCGGCTGGGCATCCTGCCCGCGCTGATCAGCCCGTACGTGATCCGACGCCTGGGCGATCGCTTCGCGCGCGAGTACATGCTCACGGGCGAGCGCTTCGACGCCGCCACCGCGTTGCGCATCGGGCTCGTGAACCACGTCGTGCCCGCCGCCGAACTCGACGCGAAGGTGGACGAGCGCGTGGGCGAGCTGCTGAAGGGCGGGCCCGAGGGGCAGAAGCGCGTGAAGCAGCTGCTGTCGCGCTGGAGCGATTCGCTGTGGGAGGACTACCGCTCCAGCCTGCCGCGCGTGCTCGCCGAGGTGCGCGCCACCGAACAGGCGAAGGACGGCCTCGCCGCGTTCTTCGAGAAGCGCAAGCCCGGATGGATGGCGTGACGCTCGCCTGCACGACGCGGCCGGCGGGTGAGAAGCCCGCCGGCCGGCGGGCCGACCGGAACCGCGCCCCTCGGAGGCCGCGGTCACCGATCGCCGTCATCGGCGCCACCGCGCGCGACGGTGGCGCGGAGGCTCACCGCTGCACGATCACGCGCACGCTGCGGGCGTCGTCGCCGTCCAGCACCAGTCGCGCGAAGTAGAGCCCGGGCCGCAGCGACGCGGCGTTCCAGCCGAGGTGGTATTCGCCCGCTGCACGGGCGCCCGACAGCAGCTCGCGCACCACGCGGCCCTGCACGTCGATCAGCGCCAGTCGCACGCGGCCGTCGCGCGGCAGCGTGAACGCCAGCTGGCCGGCGCCGCGCACCGGGTGCGCACCCTCCACCGACAGCCGCAGCGTGCGCGACGCGACGGCGCCCGGTGCGTCCACCCATCCGCCGTTCAGCCGCAGGCCCCACGCGCTCAGCGCCAGGGTCGCCCCGGCGCCGGACATCATCAGGCGCCAGTTGCCGGTCGACGCCTCGCCGTCGAACGTGGACAGCAGTTCGCTCGGACGCACGGGCGCGGAGGCGTAGGGCGTCGCGCCCGTGGCGAGCGTGATGCTGCCCTCGTCGTCGAACACCGACTGCAGGTCGCGGCCGGCACCGTCGCCTTCCGCCACCAGGTCCACCACGGTGAGCGCCGGCGAGCGCACCTGCACCGTCACGTGCGAGAGATCGGTCGTCATCGCCGACACGAACACGTCCACGTCGGTGACCACGAGCGCCGAGCTCACGTGGAGGTCCGTGCCCAGCGAAGCGGCCCACAGGGTGTCGGGCGGCGTGAGCCCGAGGCCGCCGGGCACGCTGCCGGTCATGCGGCCGGGGTTCTGCGTGGGCAGCACGGTCGAGCTGGTGGAGAACATCGGCGCGCCCGAACGCACCAGGCGCGCGTTCGTGCCGTACACGGCGTACGCGCCCATGCCGTCGTAGCTCGCGTGGCTCATGGAGCGCGACACGCCGAACTCGTCGGCCACGTCGAACGTCTCCACGAACCCGGTGTAGCCCAGGTACATGCCGTCGCGGATCTGCACCGCCGAGCGCGCACCGCGCGTGACGCGGACCTCGTCGAGGATGCCGTTCCACGGGTACTGCGTGAGCCCGGTGCCGCGGTTGTCCGATCCCACCCAGACCGTGCGGCCGTTCTCGCCCACGGGGCCGTGGATCGTGGTCACGGCCTTCTGCAGGCGACCGTTCAGGTACAGGCACGTGAGCCCGTCGCGATACGTGGCGGCCACGTGCGTCCACCGCCGCAGCGGCGCCGAGGCCGAGGTCTCGACGTAGTGGCCCACGCCGCCCGTGGGGTAGAAGCGCACCTGGCCCGAGTGGTTCAGGCCGAGCCAGAAGCTCGACTCGAAGCCGCGGCCGACGATCGTCGGGAGCGACGCGTATGCATACGGGCACACCCAGGCTTCGACCGTCAGGCCGTTGCCGAAGCCGTCGCCCATCGGCAGCGTGCCGTAGTGGTCGGTGCCGTCGAACAGCACGCCCACGTTGAGAGCGGTCGGCGGGCCCTGCGGGCGGATGAACGAGAAGTAGTCGCCGCCCACCATGTCGGCTTCGTTGTCGACCTGGCCGAGCCCCGAGGCGCGGTCGAAGCACGTGCTCAGGCTGGCCTGCTGCATGTCCCAGCAGCCGCGCAGCTCGGCGTAGAGCGACGAATGCAGGTACGGGCGGCCGGCGCCCGTCCACATCGTCTCCTTCACCTCGGCGGCCGTGCGCGCTTCGCTCCAGATGCGCACGTCGTCCAGCGAGCCGCGCCAGAAGTAGGACGGGGCCCCGGTGCTCGACCGGTCGGCGCCGATGCGCAGGTCGCCGGTGCTGGTGGTGACGGCGCCGGTGATGCCGGCGCCGCTCGTGTCGACCACGCCGTTCACGATCAACGCCCAGCCGACGCCGGCCGTGTACGTGGCGGCCACGTGGGTCCACGTGTCGAGCGGGATCACCGAGCGGCTGTCCACGCGCTCGCCCGCGCGCGGGTAGAAGCGCAGCCTGCCCGTGGTGGAAAGGCCGAGCCAGAAACCGTTCGCCCAGTCGTTGCCGACGATGGCCGGCGCGCCGGTGTACGAAGCCGGCCGGACCCACGCTTCGATCGTGTAGGCGCTGTTGCCCTCGAGCGTGGTCTTCACCGGCACCGACAGGTACAGGTTCGCGAGCGTGGGGTCGTTGACGTGGAGCGAGTTCGGGGACTGCTGCGCGAAGGCGGGGGCCGCGAACGCGGCGAGCGCCAGGAGGAGGAAGGCGGTACGCATGGGTCACCTCCGGCGATGTCGCCCCGGAGCCGGGGCGGAAGACGACCGGGAGGCTAGCGCCGCTTCGTTCGGCGGGTTGGGCTCGCGTTCGCCGGCGGGGGCATGGGTGCGCGCCCGACGCCGCATCGCGTATCCTGCCGCGCCATGTCCGCTCCCACGAGTCCCTTCCGCAAGGTCCTGATCGCCAATCGCGGCGAGATCGCCTGCCGCATCGCCGGCACGCTGCACGAGATGGGCATCCGCTCGGTGGCGATCTACTCCGAGGCCGACCGCGGCGCCATGCACACGCGCGTGGCCGACGAGGCGGTGTGCGTGGGGCCGGCCGAGCCGCGCGCGTCGTACCTGGACGTGGAGGCGGTGGTGAAGGCCGCGCTCGACACGGGCGCCGAGGCGATCCACCCGGGCTACGGATTCCTGTCCGAGAACGCGGCGTTCTCGGACGCCGTCGCGGCGGCGGGGCTGGTGTTCATCGGCCCGACCGGAGACCAGGTCCGCGCGATGGGTGACAAGCGCGCGGCGCGTCGGCTGGCCGAGAAGGCCGGCGTGCCCGTGGTGCCGGGCGCCGAGGGCGCCGACGTGGACGCGCTGGTGAAGGCGGCGGCGAAGATCGGTTACCCGGTCATGGTGAAGGCGGCCATGGGCGGCGGCGGCAAGGGTATGCGCGCCGTGTCGAGCGAGGCCGAGCTGCGCGAGGCGGTGGAGAGCGCGCAGCGGCTGGCGGCGTCGGCGTTCGGCGATGCGAGCGTGTACATCGAGAAGCGCATCGTGCACGCGCGCCACGTGGAGGTGCAGGTGCTGGGCGACGGCCACGGCCGTGCCGTGCACCTGTTCGAGCGCGAGTGCTCGCTGCAGCGGCGGCACCAGAAGGTGATCGAAGAAGCTCCGTCGCCCTCGATCACGCCCGACCAGCGCGCCCACATGACCGCCGCGGCCGTGCGACTGGCCGAGGCGGTGAGTTACCGCGGCGCCGGCACCATCGAGATGCTGGTGGCGCCCGACGGGGCGTACTACTTCCTCGAGATGAACACGCGGCTGCAGGTGGAGCACCCGGTGACCGAGTTCGTCACGGGCATCGACCTGGTGCGCGCGCAGGTGCACGTGGCCGCCACCGGCACGCTGCCGTTCGAGCAGGACGCGATCCGCCATCGCGGGCACGCGATCGAGGCGCGCGTGTACGCCGAGGACCCGGCGCACCAGTTCCTGCCGCAGGCGGGCGTGGCCGTGCGCGTGCGCTGGCCGCACGGGCCGTTCGCGCGCGTGGACCGCGGCATCGAGGCGGGCGACGTGGTGACGGTGCACTACGACCCGATGCTCGCGAAGATCGTGTGCTACGGCGGCACGCGCGACGTCGCGCTGCAGCGCCTGAACGGCGCGCTCGACCAGGCGCGCATCCACGGCGTGATCACGAACCTGCCGTTCCTGCGCGCGCTGGCCCGCGCCGACGAGACGGCGCGCGCGGCGTTCGACACCGAGTGGATCGAGCGCGAGTTCCTGCCCCGCTTCGAGCAGATGGTGGGCGCGCCGAGCCCCGACCTGGCGCTCGTGGCGGCCGCGATCGCCGAGGCGCTGGGCATGGCGCAGGTGCGCACGGGGCAGGGGGCGGCGCCGTCCGAGGCGAGCGCGCCCGACGAACCGTTCGCGGCGCTGGGGCGCTGGCGCCAGGGAGGGCTCGAGTCGTGAAGAGCTTCTGGCGCGACGGCGAGCGCGTGCGCTCGGTGGAGCTGCAGCGGCTCGCGCCCGGTCGCTGGCGCGTGCGCGTGGACGAGGGCGAGTTCGAGGTGGCGGCCGAGGTGCTCATGGACGGCCGGCTGGAGCTGGTCACCGACGCGGGGCGCGCGACGGCCGAGGTGACGGCCGCGGGCGAGCGCCGCTTCGTGCGGCTGGGCACGCTCGACTACGTGTTGCACCGCGAGAAGGGCGGGCGCGCGCGCGACCGCGGCGCGGTGGGCGGGCTCGAGGCGCCGATGCCGGGCGTCGTGACGCGCGTGATGGTGAAGCCGGGCGACGTCGTCACGCG
>JBGAOB010000041.1:0-23981 GCA_044222045.1 Candidatus Eiseniibacteriota bacterium
CGCGGCGGCCTGTACCAGAAGCTCACTCATTTGAGTACCCCTTCGAGAGTCCAAGAACTCGAAGACCGCAACGCAGAGTGTCTTCTTCAATCCATCTGCCCGTTGCTTGGCGCACCCCGACCTGGATTGCTGCAATCAGCACTCGAAGTCGTAGCTCTCCCGAATCGAACTCCCCGCGCGGCAATCCCCCGCCGCTTGGCATGTCCGGCTCTCCCGTCGCGTCCAAGCCCGGATCTCCACCCGGCTGCTCGATTCCGCGACCGGTGATCGTCCTGTTCTTCGCCATCACGGGCGTCGCCGCCAGGCTCGCCAACAGAGCCACCATCACGGCAGTGCACATCCACCTGCGGAAGCGGTCCATCGATGGACTCCCCTTAGGCGTGCGCGCAGTGCTCGGGAGCGTTCGACCGGGCGACGAACGCAGCAGCGCGCACAAACAAAACAGCCCTGGCCACCCGGCATGGCCAGGCGGCAGGGCAGGCGACGGACTTCTTGGGTCGGAGAGGGGAGATCATTGACGCGGCACCCGAACCAAGCGCTAGAACCCGGTATCGTGGACGAAGGCTAGGATTCCCGATTCCCATCGTCAACGATTTTTCAAGCCGAATACCCCGTTTCCGTGCTGGAAACCGCCTTTACACCCCGCCCGGCCGTGGCCGTCGGTCGCATGCTGCCGACCCTACGAGCCATCCCCGATGCGCGTCCTGCCCGCCCGGTCCACCCCGAAGGCCTACCTCGGTGCCGCGTGGTCTACACCCAAAGGCGGCATTGTGAGTTCGGGCGCGAAGCTCGCCGGCTGACAGCTCCGTCATGCGCCACCCAGCCGCAGTCAGTTGCGGCAGTCGCCGCGCGATCGGCGGCGCGCTGTGAGGCGCGCGTCGTCAGGCGCACCGCCATCCGCGTCGCGCGCGCACGCTCCGGGCACCACCCCCCTGCCACGCGCGCAGGAGCCACGGCCTCTACCGAAAGTTACGCGTCGCCCGCCTCCCCGCCGGGCTTCTTCTTGAACAGCGCATCCAGCTTCGCCCGCGCCTCGGCGGCGCGGTCGCGCCCGGCGCCCGTACTGCCGGTGTACGCCTCGCGCGTGAAGTAGAAGAACTCGCAGAAGTTCCGGCGCTGCTTGTCCACCACCCGCTCGGCCTCGGTCTCGGTGCACTCGTTGTTCACGCGCGGGTTCCAATGCCGGCAGTTGCGACAGCAGCGCAGGTCGGCGCGGCACCTCTCGCACTCGGCGTCGCGCGCGATGGGCTCCTCACGGGTAACGGGCGCTCCGCAACTCTGGCAGACCAACCGACTCATCCGTGCCTCCGCTCACGCGCCGCCGTCGGCGACACAAGCTTCTTTCCAATCACTTCGCGCCACTCACGACAGCCGCTTCACACCGGGACACCCGGGCGCACCACGGGCGCACCGCGTGTTCGCGATGCGCCCGTTGCGCTGCAACCACTTGGCCGCGCCCACTGGTTCCGGAACCAGCACGCGTCACTTGCCGAACGGAAATTCCAGTCCGGCCATGGCGTAGATCGCGCCGTTCTTCACGTCGCCGCCGAACGGCAAGTCCGACACGTTCGACAGGCCGAACGTGTAGCGGCCCTCGGCCACCAGCTTCATGTTGCCGTTCTTCACCGCTGCCGCACCGCCCACGGCCATGCCGAAGTCCGCGCTCTTCACCTGGTCGGAGTCCAGAGACACGCCCACGAGCCCGGTGGTACTGAGCTTTTCGGTCATCTTCATCGAAGCGACGGGGCCAACCAGCAGTCGCAGGTCGAGCGGGCCCGTGGAGGGAGCCGAAAGGCGCAGCAGCACTGGTACCTCGAGATAGTCCACGTCCAGCGTGGTGCCGATGCTGCCGAACGTCACGCTGCCAATGGTCACGTTGGTGCTGAACAGCTTGGCGCCCTTGCGCACGAACAGCAGCTCGGGCTGCAGGCCGAAGTTGGGCGACAGGTCCAGGTTCGCGTACGCACCGCCCACGAAGCCGGTGCGGTTGTCGGTGTCGAACAGGTCGGCGCTCACGTGCGACAGGCTCAGGCCGCCCTTCACGCCAAACGCCATGCCGGCGTTGGCTCGCGGCGTCACGGCCACCATCAGCGCCATCGCGACGGCGGCAATCATCAGGCTGCGCTTCACGTCTACCTCCATGCATGCGTCCGGGGGGAGCAGCTCTGCCGCGGGGCGTCCTCGCTCCGCGGCGGGCGGCAGTGTAACGCAGGCGCGCGGCGTGGCCAGTGCGAGCGTTCCGCGCTGCACTGGCCGCGCGGCCGGTGCACGGCGAAACGATCGCGCCTGCGATCGCCGCCGGGCCACTGCCAGCGTCGTGCCACGGCCACGGCCGGTCGCACGCTGCGCTCACCGATCGGCGCCGCGGTGTCGTCGCAGGCAAACGCTTCCCGCGCGGGCACAGCGTGACTCGCGGGGGCATCACGACGAACTGGCGGCCGCCTTTCTCCGGCGACCGCCAGTCTCGTGCTGCGCGCTACTTCGACGACGTCACCGCAGCACGGCGGCCTTCACCGTGCGCGACTGCCCGGCCTGCGAGGCGCGCACCAGGTACACGCCCGCCGGAAGCGCGCGCTGCGTACCCAGCCTCAGCGTGTGACGGCCCACACCGAGCGGGCCGAGGTCCACCGTGTCGAGTCGACGACCGCTCAGGTCGAGCAGCTCCAGCCGGCCCGGCGCCGCGACCGGAAGTGCCACCTCGAACACCAGCGCCGACGCGGTGGGATTGGCGCCCACTCGGCTCAGTGCGAGTTCACGCGGCGCCACGGGCATGCCGCCGCCCAGTGTCATCGCGGTGCGCGTGTCCGCTCCCTCCGGCGCCGACTCCACGTTGCCCACCCGGTCACGCGCCACGCTGTAGAAGCCGTACGTGTGCCCGCCCACTCCGATGAAAGGTGCCGCCGTCTGCGTGGTGTTGTGGAGCCACACCTGCCAGGGTCCACCGTCCGTCGACACATGCACGTCGTAGTCGAGCACTCCGGCTCCGGCATCCGCACCGGCCCAGTGCACCGTGAACGTCAGCGATTCGGCGTCTGCGGGCAGTGACTGCACGGCACTCGAGGGCGGATCACGGTCGAGCGTGTTCGTCCACACGGGTGTGTCGATGTACGGGTTCTCGTCGAACACGATGCGCGCCTGGTTCGAGATCATGGTGCCGCTCGGCAGGCCAGGCACGCGCGACACGCGGAAGGCCACCGTGCCCTCCCCCTGCGGCGGCGAGGTGTTCGGCGGCAGAAGCCCGGCGACCACATCGGTCGTCGGCGCCATGGTGCTCGGATCCAGCGACGAGAACCGCCACGCGATCTGCCCCGTGATCAGGCTGACCGATCCCGAGACACGCGCGATCAAGTTCTGAGTCGGGCGCAGGTCCACGTCCGCCGTGTAGCTGGTCTGCCCCGGGGGCGGCTCCACCGAGTACGGGCCGAACGTGAATCGTCCCAGTTCGAGCGTGGGCAGGTTCATTTGCAGAGGATCGAGCTGGTCCGTCACGACGACGGTCTGCGCCGCTGCACTGGCCGTGGCCAGGTTCTCGAAGTGAATGACGTACTCCATCGGAGCTTCGTCCTTCACGAAGTGCTCCACGCCGGGCCCCGGGGGGCCGAGTTTGTCGTTCGGGTCGTACGACGCCAGGTAGCACAGCGTGCCGCTGACGGGCGGCCCCGGGTAGTCCGCCACCGGAGCCGGCGGCACTCCGATCGTGGCCCGCACGGCCGGCATCGCCGCCTTGAAGGCGGCCCATGTCGTCGAGTTCGTGCGGACCGGATCCCAGGCCGTATGCACGTCGGCCACATCGCTGGCGTAGGACGACGAGAGCGAGGCCAGGACAGCGTCGAACGCGGCGCCCAGCAGTTCGCCGTAGTCCCCAAAGGCGACGTTCGAGGAAGGGTTCGCCCGGAATGCCTCGACGCGACCGAGCAACTCGGACTGGAACTGCGTGCGTGCGGCTGCCAGGAACCCGCTCGACAGGGACGGCCAGGTTTCGCCGGCCCCTTCCACGCCCAACCGCACTTCTTCCAGCGCCACCGCGGCCGGGGCCTCGGGTTCGACGGGTGGCCCCGGGAGCTGCATCGGAACGTGATGCAGCTGCACCGTGTACGTTTCGCACAGGGCCACGGAGGGCGCCGTGAACCGGTAGTGCCACGCCTCGGACCGCTGGGAGAACTTCTCGGGCGGCGCCGTGAACACTCCGACCAGGGCGCGCGCGCCCTGCACGACCGGCGTATAGGACCCGATCGGCGTGCCCGCATAGGACATCGTCACGGGGCTGATGCCGACAGGCACATAGACCGCGAAGGACCCGGCACCGTCCGCGTCCACGTTGCCGAGATTCGAGAGTGTCACCGGCACATCGACGGTTCGGGCGAACCGCGCTCGAGCCGGCAGCTTCTGGCTCGCCACCATGTGGGCCGGGATCTGCGCTTCGACGCGGAACGCTTGAGATACGACGTACGTCTCGAGGTCGGGATTGGTGGCCCGCAGGTCCCACAGACCCAGCACCGCGGTCGCGAGGTCGAACGTCACCACGGCGGTCAGACCGTTGGGGTTCACGCTCTGCGTGACGCCGACGATGTCCGATTCGCCGAGCCTCTGCAGGCGGAACTCCACGCCGGGGTCCATGTTGGCGCCCAGCACGGTGGTGGTCACCTTGCCACCCTGGCCACCCTTCGCCGGCTTCTCACCTTCGAGCCACAGCGAATTCGTCGCGTTGCCCTGGAAGTAGACCGTGCTTCCCCAGTTGGGCGTGTCCGCCATCACGCGCGGCGACGCGGCGGCGCCCGAACAGGTCGTGCGCGTGAACTCCACGGACTGGAAGCGGATCGAAACCGGGGTGGCGCAACCCGCGCAGGCGCCCGCTCCGACCGTGCGCTGATGGTTGATGCGCAAGTTGAAGAGCCCGTACTCCTCGCCGGGCGTCAGGTCCACGGACGATGCGATCGATGCCCCGAGAACCCGAACCAGCGCGCGGTCGGGAGCGCCGGAGACCACGTCGAGACGGGACACCATGCCCGCGACGGCGACGTCCTCGAGGCACTCGCTCGCTCCGAGATTGAAGTAGTTCGCGACGGTCAGCCCCGGGCGGCATCCCACGGGCGCCGGCTCGACGTGCCACCAGTCGGGCAGTGCGGAACCGTCCAGCGTGCGCACCTCGACGATCGCCTGGAACGACGTGAGCCCGTCCATTCCCGTGGTCGCGACGATCGAACCAATCAGGGAGTCACTACCGGTATTCGAGACGCAGGAGAACGCGTGAATCTCACGCCCCGCCGCGGCGCACTCGCCCCAACGGAGGTTCAACCCGCCCGGGTTGGCCTCGAGCACCGTGGCCGCAGGCGAGCCGTCGCAATGGGGCGCGGATTGCGCCTGGGTCCCCTGCACGTAGTGCGTGAGCCACAGCGACAGGTCGTTCGCCCCGACGAATCCCGAGTGGTCGTAGTCCGACCGGCGCGGGCTCAGTGCCAGGTCGAAGTCGCAGAGCCAGCGATGGAAGTCGCCCACACCCAGCCCATCCGCGCCGTCCAGGTCGTACGCGGCCACGTCCCGGCTGCCCAGATCGACCCATGTCGGGCTCTCACCCGGGCGGTTCTCGGCCAGCACATGAACGCAAGCGACCACGGCGCCCGCGGCGGGGTCGGACACGGAACCGTACAGGACACCCGACACGACTCCGTTCGCGTCGGTGACGGCGAGGATCCTCCGATTCGCGCAATCCGCGACCAGGCCCGGACCCTGGGTGGACGAGAGCTGGATGTCCGGGCAGGCCGAGAAGTCGAGGATCACCGCCCGAAGACCGATCTCGTCGTTGCACACGTCGCGAACCACCAGCGAGAACGTCCCCACCAGATCGGCGGGACCCGAGGTGGGCATCGCGATCAGGTTGATTCCGACTGGCAACGTGCTGGTCGCGGGCGCGGGGATGCCTGCGTCGTCCGGGCAGAAGGCCCTTACCGGGGACGCTGCGAGCATCGCGAGCAGCCCGAGCAGCCCGAGCAGGAGACCTGGGATCGGCATTCGCGGCACGGTGTCCTCCATTCGTCCGTGATGGCGCAGCGGACGGGGACACCAGCACACGCCCCCGTTGCTCACGCCACGCCCGGCCGACGCGATGTCGGGGGCGCGAGTGGAACAGGGGGATCGCCGCAACAGATGGGGGGCGGCGCTGCGGGAAGTGTACGCGCCAACGCCCGCACCGCAGCAACAGATTTCTCGGCGCGCGACGCCGTCGCCCGCTCGTCGTCACCGCTGCGACTTCGCGCGTCGCGCGTCGTGCGCCCCCACACGCACCGAGGGCGCGGCATCCGTTGCCGCGCCCCCGGCCCCCTGGCTCGGGTCGCGTCGACCCGAACCTGCTTTTCGCTCTGCGGCGCCCATCACGCGACGGGCACCACCGGCTGCCTCCCGGCAGTCGTCCTGCGGCGCAGCGCCGGCGTGCCTCGCGGGCGACGCCGGCCGCGCCCCTACTTCGCGGGCTTCGCTCCCGCGGCCCGCACACCGCCCTTCTCGCGCCGCATGCTCGCGGCCAGCTCGCGGATCTCCGTGAGATCGCGCTGCATCTCGCTCCAGCCGTACCACATCGCGTAGTCCGGGCTCGCGTGGAACGTGCCCTGGAACGTGCGCATGCGGTGCTCCAGGAACATCACGAACAGCTTCTGCTCGATCGACGTGGGCGCGTCGTGGAACGTGAGCAGGTCGGGGAAGCCGGCGCTGTACGTGGCGGGCTTCTTCAGCGTGCCGTCGGCGTAGAGCCCCGCCACGATGCGAATCCCCTCGGCCATCAGGTGGTCGGCGTTCCGGATCATGTCGTCGCCGGCGCGCAGCTGTTCGTTCGCGAACGAGCTGCTGTGGCACTGCGTGCACGCTTTGGTCATCTTGTCGCGCTGCGCCTGCCACGACGCCTGGTCCAGCCGCGCCACGTCGCCGGCCTTCACCACGTCGAGTCGCCCGGTGGGCTTGCCCGCGGGGTCGAGCACGCCCAGGCCCTGCAGGATCGTGACCTGGTCCGCCTTCCACTGCGGGTCCTCGGGCAGCGGCAGCCGCACCGCCAGGAAGCCCCACGCGGTGCCCACGTTGTGGTCGCCGTTCTGCATGTGGCACGTCTGGCACGTGGGCGCGGCGGCCGTGGTGGGCAGCACGCCCAGCTGCTTCAGCGAATGCCGCGTGCCGTGCTTGCTGCTGGAGTACATCTCCCACTGCGGGTGATCGAAGCCCATGTGGCACGTCTGGCACGCCTGCGGTTCGCGCGCCTCCTTCACCGAGAACGTGTGGCGCGTGTGGCAGGCGTCGCACGACGCGTTGCCGTGGCCGATCCCGTCGGCGGCCGCGGCCTTCTGTTCCTCGGGGCTCTTGAAGCCCAGCTTGTGACAGCCACCGCAGCCCTTGTTGCCGTTCATCATGCTCATGGGCTGCCAGTGCGCCGTGGGCATGGCCTTCATGGCGACCCACGCCTTCGCGTGCTTGCTCTGCGAGAACTGCTGCAGCCGCTCGGCGTGACACTCGCCGCAGGTCTGCGCGTTCGGCATCTTCGCGTTGGCCACGTCGCTCGCGCTCTGATGCGCGCTGCCGTGGCACTTCTCGCAGCCGATGCCTTCGGTGAAGTGCTTGCTGATCTTCCAGTCGCCCACGGCGCCGGGAGTGACCTTGGTGTGGCAGTCCACGCAGGTTTCGGCGGCGGCGGCGGCGGCCCAGGCGGTCGCGCACAGCACGGCGGCCGCGGCGACGGCGAAACGGATCGAACGCATCACGGGGGAGCTCCTTTTCGGGTGGATCGCGAGTACAACCGACTCGCGGCGCAAGCTACCCACTCGCCGAAAGGGCGCGTATGACGGATGTCATATCGGGCGTTCGCCGGACGGGAGCCGCCCTCCCCTCCGAAACGCGCACCGCCCGGCGCCTCTCGCGCCGGGCGGCGACGACTCCCCTGCACTCCCCCGCGCGCGCCGGGCCGTCGGCCCGGGCACGGCGGGCCCGTTCACTCGAGCACGACGAGCCGCGCCGTCGCCGCGTGCTTCGCCGACTCCACGCGCACGAAGTAGAGCCCGGGTGCACCGGCCGGCGCCCGCCACGGCAGCCGCTGGCTCGCTCCCGTCGCGAGTCCGTCGAACAGATCCGCCACGCGCCGCCCGCGCACGTCGAACACGCTCACGCGCGCTGGCTCCCCGGCCGGCGCGCGAAACGACACCTCGGCGCCGCGTCTCACCGGGTTCGGCGACAGGCGCACCCACGCGCGCGGCGTCGGCTCCGCGGCGGGCGCGTCGAGCGGATTCACATAGGGCACCACCTGGAGCTCCACGCGCCCCGACGCCTCGGCGCCGAAGTGCGCCGCTTCGACCATGCAGCCCAGGATGCAGACGTTCTGCCGGATCCACACGGGCGCGGTCACCGTGATCGTGCGGGCGAGCGAGTAGGTCACGCCGTTCACGTCGAGCACCGTACCCGTGACGCCCGACAGCACGCGCGTCGTGTCCTCCACGGTGGCGAGGTCTCCGCCGGTCGTCGGCGTGGCCACGAGGCTGTCCTGGAACGTGGCCGTGGAAATGCCGTTCAGCGGTTGCAGGCTTCCCGGAAGTCCGCCGAGCCGCCACGCGTGCACGCTGCCGCTGTCGGAGCGCACGATCCAGTACGGCGTCCCCGTGGGACCCTTCACGTACACCTTCACGGTCAGCTCGTTCGTGAGCAGGTGATACACGCCGAACTGCGCGTCCTCGTGGACGAAGCTGGCGACGTCGGCGACGAAGTGGCCATCCTGCGCCGTGTACGCGGCCGACACGCCGAGGGCGCCGGTGACCAGCGCGGTGTCGCGGACGTTGCCCGAAGCCAGCGTGGTCCCTGCGGTGTCGTGGAGGCTCCACTGCACGTAGTCGTTCGCGAACGCGTAGTACTGGAACTTCTGCACCCGATGCACGGAGAAGTACACGTCGTCGGAGGCGGCGTGAACGACCTGCGGAATCGCGGCGGCCAGGGCCAGCGCAAGCAGGGCCGGCAGGACTCGTTCCGGGCGGAGCAGCTTCTCGAATGGACGCATGCAGTCCTCTCCAGCATGAGGTCGCGACCGTCCCCACCGGCTGGCGGGGACTCCCGTGATTCCCAGTTTACCCTCCTCGTGCGATCTCCCTCGCGGTTGCCGCCGTTCGCGCGGTCCCCTAGCCTGCCGCGCCATGTCCGACGACACCCCGCCCGGCGGCTCCGACTCCACGCGCGACGCCGGTGACACCCCGCCCGACCCCGCCGCCGAGCGGCGCGCGGCGCTGCGCAAGGCGCTCAAGCGCTTCAAGCACAAGCTGGAGCGCAAGCTCGAGGCCGTGCGCGGCGACCTCGCCGAGGCCGAGCGCGCCGCCGAGTACCGCCGCTTCGGCGAGGCGCTGCTCGCCTACGCGAAACAGGTGCCCGCGCGCGCGGCCAGCGTGTCGCTGCCCGATCCGCACGACCCCGCGCGCTCGCTGGAGATCGCGCTCGACCCGAACGTGGCGCCGCCCGCCAACGCCGCGCGCTACTTCAAGCGCGCCGCCAAGGGCGAGCGCGCGCAGCGCGAGATCCCGCCGCGCATCGACTCGCTCCAGCGCGAGATCGCCACCGTGGCCGGCCCGCTCGCGGCCATGCTCGACGCCGACGCCGGCGCGGCGGCGGCCGCCGAACTCGAACTGGAGCGCCTGCTCGCCGCGATGCCCGCCACGCTGCGCGAGCAGATCCAGGCGCCGGTGCCGCTGCCGCGCAAGAAGCTCGGCCTGTCGGGCGAGCCCGCCGCGTCGACGCGCCCCTCGCCCACCACGCCCGCGCCGAAGCGGCAGGGGCGGCCCGACATCCCGTCCAAGTTCGTGCCGTGGCGCTATCGCAGCACCGAAGGCTGGGACGTGCTGATCGGCCGCAGCAGCGAAGCGAACGACTACCTCACGCTGCACATGGCGCGGCCCGAGGACTACTGGTTCCACGCGCATGGCTGCCCGGGCTCGCACGTGGTGCTGCGCCGCGGCAAGGGCGCGAACGAGCCGAGCAAGGCGACGCTCGAGGAAGTGGCGAGCTGGGCCGCGTTCCACAGCAAGGCGCGCACGGCCGGCAAGGTGCCGGTGATCGTCACGCAGAAGAAGTACGTGCGTAAGCCGCGCGGCGCGAAGGCCGGCACCGTCTACGTGGAGCGCGAGAAGACGTTGATGGTGCGCCCCGCCGAGCCACCCAAGGACCAGATGGCCGACGCGCCCGAGAAGCCGCCCGAGGGCGGGTTCGAGGAGTAGCGAAGCCGCCCCGCGGGCCACCGACGTGCGGCGAGTCGCCGAAGGAACGAACGCCCCGCGAGGCCGAAGCCCGCGGGGCGTTCGCACGAGACGCCGTGTTACCGGTACATCCCCTTGATGCGACCCCACGTGGACGACGTCGCGGGCGTCGCGAGGTCCTGCACGAAGCGATAGGCGCTGATGTCGCCGCGCGCGTTCGCTCCGCCGGTGCCGTCGCCGATCAGGATGCGATTCGCGGCCAACGAGCCACCGCCGCTGCCGGAGGCGATCTGCAGACCGTCGCGGTAGATGCGCCACGAGCCGCCCGGCGACCAGTCGAAGATGTAGTCGTGGAACTGCGTGTTGTCGTACGTGGCGGGCAGCAGCACCCAGCTCGACTGCAGGTAGCCGATGCGCGTGGGCGTGAGCATGAAGCCGTACTGCACGGTGCCGTGCGCGAACAGGAAGCAGAAACCGCCCTCGCCGTTCGGGAACACGCTCGAACCCGCCGCCTGCAGCGCGCGCGCGGTCACGCGAATCTGCTTGGCCTCGGTGGTCGTGATGCCGTTCACGCGCTGGTAGTAGAGGCCCGCGCCCGTCGTGCCGAGGTACTGGCCGATCGTGTTCTGGCTCAGCATGCCGCCGCCCACCGAGAACACCGTGCCCTCGGCGACGCCGGCATGCGCGCCGGTGGCCGCGTACGTGAAGCCCTGCGCCGAGGGCAACGACGCGAAGTTCAACGACACGTCGAGCGCGGCCGCCGAGGCCGCGGCCGCGGCGAAGAGCGCGGCGAAGCCGGCGAGTGACAGACGATGGACGATGCGAACGAACATGGCGCGGTCTCCCGGAGTGGGGTGCCGAGAAGGCTCGGGCCACGCGGGTACCGAGCGGCCGCGTGACGGGAACGAATGGTCGCCATGGAATCGTACGGTGCGATCTCCGCCGGGAGCGAGGCGAAAGTGCGCCGGGATGCGCTCCGGCCGTCGGAATGGCCCCGCGCGCACCCTTGCCCGCCGGCCGCCGTTTCGCGGCAGCGATCAACGATCGTTCGCGGCAAACGCACCGGGTATCCGGGGGCTCGCAGCGGGCCCGCCCGGCCCGCGGTCAACGCGGTGGAAATCGCACCGGCACAGCGACCCACACCGCCACCGGCCGGTTGTTCGAACGGGCCGGCTCGAACTCCCACTGCCGCACGGCCGCCACGGCCGCATCGTCCAGCCCCGGCACCGACTTCGTCACCTGGGTCCGCAGCACGCGGCCTTCCCGGCCGACCAGCGCCTGCACGAGTACGAAGCCTTCGAGCCCACGCGACGCGGCGTCGGAGGGCATCACCGGCTGCACCCTCTTCACCGGCTCCGGCAACTCCTCCACGTAGACGTATTGGCCCAGCTCGGGCAACGCCTCGTCCGCGCCCGGCGCCGGCATCGGCGCGACGGTGGCATCGGTGGGCTTGCGCATCGGCGGCGACGGCGCCGACGAAGGCGGAACCACGGCGACCTGGGGCGGCTCGTGGGTCCGCGGAGTCGGCGCCGACGAGGACGGTGGCGCCGCGCCGTCCCCGGAGGGCCCGCGCGGCTGCGGAGTGGAAGGGGCCGGCGCGGACGTTGCGCCGGACGGCGGCGCGACCGTCGAAGCGTCACCCTTCGGCTTCTGCGGCGCGCGCGTGCCGCGCTCCCCGCATCCGGCGGACACCATCCCGGCGAGCGCAAGAGCGAGCATCGCCGACCACACCACTCGACGAACGTTCATGCGTCCTCTCTATCGCGCCATGCCCGGCTTGTAGATCACGCCCACGCCGCGGCGGCCGTCCATGCGCACTTCGACCGGCTCGTCGAATCGCAGGTGCCGCACCAGCGACGGCGCCGCGTCGCCCTGCGCGCCGAACCAGTCCCAGTCCACGAACCCCTCGCCCGTGTCGGCGTTCACGGTGAAGTAGCCCACCTGGAACGACGTCAGGTTCTGGAAGAAGTGGCTGCCCTGCGACGGCGTCACGCGCATGTCGCGGAAACCCGCCTCCACGATCACGCGCGCGCCCGCGATCTGGTCCCACGCCACCGGGATGCCCAGCCACGGATCGGTGCTGCCCCAGCGGCCCACGCCCACGAGCAGGTACGGGCGCTTCTCGCGCACGAGTCGCGCGTTCAGCTTCGCCACCTCGGCGGCGGCGTCCACGCTGCGCGAACGCTCGAAGCGGTGGAAGTCCACCACCACCACGTCGTGGAGGTCGCGCACCACGCCGTTGCCGAGCACGCGCGGGCTCGACACCACGAGCCGGTCGGCCTCGGGCTCCGCCACGTCGGGCGAGTCCACCTGCGACGTGAGCACGAGCGGGCGCATCTGGAGGAACGCGAACTCGTGCACGCCCGACTGCGGGTCCATCGTGGCGGCGAACTCGATCTCGGCGGGCCGGTTCATGCCGCGCGCGCCCAGCGCGAGCAGCGCCTGCAGGATCTCCGCCAGCGGGAACACGCCGTGCTTGAGCACCGGCGCGAACGACACCAGCCGCACGCCGTTGCGCGACAGGCCGTCGTAGATCGCCTGGTTCTCGTGCGAGTACGTGCTGCCGAGCGCGTACAGCGTGCCGTCCTTCTCGGCCACGTCGAGGCCGTAATGCGTCTCGCGCATGCTCGGCTCGCCGGCCTTCGTGCCCGACTCGCCCATGTCCAGCGCCCAGAACTCGCGCTGCGAGTTCGCGAGGATGTCGTTGACCGACGAGAACTGCAGGATGTGGTGCGGGTCGCTGGGACAGAAGCTGAGGCAGCGGCCGCCCTCCACCACCGTGCGGCCCAGGCCCAGCGCCACCGACGCCACGCCGTCCTCGGGGCGCAGCCCGGGCGGCGGGTAGAAGTTGCGCGAGCGACCCACGCCCGAGAAGTCGGGATAGAAGCGGCGATCGTGCGCACGGCCGGCCACGCGCTGGATCACCACCGCCATCTTCTCCTCCTCGAGCCGGTACGGCGTCGCGTGCAGGTACGCCTTGGCGTGCGTCGAGAACGTGGACGCGTACACGCGCTTGATGGCGGTGAGCAGCTGGCGCAGCCGCGCGGCGCGCGCGGGCGCGTCGTTCGGCAGCAGGAACGTGTCGTACACGCCGGTGAACGGCAGCACCTGCGAGTCCTCCAGCAGGCTCGACGAGCGCACGGCCAGCGGCCAGCGCACGCCGTCGAGGAACGCCTCGAGATCGGTCTCCACTCGGCGCGGCAGGCGCGCTTCCTGGAAGCGCCGCTCCAGCTGCGCGTCGTCGGTGCATTCGAGCGCGAACGACCGCAGGTCGTTCTCGTGGAGGAAGCGATCGAACACGTCGGTGGCCAGCACGAGCGCCTGCGGCACCACCACGCGCACGCCCTCGAACTTGCGCGTGATGCCGTGGTAGTTGAGCAGGAACCGCACGAACGCCAGCCCGCGCGCCTTGCCTCCCAGCGAGCCGTCGCCCAGGCGCGAGAAGAAGTTCGCGCGCGGGTCGAACGTGCGGCGGTCGAAGTCGGTGACCAGCGTCTCGCTCTGTTCGCGCCGGTACTCGGCGATCGACTCCACGAGGTCGTGGCGCAGCGTCTCGAGCGACTCGAACTCGGCCACGCGGCGCGGGCGAAGCTTGGCGGCCAGCGCGAACTCGGTGCGCGCGCGGAACCACATGCTGAAGTGGTTGCGCTGCCCGTGGTATTCGATGCTGCGCGGGTCCACGGTGCGCAGGCGGTCTTCGAGTTCCGCCAGGTTCGCCGCACGCGCCACCTCGTGGCCGTCGGGCATGCGGAACACGAAGTCGCCGAAGCCGCAGTGCGTGTTCACGAACTTCGCCAGGTCGGCGAGCAGCGTGTCGGAGTACTTGCGCAGGAACGTCGCGCCCACCTCGGCGGCGCCGGCCGCGAACTCCGCGCGGCTCGACTGCAGCAGGATCGGCAGGTCGTTCACCCGCGCGCGCGCGCGGCGCGCCAGTTCGAATCCCGCTTCGCGGTCGAGACGTCCGCCGCGCGGAAACTCCACGTCGGAGATCAGCCCCATCAGCCACGGCGTGTAGCGTTCGAGCAGCGCTTCGGCTTCCTCGAACGACGTCGCCAGCAGGATCTTGGGCCGTGCGCGCAGGCGCACCAGCTTGTGCGACAGGTTCACGCCCTCGCCCTGCAGCTTCTCGGACTGGCGGATCAGCTCCGTGTACATCTTGGGCAGGAACGACGAGTAGTAGCGGACGTTGTCCTCCACCACGAGCACCACCGGCACGCCCACCTGCACGGTGTCGTGCGCGACGTTGCGGCGGTCCTCCACGCCCTTGACGATGGCCACCAGGATGCTGCCGTCGCCCTGCCACAGGTACACGCGTTCGATCAGCGACAGGTCGGCGCGCGCCTCGAATTCCTTGCGCTCCAGGTTGTCGTACGCCAGTACCACCACCGGGATGTCGAGCCCGGCTTCCTTCACGCGGCGCGCCAGTTCCTCGGCGCCCATGTCGCCCGTGTGGATGGACGTGAGGATCAGGTTGAAGCGCGACTCGGCCCTGGCCAGCCGCAGCGCATCCTCGCCGCTCGACACGTGCGTGAGCCCCGGCGTGCGGTGCATGTACACCTCGAGGAACTCGCCCACGATGAGTTCGTTGAGGCGTCCGTCCTCCTGCAGCGTGAACGAGTCGTACAGGCTCGACACGAGCAGGATGTCCTGCACGCGGAACGGCATCAGGTTCTGGAAGGACTGGAACGGATTGTCCGGCTCGGCCGGCAACGCCCGCACGTCGCTCACGAGTGTCTCCTTCGACTCACGCTGCGCCGCTTCCGTGCGCGACATGTCGGCGCGGTGATCCGCGGACGACGCGGCCGGGCGGCCTCCCCACAAAACAGAACGCGGGGCGGAAGGTATCCGCCCCGCGTTCGCACTTCCACGGACCTCAGACGAGGCCCTGATCCAGCATGGAGTTCGCGACCTTCAGGAAGCCACCGATGTTCGCGCCGTTCAGGTAGTTGCCCGGCGTGCCGTACTTCTCGGCGGTCTCGAAGCAGTTCTTGTGGATGGCGATCATGATCTTGTGCAGGCGATCGTCCACCTCTTCGCGAGTCCAGTTCAGACGCATGCTGTTCTGCGACATCTCGAGACCCGACGTCGCCACGCCACCCGCGTTCGCCGCCTTGGCCGGGCCGTACAGGATGCCCGCGTCCAGGTACAGCTTGATCGCGTCCAGCGTGCTCGGCATGTTCGCGCCCTCGGCCACCAGCGACACGCCGTTCTTCAGCATGTTCTGGGCGTCCTTGGCGTTGATCTCGTTCTGCGTCGCGCTCGGGAAGGCGCAATCGGCCTTCACCGACCACAGCGGGTTGTAGTCGAGCTTGGTGTCGACCGGCGTGTACTTGGCCTTCGGGAACTTCGCCACGTACTCCTCGATGCGACCGCGGCGGACGTTCTTGAGGTCCATGACCCACGCGAGCTTGTCACGGTCGATGCCGTCGGCGTCGTAAATCATGCCGTTGCTGTCCGACAGCGTGACCGGCTTGGCGCCCAGGTCGAGCAGCTTCTCGACCGTGTACTGCGACACGTTGCCGCTGCCCGACACGAGGCAGGTCTTGCCTTCGAGCTTCAGGCCCTTGGCCTTCAGCATCTCGGCCGCGAAGTACACCGTGCCGTAGCCCGTGGCTTCCGGACGAATCAGCGAGCCGCCCCAGTTGAGGCCCTTGCCCGTGAGCACGCCGGTGAATTCGTTGCGCAGGCGCTTGTACTGGCCGAACAGGAAGCCGATCTCGCGGCCACCCACGCCGATGTCACCGGCCGGCACGTCCGTGTCGGGACCGATGTGGCGCTGGAGCTCGGTCATGAAGCTCTGGCAGAAGCGCATCACTTCGGAGTCGCTCTTGCCCTTCGGATCGAAGTCCGAGCCGCCCTTGCCGCCGCCCATGGGCAGCGTGGTGAGCGAGTTCTTGAACACCTGCTCGAACGCCAGGAACTTGAGGATGCCCAGGTTGACCGACGGGTGGAACCGCAGGCCGCCCTTGTACGGTCCGATCGCGCTGTTCATCTCGATGCGGAACCCGCGATTGACCTGCACCTCGCCCTTGTCGTCCTGCCACGGCACGCGGAACATGATCACGCGCTCGGGCTCGACGATGCGCTCGATCAGACGCGCGGCTTTGTACTCGGGGTGGCGATCGATCACCGGGCTCAGCGAGCCGATGACTTCACGCACGGCCTGGTGGAACTCCGGCTCGGCCGGGTTCTTGGCCACCGTCACGTCGATGACGGCGTTGATGTAGTCCTTCGTGGTCATGGTCTTGGTCTTGGTGGGAGTGAGCACTGCCACGTCCGTTCCATTCATGACACCGACTCCTTTCCGGGACACGATGGGGTCCCGTCGATCGGCAGCCAGTGCGCCATTCATGCCCGGAGGACGCTTCCCGTGCGTGATTGGAGGCTTCGTGAGCCGGCGCGCACTCTACGCCTCACCGGAGCGCGCGCGACGAACTATGTTGGAAACGGTTACATGTGGCGTTTTCCAGCGATTGCGCGGAGCACCTGCGCGCGGACGTCTCGAGGTGCCAACCGCCCCGCGCGGAGAACGCCGCGGCGAACGAGCCTGATGACCGAACGATCTTCGGCGATCGCGCACGCTTCGCGGCCGACGATCTGGCAGAGCCTGCGCGCGCTTGTCAGTGCGCCCTGCTGCGCGCGTCACACGCCCGTCGGAGAACGTCGCGCGTGCGAAGCACCGATCGCGCGCGCAAGCGAGTGGTGCTCCGCGCCGGCCGCGCGCTCCCCGCGGACGGGCGCACCGTCGCGCCGCACGCTTGCGATCGGACGGTCGTCGCGGGCATGGTGCGGCGCGAGTTCGCGGTTCCACCCGACGGGAGACCTCCGCATGTCCCGACTGTTCGCGCCGATCGTGCTGGCCCTGCTGCTGCCCGCCGCCGCCTGGCCGCCGACGCGCCCGCGCCGCGGCCGCCGGTGTGCACTACGTGTACCTGATCCGTCACGGCATGTACGACTACGACAGCACCGTGACCGACGACGCGGTGGGCAACGGCCTCAACGCGCTCGGGCACGAGCAGGCTCGACTGATCGGCGCGCGGCTCGCGGCCCTTCCCGTCCAGCCGCACCGCCTGGTCAGCAGCACGTACCTGCGCGCCGTGCAGACCGCCGACGACATGGGCGCGATCATGAAGAGGACGCCCGAGCGCGACTCGCTGCTGCACGAGTGCACGCCCACGTCCGATCGCCCGGACTACATGAAGAACCACACGGCCGACGAGATCGCGGCGTGCGACGCCAACCTGAACGCCGCGTGGGCGAAGTACCTGGTGCCCACGCCCGACGCCGACACGCACGACGTGCTCGTGTGCCACGGCAACGTGATCCGCTGGATGGTGAGCAAGGCGCTGCTCAACGACACCGCGCACTGGACGCACATGGACATCGGCAACGGCTCGCTCACGGTGCTCGCCGTGCGCCCGGACGGTGTGACTCGCCTGGTGATGTACAGCGACGTGGGGCACATCCCGCTGGCGAAGCAGACCTGGACCGGCAAGGGTGCGGGCTGGGCGCTGCCGAAGCCCGGCATGAAGTGACGCGACGCCGGCGGTCGCGCACGCGGCGGGGGCCGATACCCGGGCTCCCGCCGCGTGCGTTCGAGCGACGCGCTCACGGCTCGGGCGGCGGCTCCGTGCCGCGATGCGCCCAGCGGTAGAGCCCGGGCAGCACCAGCAGCGTCAGCACCGTGGACGACAGCACGCCGCCGATCACCACCGTGGCGAGCGGACGCTGGACCTCGGCGCCCGTGCCGGACGCGAGCGCCATCGGCACGAAGCCCAGCGACGCCACGAGCGCCGTCATGAGCACGGCACGCACGCGCGCCACGCCGCCCGCCACGATCGCCTCGTCGAGCGGCGTGCCCCCCTCGCGCAGGCGGCGGATCACCGACAGCATCACGAGCCCGTTCAGCACCGCCACGCCCGACAGCGCGATGAACCCGACCGCCGCCGAGATCGAGAACGGGATGCCTCGCGCCGCCAGCGCCAGCACGCCGCCCGTGAGCGCCAGCGGCACGCCGGTGAACACGAGCACGCTGTCGCGCACGCCGCCCAGCGCGCCGAACAGCAGCAGGAACACCAGCAGCAGCGCCATCGGCACGGCCACCGCCAGCCGCCCGCGCGCGGCCAGGATGTTCTCGAACTCGCCGCCCCACTCCAGCCAGTAGCCCGGCGGCACGCGGTACGACGCTTCGAGCCTGCGCTGCGCCTCCTCCACGAATCCGCCCAGGTCGCGCCCGCGCACGTTGCACTGCACCACCACGCGGCGCTTGGCGTTCTCGCGGCTGATCTGGTTGGGCCCTTCGTCCACGCGCAGATCGGCCAGCGTGCTCAGCGGCACGAACTCCGTGCGCTCCTCCGCGTGCGGCGCCGGCAGCGCGCCGCGCAGCTCCGACCGCGCGCGCGCCGCCACCGGCACCGGCAGGTCGGCGAGCGCCGCGAGATCCTGCCGTGCCGCCTCGGGCAGCCGCACCACGATCGGCACGCGGCGGTCGCCCTCCAGCACCTCGCCCGCCTCCGTGCCCGCCACGGCCGTGCGCACCACGCTCTGCACGTCCTCCGCGCCCAGCCCGTAGCGCGCGATCGCGGCGCGGCGCAGGTCCACCGTGAGCGTGGGCAGCCCCGTCACCTGCTCCACGCGCACGTCGGTGGCGCCCGGCACCGAGCGCAGCACGCTGGCGATGCGTTCGCCCGCCTCGCTCATCACCTCGAGCTCGTCGCCGAACACCTTCACCGCCACGTCGCTGCGCACGCCCGCCACCAGCTCGTTGAAGCGCATCTCGATCGGCTGCGTGAACTCGTACTCCTGCCCCGGATGCTGGCGCAGGATCGCCTCCATGCGCTCGATCAACGCCGTGCGCGGCAGCCGCGGATCGGGCCAGTCGCGGCGGTCCTTCAGGATCACGAACATGTCGGCGATGTTCGCCGGCATCGGATCGTTGGCCACCTCGTCGGTCCCGATGCGCGCGAACACGTCCGCCACCTGCGGCAGCCGCCGCAGCGCCGTCTCGATGTCGTGCTGCATGGCCACCGACTGCTGCAGGCTCGTGGACGGAATGCGCATGGGCTGGATCGTGAGGTCGCGCTCGTCCAGCGTGGGCACGAACTCGCTGCCCAGCCGCGTGGCCAGCAACGCCGCCGCCACCACCAGCACCGCCGCGCCCGCCGCCACCGCCGCGCGCCGCCGCAGCGCCCAGCGCAACACGCGCTCGTACGCGCGCTGCAGCCGTGCGTGCACGCCGCCCTCGGGCTCGCGCACGGGGCCGCGCAGCAGCAGCGCGAGCGCCGCCGGCACGAACGTGAACGCCAGCACCAGCGAGCCGGCCAGCGCCAGCAGCACCACGCCCGCCATGGGGCGGAACATCTTGCCCTCGATGCCGCTCAGCGTGAGCACCGGCAGGTACACGGCCATGATGATGAGCACGCCGAACAGCGTGGGCCGCGCCACTTCGGCCGCGCCCGCGAACGCCTCGCGCAGCCGCTCGTGGCCGTCGAGCACGCGGCCCAGCTCGCGCTGGCGGCGCGCGAAGCGGCGCACGACGTTCTCCACCATCACCACCGCGCCGTCCACGATGATGCCGAAGTCGATCGCGCCCAGGCTGAGCAGGTTCGCGCTCACGCGGTGCTCCACCATGCCCGTGACCGCGATCAGCATGCTCAGCGGGATCACCAGCGCCACGATGAGCGCCGCCGTGAAGTGCCCCAGCATCAGCAGCAGCACCGCCATCACCAGCACCGCGCCCTCGACCAGGTTGGTGCGCACCGTTTCGAGCGTGGCGTCCACCAGCTTGGTGCGCGTGTACACCACGCGCGCCTTCACGCCGTCCGGCAGCGTGCGGTTGACCTGCTGCAGCCGCTGCTCCACCCGGTGCGCCACCACGCGGCTGTTCTCGCCGATCAGCATGAACGCCGTGCCCAGCACCACTTCGTCGCCGTTGCGCGTGGCCGCGCCCGAGCGGAGCTCGCGCCCCGGCCCCACGCTGGCCACGTCGTGCACGTGGATCGGAACGCCGTCGCGCGTGGCCACCACCACGTCGCGGATCTCGTCGGGCCCGCGCAGCCGCCCGGTGGAGCGCACCAGGAACTGCTCGCCCTTCTGTTCGAGCGTGCCGCCCGCGGCCGACTGGTTGTTGCGCTCGATCGCCGCCAGCACGTCGTGGAACGTGAGCCCCAGTGACTGCAGTCGCCGCGGATCGGGCGTCACGTGGTACTGCCGGCGGTAGCCCCCGATCGTGTTGATCTCGGTGACGCCCCGGCACGCGCAACTGCGGCGGCCGATCCAGTCCTGCACGTCGCGCAGGTCGGTGAGCGTCCACTCGCCGCCGTCGGCGCGGCGCGCGCCCGGCGCCACCTCGAGCGTCCACATGAGCACTTCGCCCAGACCCGTGGCGATGGGTCCATTCGTGGGCTCGCCGCCGGTGGCGCCCAGCGCCTCGCGCGCCTGCTGCAGCCGTTCGCTCACCAGCTGGCGCGCGAAGTAGATGCTCGTGCCGTCGCGGAACACCACCGTGACCTGCGACAGCCCGTAACGCGAGAGCGAGCGCACCTGCTCCACGCCGGGGATGCCGCCCATCGCCGTTTCGATAGGCACCGTCACCTGCTTTTCCACCTCGACCGGCGACATCGCCTCGACCACCGTGTTGATCTGCACCTGCACGTTGGTGATGTCGGGCACCGCGTCGATCGGCAGCCGGCGGAAGTTCCACACGCCGAGCGCCGCGATGCCCAGCGTGACCAGCAGCACCAGGCCGCGCTGCCGGATCGAGAAGCGCAGCACCGCGTCGAGCAGGCGGTTGTCGCCCGCCGCCGGCTCCGGTGGCGGGGCATTTTGCGGGCCGTGCAGGTCAGTGCTCATGCCCGGCCTCCCCCTTGCCCAGCTCGGACTTGAGGACGAACGCGTTGGCCGTGACCACCGAATCGCCCGCCGCGAGCCCCGACACGATCTCGGTGAAGCGTCCGTCGCTGCGGCCCGTCTGCACCGGCGTCAGTTCGAAGCGTTCGCCGTGCACGCGGAACACCGCCGCGCCCTCGCGCGTGCGCACGATCGCCGCCTCGGGCACCGCCACCGCGACGCGTGCGCGTTCGAGTTCGAGCCGCACCGTCACGAACAACCCCGGCGGCCAGCGCCCGCCCGCGTTGGGCAGCACCACGCGCGCGCTCGACACGCGCGTGTCCTGCTCCAGCATCGGCCCCACGTAGCTCACGCGCGCATTGGCCGACAGGTCCTCGCGGCCCGTGGCCGTGATGCGCACCGGCAGCCCCGGCCGCACGCGATCCACGTGCTGCGGGTAGACCGCGAAGTCCACCCAAACGTGCGAGAGGTCCGCCACCGTGAGCATGACCGACTCGTGATCCACCGCCTGCCCCGCAATCGCCGTGCGCGACACCACCGTGCCCGACAGCGGCGAGCGGATCTCGTAGTCCGACAGGCTCTCGTTGCCCTGAACCACCGCCAGCAGATCGCCGCGCGACACGTGCTGCCCCAGGTGGCGCGGCAGCTCGCGGACCACGCCCGGGTAGCGCGGCCGCACCTCGAACACGCGCTCCAGGTCCATGTGCACCTCGCCCGGCGCGTCGGCCGTCACCGCGATGTCGCGTGGCGCCGCGAGCCCGAACGCCAGCTTCGCGTTGGCGATCGCCTCGGGGCTCAGCGTGACCGCCTGCGGCTCGCCCTCGGCGTGTTCGCCGTGTTCGTCGTGGTGCTCGCCCGGGCTCGCGTGCGCCTCGGTGGATTCGGCGGCGTCCTTCGCCGCGCGCTGCGCCGGGCCGCAACCCACCGCGAGCACGCCCAGCATCAACGCCGCGAGTGCCACGCGCCGCGTGAGGTCGATGATCGTCATCACTGCTCTCCCTTCGCGGCGTCGCCGCCCGTGAGTCGCATCACGTCCGCCTTCGCGCGCCACGCCTCGCCCGTCGCGTCGAGCCACGCGCGCCGCGCCTCGAGTGCCGCGCGCGAGGCCTCCGCCAGATCCGCGTAGCCCCAGCGCCCCGCGCGGTAGCCCGCGCGCACCAGCGCCAGCGCCTCGTCCGCCGCCGGCAGCACGCGCTCGCGTAGCGGCCGCAGCGCCGCCGATGCCGCGCGCCACCGTTCGAGCGCGCTGCGCAGCTCGGCGTGGAGACGCGCCTGCGTCGCGTCGCGCTCCAGCTGCGCGCGCGAAGCATCCGCACCCGCCGCGGCCGAGGCGCCCCGCTGCCGGTTGCCGAACGGCAGCGGCAGCGACACGCCCGCCACGAAGCCCGTGCCCTCCGATTCACGCAGGTGCCGCGCGCCGAAGCTGGCGTCGACGTCGGCCGTGCCCGCCGCGCGCGCCGCGAGCGAGACCGCCTGCGCCGCTCGAACGCGAGCCGCCGCGGCCGCCAGCTCCGGATGCGACGTCAGCGACGCGAACCACGCCGCCGAGTCCGCCGGCGCGGGCGAGGACGGCTGCGGCAGTGCGAGCGAGTCGAAGTCCGCTTCGGCCGCCGCCCAGTGCAGCACCAGCGCGCGATCCGCCGCCGCGACCTCCGCCGACGAGCGCGCGACTTCCGCCTGAGCCAGGGCCAGCGCCGACTCCGCGCGCAGGCGTTCGACCGGCGAGGCCGCACCCTCGCGCACGCGCTGCTGCGCCGCGGTGAGCGCGTCGGCCGCGATCGCCGCCGACTCCGCGAGCAGGCGACGCCGTTCGCGCGAGCCACGCCGAGACGAAGTCCGCCGTCGCGCGCGCCTGCACGTCGCGAAGCGCGAGTGCGCGATCCGCGTCGGCCAGCGCCACGTCGGCCGCCGCGATCGCCGAGCGCGCCGCGCGATCGCCGCCCCGTTCGAACGTCTGCGTGAGCTGCAGCGTGGCCTCCGCCTGCGCCGTGCCGAGCGAACCGCCCCAGTTGTCGAGCGACGCCTCGAGCCGCGGCGCCGGCCGGCGGTGGGCGTCGAGCGCGCGGTGGCGCGCCGCATCGGAGGCGAGCCCCGCCGCGCGGAGCGAAGGGTGATGCGCCGCCGCGCGCGCGAGCGCGTCGGCCAGCGTGAGCGTGCGGGGCGGCGACTGCGCCGCGGCTGGCGACGCCAGCAGCGCCGCGAGCAGCACGTATCGGACAGGGCGCCAACGCCGGCGCCCGGAGTGCGTGAGCACGGTGGATCCTCCGGAAGCTGTGGACCGGGCCGGCCCGCGAGGCGGACCAGCGCGAGGGACTCAGGTCACACGAACAACCGGTGGATCAGATGCGCAGGACGACGTGCGCTTGTGGAGGGGGACTCGAGGAGAGGAGCGGCTCGGGCGCGCGCGTGCCGCTGGCGAAGGACGCCGGAGCGCCGAGCAGGTTGGCGCACGGTGCGGGCGAAACCGCGAGCGGCGCCGGGGCGACGGACTCGCGCTGCGCGAGGCTGTGCAGGGCCGAGTGATCGAGCCCCAGCGGCGCGTCGGCGCAAGGCCCGCAGTCGCCGTCGCAGGCGCAGGGCTCGTCGACGTGGGCCGCGTCGTCCTGGGCCGAGTGGCCCTGGCAAGCGGCCTCGATCGCGCGATGCTCGCCCGCGCCCATGCAGAGCACGAGCACACCCTCGGGAAGCGCGAGGAGGTACGCGAGCAGCGCGAAGGCCGCGGAGAGCTGGCGAAGGGCGCGGAGCATGAGGGGGCGGAGGCTAGGCGGAGGGGTGGGTGCGGGGCAAGGGGGGAGGCATCGTCGCGACTGCGAGAACCGTGGCTCAACGTGCGAGGCGGCGCAGTTTCGCCGAGGCCGCCTTTCGCGGATCGAAGGTGGAGACGCGCGCCGCGAGGGACGGCTCGCGGGCCAGGAGTGACGTCGGGATGAC
>JBGAOB010000414.1:0-2554 GCA_044222045.1 Candidatus Eiseniibacteriota bacterium
GAGCACGGCCGCGCGCGCGACCCGCTCGCACCGCTGCCGCACCTCGTCCTGCTCGACACGGCGCATCCGACGCTCGCCGGCGGCACGGGCCGCACGTTCCCGTGGGCGACCGCGCGCGCGATCTGCGGCGACCGGCCGTTCGTGCTGGCCGGCGGCCTCGACGACGCCAACGTCGCGGACGCCATCCGGGAGGCCAAGCCGTTCGGCGTGGATGCATCGTCCCGGCTGGAGAGTTCCCCCGGTCTCAAGGACCCCGACCGCGTGCGGCGCTTCGTGGCCGCCGTTCGAGCACTCGATGGAAACCCGCTCCACTGACGGCCGCGACCAGCCCGGACACTTCGGCCCCTACGGCGGACGCTTCGTGCCCGAGACGCTCGTTCACGCGCTCGACGAACTCGAAGCCGAGTACGCACGCGCGCGTGCCGACGAGGCGTTCGAGCGCGAGCTCGCCGCGACGCTGCGCGACTTCGCGGGCCGCCCCACGCCGCTGATCGAAGCGCGGCGCTTCTCGGAGCAGGCGGGCTGCCGCGTCTTCCTCAAACGCGAGGACCTGCTGCACACCGGCGCACACAAGATCAACAACACGATCGGACAGTGCCTGCTCGCGCGCCGGATGGGCAAGCCGCGCGTGATCGCCGAGACGGGGGCCGGACAGCACGGCGTGGCGACGGCGGCCGCGGCCGCGCGCTTCGGGCTCGAGTGCACCGTGTACATGGGTTCCGAGGACGCGCGGCGGCAGAAGCTGAACGTCGAGCGCATGCGCCTGCTCGGCGCCGAGGTCCGCGAAGTGGACGCCGGCAGCCGCACGCTGAAGGACGCCATCAACGAATCGCTGCGCGACTGGGTCACGCGCGTGCGCGACACGCACTACGTGCTCGGTTCGGTGCTGGGACCGCATCCGTTCCCCACCATCGTGCGTGACTTCCATCGCGTGATCGGCGCGGAGGCGCGCACGCAATTCCAGGCGCTCGCCGGCGGCCAGCCCGACGTGCTCGTGGCGTGTGTCGGGGGCGGGAGCAACGCGATCGGGCTGTTCCACGCGTTCCTCGGCGACCGCGCCGTGCGCAAGGTGGGCGTGGAGGCCGGCGGCCACGGCCTGGCCAGCGGCAAGCACGCGGCCCGCCTGCCCGAGCACAGCGTCGGCGTGCTGCACGGCACGCGCACGCTGATCCTCCAGGATTCGCACGGCATGGTGCGCGAGACGCACTCGGTGTCGGCGGGCCTGGACTACCCGGCGCTCGGCCCCGAGCACGCGTGGCTCGCCGACCAGGGCCTGGTCGAGTACGCGAACGCCACCGACGACGAGGCGCTGTCGGCGTTCGAAACCCTGTCGCGGCTCGAGGGCATCCTGCCCGCGCTCGAGTCGTCGCACGCGCTCGCCTGGGTGCTGCGCGAGGGCCGCGCGCTCGGCGCCGACGCGCGCGTGGTGGTGAACCTGTCGGGGCGCGGCGACAAGGACGTGGCCGAGGTGCTGCGCGTGACCGGGCGGAGCAGCGCATGAACCGGCCGGGCGCGGTTCCGTTCGAGCACCGCTGGGAGCCGGCGCCGTCGGGCGACGGCACGGTGGCGCTGCTGCTGCACGGCACCGGCGGCAACGAGAACGATCTGATTCCGGTGGGGCGCCTGTTCGCACCGCGTTCGGCGCTGCTGTCGCCGCGCGGCCACGTGCTGGAACACGGCATGCCGCGCTTCTTCCGCCGGCTGGCCGCGGGCGTGTTCGACATGGACGACCTGCGTGCGCGGACGGACGAACTCGCCGACTGGCTCGCCGAGCGCGCGTCCGCGCTGCAGTTCGACGCGCGCCGGGTGTGGGCAGCCGGCTTCTCGAACGGCGCGAACATCGCGACGAGCCTGCTGCTGCAGCGGCCGGAGTCGCTGGCGGGCGCGGTGCTGCTGCGCCCCGTGCTGCCGTACGAGCCCGAACGCCTGCCGGACCTGCGGGGCAAGCACGTGCTCGTGGCCTACGGGCTGCAGGATCCGATCGCGGGGCCCGAGCACGGCCAGCGGCTGGCCGCCGTGCTTCGCGACGCCGGCGCCGAGGTGACGCTGAACGTGGCGCCCGGCGGGCACGGACTGGCCCAGAGCGATCTCGAGGCCGCGGCGCGCTGGTGGACCGACGTCACGCGGTGAGCCCCCCGAGCGTGCGCGTCGCGACGGTGGGGGAGCTCGCTCGAATGACGTCCGCGCCGGCCTGTGCTATGAATGCCGCCCGCCGTGCGCCCGTAGCTCAATTGGATAGAGCGTCAGCCTCCGGAGCTGAAGGTTACAGGTTCGATTCCTGTCGGGCGCACCAGACTCTTCCCTCCGCGCGGCGGCCCCGTTCATGAGCCAAGATCTCCAGCCGAGATTCGAGCCGCACGCGGCCGGCGAGATGGCGTCGATGTTCGACGACGTCTCCGGGCGCTACGACTTCCTGAACCGCGTGATGACGCTGGGGCAGGACGGCGCGTGGCGCGAGGCCATGTGGCGCGCGGTGCCCGAGGACGCGCACGTCGTGCTCGACCTGTGCACCGGAAGCGGCGTCTCGCTGCCCGGACTGCGCCGCCCCGGCCGC
>JBGAOB010000415.1:0-2547 GCA_044222045.1 Candidatus Eiseniibacteriota bacterium
CACCATGCCGAGCGCCGCGATCTCGTCCTCGGCCTGCACCAGCGTGCCGCCGCGGGCGGGCAGCTCGTCGATCAGCGTCTCCATGACCTCGGAGCTGGGCGTGATCGGGTAGCCGGCGAAGAACTCGAGCCCGGCGTCCATGGCGCCGCGCGCCACGGCCTCGTTGCCCGTTTCCACGATCAGCGACTTGCCGCGCGGCTGCAGGCGCGGCAGCGCCGGCATGCTGTCGACCGCGAACGCCTTGCGCACCGCGGCCACGTTGCGCTCGATCACGGCCGGGCGCGACGCGAAGCGGTCGGCGATCGCCTTCTCGGCGAGCGCCACGTCCCAGCCGAGCGAGCGGCACAGGAGCCCGAGGCCCATCATGTTCTTGGGATCGCCGGCCACCTCGATGCCGTTCTCGATCGTGGCGAACGGGTGGCGGAACACCGGCTTGTCGGAGCGTCCGAGCCAGTCGGGCAGCTCGCCCTGCTCGGCGGCGTCCAGCACGAGCGTGCTGCCGGCGTGCAGGCGCACCGAGCCGCGGAAGCGGCGCAGGTCGGCCAGCCGGAAGCACAGCAGCAGGTCGGTGCGATCCGACTCGTAGCACACTTCCTCGCTCGCGAGCCGCAGGATGACGGCCGACTCGCCGCCGCGGATCTGCGGGCCGTAGGACTGCACGAGCATGCCGTACAGGCCCTGGTCGGCCGCCATCTTCAGCAGCAGGTCGCCGATCAACGCCACGCCGTCCCCGCCGCTGCCCACGATGGCGATCGCCACCGACGGCAACGGGGGAGTGGCGACGGCCGGTGCGGTGACCGCGCCGGAAGTGGATTCCATGGGTCGGTTCCTCAGGAGGGTTCGGAGATCGCGACCAGCTCGGGGTGCGGCAGCTGGCCGACGCGATGCAGGATCGAACTCGGGCAGACCTCGGTGCAGACCTCGTTGCAGTCGGGACCGTACGCGATGCACTTCTCGTGGTCGATCTCGATGTGCTGGCCGTTCCACGTCACCGCGCCCGCCGGGCACTTGGTGACGCAGCGGCGGCACTGCACGCAACCGACCATGCACGTGGCGCGCACCACCTGCTTGCTGTCCACGCCCTTGCACGCCAGCTCCACGCGGCGCGCGCGAGGATACAGGGTGAACAGCGTCTTGGGACAGATCCCCACGCACACGCCGCAGCCGGTGCACGCATCGGGGCGCACCTGGGCGATGCCGCCGTCGTTCAGGAACAGCGCGTCGAACGGGCAGGCGCGCACGCAGTCACCCAGGCCCAGGCAGCCGTTCTTGCACGCCTTCGGGCCGCCGAACACGAGCGCCGCGGCGGCGCACGTGGGGATGCCGGCGTACTCGGCCTCGTCGCGCGCGTACGCGCTCACGCCGTGGCACGTCATGACCGCGAGCCGGTCCTGCACGTCACCGGCGGCCTTGCCCGTGAGTTCCGCCACCGCCTGCGCCACGGGCGCGCGACCCGGGATGCACAGCGAGGGGGAGACGTTCGCGTCCTCGACCACCGCCTCCGCGTACGCCGTGCAGCCGGCGAAACCGCACGCCCCGCAGTTCGCGGACGGCAGCTGGTCGCGCACGCGGTCCACGAGCGGATTCGTCTGCACCTTGAACTTCTCGGACGCCACGCCCAGCGCGAGCCCGAACAGCAGCCCGAGCACGGTGAACACCGCCAGGCCCCACAACGCCACGCCGAATCCGCCGAGATCCATGGCCGCCTACCGGAAGAAGTCCAGCCCCGAGAAGCCCATGAACGCGAGCGCGAACAGACCGGCGAGCGCGAACGCGATCGGGAGCCCCTCGAAGGGCTTGGGCACGCGGGCGAGTTCCATCTTCTCCCGCGCACACGACATGAGGAACAACGCCAGTGCGAAGCCGAGCCCCGAGCCCAGCGCCAGCGCGAACGCCTCGGCGACGTTCGCGTGCGCCCCGGCGTTCAGCAGCGGCACCGCCAGGATGATGCAGTTGGTGGTGATCAGCATCAGGTACACGCCGAAGCCCTTGTGGAGCGCCGGGTGCGTCTTGCGCAGCATCGTGTCCAGGAACTGCACCATCGCGGCCACGGTCCCGATGAACACGAGCACCTGGAGGAACGACAGGTGCAGCGGGCGCAGCACGAACGTGTCCACGGCCCACGACAGCATCGCGGTGCCGATCATGACGGCCGTGAACGTGATGCCCATGGCGATGGCGGTCTCGCGGCGCTTCGACACGCCGAAGAAGACGCACAACCCCAGGTAGCGCGTGAACACGAAGTTGTTGATGAGCGCCGACGACAGGAACACCGTCACGAGCGCGGCCCACAGTGGCGGCGCCACGTCGCGGGCGAGCGGCGGGTCGGCGATCGTCAGGCGGTAACGCTCGGACGGGCGCAGGCCGGGCTCCAACGTCAGCGTGACCGTGGTGCCCTGCACGTCGACGGACTTCACGGGCACCGGCGCGTCGGGCGCCGCGGCTTCCGTGAACCGGAAGTTCGCGGCGTCGGTGACGGCGAGCGGCGACGCGGTGCGCACCACGAGCTTGTCGGGCGTCACGACGCGCGCCGACAGGATCGCGTTG
>JBGAOB010000416.1:0-2529 GCA_044222045.1 Candidatus Eiseniibacteriota bacterium
GCTGCGCCCCTCGAACGCGCGCTTGCCCGTGGCCATCTCGTACAGCACGCAGCCCATCGCCCACACGTCGCAGCGCGCGTCGGCCTCGGCCCCTTCGAGCTGCTCCGGCGCCATGTACTGGTACGTGCCCACGATCGTGCCCTGCGTGGTCAGCGCCTGCGCCACCGTGGGCGACTGCGTCAGCGCCGAACCCGACGTGCCGCTGCCCGGGCGGCGCACCACGTCCGCCGCGCGCGCCAGACCGAAGTCCATGAGCTTCGCGCCGGAGCGCGTCAGCATGATGTTGCCGGGCTTGAGGTCGCGGTGGATCACGCCCGCGCGGTGCGCGCGGTCGAGCGCGTCCGCCACCTGCGCGCCGAGCCGCAACAACTCCGGCCCCGCCAGCGGGCCGCGCTGCAGGCGCTGCGCCAGCGTCTCGCCCTCGATCAGTTCCATCACGAGGTAGTCCGTCTCGCCTTCGCGACCCACGTCGAACAGCGTGCAGATGTTCGGGTGGTTGAGGCTCGAGACCGTCTTCGCCTCGCGCTCGAAGCGCACGCGGACTTCGGCGTTCGCGCTCAGGTGCTCGGGCAGCACCTTGACCGCGACCTCGCGCCCGAGGCGCGTGTCCTTCGCGCGGTACACCTCGCCCATGCCGCCCGCGCCGAGCGGCGCGAGGATTTCGTAGGGGCCGAGTTTGGTTCCGACTGCGAGCATGTGCTTGCGGTCCTTTGCCGGTGTGCGGGTGGCGGAATGTGCCGCCGCGCGGTGCCGCGCGGCGGGTCCTACTTGCGGCTCACCAGTGAACGGAAGTCCGTGATCACTTCGATCGTGCGGCGGTCCGTGGCATCGGCCATCGCGTCGCGCGCCACGACGAGGAAGCGTTCCCCCGAGGCGTCCACGCCCCACGAGGCGATTTCACGGCCGAAGGAGCCCACCGGCAGGCGGAAGAGCTGCCGGGGCGTGCCCGGCTGGAAGCCGTTCGCGGTGTCGATGTCGACGGCCATCAGCCAGCCGTCGGACGATTCGAAGATCAGCTCTCGGCCGCCCCGGGTCCACCTCGGCTTGGCGCCGAGCCGCAGCGAGATCTGCCAGCGCCCCGGCGGGCCGATCGCGCTCGTGACGAAGATGTTGTAGTTGGTGTTGGACGTCGAGATCGTCGTGGCGAGCCAGCGGCCGTCCGGCGAGAAGTTGGGCTGCGTCTGGAACTGCGTGGTGTCGCCGAGCGCCTGGACGACCCGATCGGGGCCGTCCGCGTCGACCACGAACATGCGCCCGTCGCCGGAGTAGAAGGCCAGCCGCGAACCGGCGGCCGCCCACTGCGCGAGATACGCGGTCCGGGACGGGAACGCGATCGAGTCGGGCGCCCCGAGTCCGTCAGCGGAGCGGATCATCGCCGTCGTGCGCCCGTCCTTGGTGACCTGCGTCCACGCGATGCGCTGGCCGTCGGGCGACCAGCACGAGCGCACCGCGGAGCCGTTGGTGAACGTGAGCCGGGTGTCGGTGCCGCGTTCGAGGTCGTGGACGCTGAGGTCGCCCCACGACGTGCCCACGACGTGCCCGGGGGTCCCCTGAACTCGTAGCTGATGCGGCGGCCGTCGGGCGAGAACTGCGGGTTTCCGAGCGTGCCTCGGGCGAGCACCTGCGAACCCAGCGCGCCGGAGCGATCGGCCAGACGCAGCACGGCGTCCGAACTGCCGCCCTCGTGCTGCACGGCGAGCAACCCGGTCCCCGACACCGAGAAATGTCCGGCCGAGCTACCGACCCGCAGGTCGTCGACGAGCGTGATCGGCTGGCCGGTGAACCGTCCGGCTCCGACGTCCAGCTTCTGCGCGACCAGCCGGGTCCCGCGGAGGTAGAGCACGAAGCCGCCCGGGGCGAGTTCCGCGCGACCATCGGTCTCGCCGAGCAGCTTGGATTCGAGCGAGCCGAGACGGCCGAGGCGCAGGTTCATCGTCTCGCCGTCGGAGCGCGTCGCGCAGAACAGGAAGTGCTCGCCGTCCGGCAGGAAGCTGGGCCACGCGCTGCCCACCTCGTTCCGGGCACGGTCGATGCGCGAGGCCGGACGCAGCTCGCCGCCGCCGGCCGGCACGACCCGGAGCGAGTCGGTCGTGCTGCCGTCCATCAGGATCACGCCCTTCGCGCTCCAGCTCAGGTCCGCTCCGCCCGGCGCCGGGCAGACGGTCACGGGCGAACCGCCGGCCACGGCCAGGCGCTGCAGCCGGTCGTGTGTGACGAACGCGATCTCGCGACTGTCCGGCGACCAGTACACCCGGTTCACGTCCTCGCTGCCCGGGATTGGCGTGGCCCGCGGCGCGTCGAGCCGCAAGAGGTAGGCGCGTGCGGAACCCGAGGTGTCGTCCGCCACGAACACCAGCGAACGGCCGTCCGGAGCGAGGCGCGGCCAGATCGAGCTGCGCGTGCCGGGCGGCTGCACGTCGGGTTCGAAGCGGTAGCCCGGCGGCGCCGCGTGCAGCCGCGGCCACGCCCACGCGCCGAACGCCAGCGCGCCCACGAGCGCCAGTCCGGCGACGACCCACGGCAGCTTGG
>JBGAOB010000042.1:0-21999 GCA_044222045.1 Candidatus Eiseniibacteriota bacterium
GCTCCCCGGCGACGCCGCGCCCGCGCGCCGACAGGCGTTCGCGATGATCGCGATGTCGGCCGTGCTCGTGGTGCTGGCGGGCCTGCGCGCGGGCGGCGGCCAGCTGGCGGCCGACGCCCGCGAGCTGCTGCAGTGGCCCGCGCCCGACACGTGGCGGTCGCTGCCCACCGACCTGTTGAACCTGGCGCTGCTGTCGGCTCCGCTCGCGGTCGCCTCGCCCGTGCTGGCCGGCGCGGAGGCGCGACGCGCGTTCGTGCGCGATCCGCGCGCCGCGTGGCTGGCGATCACCGCGCTGCTCTACGTGCCGCTCGCGTTCCCGTTGCCGGTGGCGGGCAGCGGGCTGGGCGTGCACCGCGACTGGGACCTGAGCATCGTGCTGGGGCTCACGCTCACACTGGCCGGCGCGGTGCTGCTGTCGCACCTGCCGGCCGCGCGGCTGCGTGGCGCGCTCGTCGCCGTGCTGCCGGTGCTGGTGATCGGCGCCGGCGGCTGGGTGGCCGTGAACGCCGACCTGCACGCGTCGCTGCGCCGCATCGAAGCGCTGGCCACGGGGCAGCCCGAACTGGGCGCCGTGCATCGCTCGTCGGTGTACCTGTTCTACGGCAACCGCGTCGCCGACCAGGGCAACGCGCCACTCGCCGCGCGGATGCTGCAGACGAGCTGGGACCTGGTGCCTTCGCCCGGGCGCGGGACGCACGCGGCCACCGCCTGGCTGCTGGCCGGGGAGCCGGACTCGGCGCTCCGCATGGTCGCGCGCATGCGTGCGCGTGGCGGGCTGGATGCGCGCAGTGCCGCCGTGCTCGACACGATCGAGGCGCAGGTGCACTGGCTGGAAGGGCTGCGGTAGTCCGGGCTAGACTCGCGGCCGCTCGACGCCCACGCAGTCCGCGGCCCCGCGCCGCAGCCGACTCCGAGGACCTCATGTCCGCCCCACTCAAGCTCTCCCAGCGCGCCGCGGACATGCCCGCGTCGCCCATCCGGCGGCTCGCGCCCTACGCCGTGGAAGCCCGCAAGGCCGGGCGCGTCGTGCACGGACTGAACATCGGCCAGCCCGACATCCCGACGCCGAAGGAGATCCTCGCGCGCTTCGCCGCGTACAAGGACACGTACGTGCCGTACGGCCCGTCGCAGGGTCTGCCGGAGTTCATCGACGCGCTGCGCTGGTACTACGCGAAAGCCGCGGGCGTGCCGCTGGCCGCCGAGGACGTGTTCGTGACCACCGCCGGCAGCGAAGCGATCGCGTTCACGCTCGCCGCGCTGTGCGACGCCGGCGACGAAGTGCTGGTGTTCGAGCCGTTTTACACCAACTACAACGGCTTCGCGGCCATGCTGGGCGTCAACGCGGTGCCGGTGACCACGCGCGCCGAGGACGGCTTCCACCTGCCGCCGCGCGCCGAGATCGAGAAGAAGATCGGCCCGCGCACGCGGGCGATCCTCGTGTGCTCGCCGAACAACCCCACCGGCACCGTGTACGCCGACGCCGAGATCGAGACGCTCGCGGCGATCTGCCGCGACCGCGGCCTCTACCTGGTGGCCGACGAGGTGTACCGCGAGTTCACGTACGACGGCCTGAAGCACCGCTCGGTGCTGACGCTGCAGGGGCTCGACGACCGCGTGATCGTGGTGGACAGCGTGAGCAAGCGCTACTCGCTGTGCGGAGCGCGCATCGGCAACATCGTGAGCCGCAACCGCGCGTTCATGGACGCGATCCTGCGCATGGGGCAGGCGCGGCTGTGCCCGCCCACGCTGGAGCAGTTCGCGTGCACGGCGCTGACCGAGGTGCCCGACGCGTACACGCAGGGCGTCATCGCCGAGTACCAGAAGCGCCGCGACGTGGTGGCCGCGGGGCTCGCCGCGCTGCCCGGCGTGATCGCGCGGCGGCCCGAGGGCGCGTTCTACTCGTGCGCGAAGCTGCCCGTGGACGACGCGAACGCCTTCGCCATCTTCCTGCTGAAGGACTTCCACCTGGACGGCGAGACCGTGATGGTGGCGCCGCTCGACGGCTTCTACGCCACACCCGGCCTTGGCCGCGACGAGGTGCGGCTCGCGTACGTGCTCGAGGAGGCGAAGCTGCGCAGCGCGATGAAAGTGCTGGCAGCCGCGCTGGAGGCGTACAAGGCGAAGGTCGGGTAGGGGCGGCGGGCGCGCCGTCGCCCGCCCGCGCCCGGCGCGTCTGTCATCCGCGCGCGTCAGTCTGGCAGCACGCCGGTCCGCGCGGGCCGCGCGCGTCAAGCGGCGCGCCACCGGCGACACGCAACTGGCGCGGAGTTCGCGCGCCGCATCCGCCGGCAGAACGCCGAGCGCCGCGGGGCATGCGCGATGCCACGCATCGCACCCGTGCCGTCGCGGGCTCGCCGCGAGTTCCGGCGCCCGGACGACGGACCTTCGCACGGAGGTCTTTCATGGCCACCCTGTCCAAACAGGCCGACCTGGCCGGCCCTGGCATCAGCACGTATCCGGAAGTCGAGAAGATCCTGCCCTCCGACTACACGTCGCTGCTGAGCCCCAAGGAAACGCAGCACGCGCTGCACGCACTCAAGCGCTACATCCTCGACAACCTGTGCAAGGAACTGAACCTGTTCCCCGTCGAAGTGCCGCTCATCGTGAGTCGCGAGAGCGGCGTGAACGACTACCTCGACCGTGACGGATCGCGCACGCCGATCGAGTTCCCCTGCGGGCTCGGGCTCGAGAAGCGCATCGACACGCAGGTGGTGCAGGCGGCCACGAAGTGGAAGCGGATGGCCCTGCGCGAGTTCCAGTGCGAGGTGGGCGAGGGCCTGTGCACGGACATGCGGGCCGTGCGCAAGGACTACTTCCTCGACCACGACCACAGCGCGTACGTGGACCAGTGGGACTGGGAGAAGCGCATCACCGCCGAGCAGCGCACGCTCGGAACGCTGAAGGACACCGTGCGGCGCATCTGGAAGGTGATCAAGGGCGCCGAGGTGTTCATCCAGGGCGAGTTCCCGAAGCTGCGCAATCCCAAGTACCCGAACCTGCCCGACGAGCTCACGTTCCTCCACGCCGAAGACCTGCTCGAGATGTACCCCGATCTGCCGCGCAAGCAGCGCGAGACCAAGGTGCTGTCCGAGAAGCACGCGGCGGTGTTCATCATCGGCATCGGCTGGGTGCTGAAGGACGGCTACCCGCACGAGATGCGCGCGGCCGACTACGACGACTGGGTGACGCCCACCACGAGCGACGACGGCCGGCCGATGCACGGGCTGAACGGCGACATCCTGGTGTGGAACCCGGTCACGAAGCGCCGCCACGAGCTGACGTCGATGGGCGTGCGCGTGACCAAGGACACGCTCAAGCAGCAGCTTGAGATCTCGAACCAGCTCGACTTCCTGAAGCTGCCGTACCACCAGGCGATCCTGAACGACCAGATCCCGCTGTCGATCGGCGGCGGCATCGGCCAGTCGCGCACGACCATGCTGCTGCTGCGGAAGGCCCACCTGGGCGAAGTCAGCGTCACCGTGTGGCCGAAGCAGCTGAAGGACATCTGCGCGAAGAAGAACATCCACGTGCTCGAGTAGGAGCGCGCGAAGGGGCGGGTGACCGCCGAGATGCACGCGACGGGCGCCGGGGCAGAACCCGGCGCCCGTTTCGCGCCTCCCCCGGAGGGGCAGGGCCCGCCGCGCGGTCCCGCGCCGGACCCGGAGCGGGAGAAGCGCCGGCCGCGGCCGCGTTGTGATTCCCGGGCCTCGCGCCGGTCCCACGCTCCGGACGCCCGCGCCACCGGCAGGGTCGGGAAGGTGGGCCGTCCCGACGGGAGGAGGTTTCGCATGGCTCGTACCACTCGTTCGCTCGCCCTGGCCGCCGGAGCGCTGTGGATCAGCCTTCTGGGCGCGCCGACGGCGCTCGCGACGGTCCTCGACTTCGACGACGTGCCCGTCACGGGGAACTGGTTCCTCGCGCTTCCCGGCTCGCACTACGCCTCGGCCGGCGCTCGCTTCTCGTTGGTGGACACCGCGACCGGCGTGGTGCAGGACTCGCTGTGGCTGGTTCGTGGCGGGCTCGTGGGGCATGGCTCCGTCTCGGGTCCCAACAGCGCCGCGATCTGGGGCGGCAGCACGCTGCGCATCCGTGTCGACTTCCTCGATCCCGCCACGGGTTCGCCGGCAACCGTGAGCTCCGTGAGTGCGATGGTCGGTGATCCGTCCACGGAAGCCGACCTGATCACGATGGACGCCTACGACGGCGCGGGTGCGCGGATCGGCAGGTCGCAGTTCGTGTCGCCCGAGGGCGGCGGTTACGGTCTCGTCTCCCTGTCGGTCCCGGGAATCCGCCGTGTCGAGTTCAACGAGTTTTCCAGCGGCGCGGATCTCGACGATTTCACGTTCAGCCCGCCCTCGACGGTCGGCGTGAACCCGGAGGCGCAGGGCGCGGACCTGGTGCTCGCGCCACCCTCACCGCAGCCGTGGGCCGCGGGGCCGGCGCGTCTGCGATTCGCGCTGCCCGACGGGGTTCCGGCCCGGATCGAGATGCTCGACGTCGCCGGGCGCCGGGTGTTCGCGAGCGAACTGGGAACGCCGGGCGCCGGCTGGCACACGCTCGCGCTGCGCGCGGACGAACGCCCGCGCCCCGGGCTCTACTTCGTCCGGCTCCGCGCCGGTTCGATCACCCGCACGTCCCGGCTGGTGGTGAGCGAGTAGGCCGCGCTACGCCTCGGGCGCCGTCACCGGCTCGGGCACGCGTCCTCGCTTCATCGCCACGTAGATCGCCATGGCCGCGAGGAAGCCCACGAACCACGCGAAGTCGTAGAGCACCTTCAGCGCGGGCACGAACGCGCCCACCCAGGCGAGCGCGCACCCGACGAGCGTGGCCACCACGGCCGGCGCGCTCCAGCCGCCGTATTCGCCGCCCGGCAGGTAGAGGTCGCGCAGGTGGAGCTGGCGCTTGCGCACGATCCAGTAGTCGGCGATCAGCACGCCGGCGATGCTGCCGAGCCCGCCCGAGTACCCGACGAGCCACGTGAAGATGTATCCGCTCGGGTCGGCGAGCAGCCGCCACGGCTGCATCAGGATGCCGAGCAGGCCGGTGATGAGCCCGCCGGTCTTGAAGCTGATGTGGCGAGGGAACATGTTCGCGAAGTCGTTCGCCGGCGACACCACGTTGGCGGCGATGTTCACCGCGAGCGTGGCGATGACCACCGAGAACATCGAGAAGCCCACCACCAGCGTGTTGTCGAACTTGCCCACGAGCTTGACCGGGTCCCAGATGGGCTCGCCGTACAGGATCGCGCTGGCGCTGGTGATGAGCACGCCCATGGCCGCGAACAGGAACATCGTGGTGGGCAGCGCCACCGTCTGGCCGAGCACCTGCTCCTTCTGGCTGCGGCCGTAGCGCGTGAAGTCGGGCATGTTCAGCGACAGCGTGGCCCAGAAGCCGACCATGGCCGTGAGCGAGGGGATGAACACCGGCAGGAACTCGCCCAGCGTGTGGAACTTGCCCGGCTGCGACAGCAGCGGCCCGAACCCGTTCGCCGCCTTCACCGCCCACGCCAGCAGCAGCCCCGTCACCACCAGCACGTAAGGCGCCGACAGGTTCTCCACCACGCGCAGCAGGTTCATGCCCTTGTAGATGATGCCGATGTTGATGCCCCAGAAGACCAGGAACGACAACCACTCGGTGGTGGTGTGCCCCATGAAGCCCGAGCCGAGCAGCAGCTTCCAGCCCGGGATCAGGGCGGCGAAGAACGTCTGCAGCGCCTCGCCCCCGATCCACGCCTGGATGCCGAACCAGCCGCACGCGACGATCGCGCGCATGAGCGCCGGCAGGTTGGAGCCCGCGGTGCCGTACGCGGCGCGCGCGAACACGGGGAACGGGATGCCGTAGCGCGTGCCCGGGTGGGAGTTCAGCAGGATCGGCACCAGCACGATCGTGTTGCCCAGCAGGATCGTGATCAGCGCCTGCAGCCACGTCATGCCCTGCGCCATGAGCCCCGAGGCGAGCATGTAGGTGGGGATGCAGTGCGCCATCGAGATCCACAGCGCCGCGAAGTTGTACGTGCTCCAGTTGCGCCGCGACACGGGCACCGGGGCGAGGTCTTCGTTGTAGAGCGGGCTGTCCTGGATCGTGGTGCGGTCGCGCAGTTCCACGCGACCGTCGGCGTGCTGGATCGTGCTGTCGTCCGGGCGGCTCGTCATGCGGGGCTCCTCCGGGGATCGGGCCCGCCCGGACGCCTCCGGGCGTGGCTCGTGGGCTCCGCGCCGGAGCGCGGATCGGGGGAAAGTAGCCCGGCCGAGCGCTGTCCCGTGAGCGCAAAGTGCGTGGCCGCTGTCCCGGGCTTGGCGCGGTCCTCAACATTCCGAGACATGCGGCGCGCCCGTTCGCGGGTAGAGTGCCGCCTTCCCGATCTCCCCCGAGCGGGCCGCACTCGACCGTGGAGAACCCGATGGCCGCCACCCTTCGGAAACTCGCGCTGTTCGCCGCCGGCGCGGCACTGACCGCCGCCGCGCTCGCGGGTGCCGTCGCGCCCGCCGCGCTCGCGGAAGCGCTCGCCGCGCCCCCCGAAGCCCGCCCGCTCCGGCTGTACCTGGATTGCGATTCGGACTTCTGCGACTTCGACTTCTTCAAGCGCGAGCTGGCGTGGGTGGACTGGGTGCGCGACCGCGCCGACGCCGACGTGACGGTGCTGGTGGCGACGCGCGCCACGAACGGCGGCGGCACCGAGGCGACGCTGTACGTGATGCGCGCACCCGGCGCGGGCCCCGCGGCCGACACGCTGCGCGTGATCTCGCCGCCCGCGGCTTCGCCCGACGTGGGGCGCCGGCTCGTGGTGCGCACGCTCGCCGCGGCGCTGGCGCGCGACCTGGCGGTGCGCCCCGAGGGCGAGCGGCTGCGCGTGACGATGGCGCCGCCGCCCGACGTGGCCGCGCCCACCGCGCCGGCGCGAGACCCGTGGAACCACTGGGTGTACAAGCTGAGCACGAATGCGTATGCGAACGGGGAGAAGTCGTATCACTACCTGTCGCTCTACAGCTCCATCTCGGGTTCGCGCGTCACCGATCGCGAGAAACTGGCGCTCGGCCTCAGCCAGCGCTACTCCGAGAGTCGCTACACGTTCGACGACGGCTCGGGCTACACCAGCCTCACGCGCGGCTGGACCAGCAACGGCCAGTGGGTGCGCAGCCTGCGCCCGCGGTGGTCGCTCGGCGCGTCGTGGGTGGTCTACTCGTCGAGCTACACCAACATGCACCTGAGCGTGGGCGGCGGGCCGGCGATCGAGTACGACGTGTGGCCATACGCCGAGTCGTCGCGGCGGGCGCTCACGGTGGGCTACCAACCTCGCGTCACGCGTGCGCGCTACGAAGCCGTCACGCTGTACGGCAAGACGGCCGAGACGCTGATGTCGCACGCGATGGACGTGACGCTGGCGCAGAAGCAGACGTGGGGCACGCTGAACTTCGGCGTGTCGGGAAGCCAGTACCTGCACGACATCAGCAAGTACCGCGCGAGCCTGTCGACGAACGCCGACCTGCGACTGGTGCGCGGCCTGTCGATCGAGGGCTATGCGTACCTCACGGCCATCCACGACCAGCTCTCGCTGCCCCGCGGCGACGCCACCGACAGCCAGGTGCTCGCCCGCCAGCGGCAGCTCGCGACCTCGTACGAGTACTACGCCTCGCTCGGCATCACCTACCGGTTCGGCTCGATCTTCGACAGCGTGGTGAACCAGCGGCTGGAGAACACGCTGGGATCGCTGTAGGGGAACCGTCCCTCAGTCGTGCAGGCCGCCGGGCACGTGCGCGGTGCCCTTGGCGATGCGGTCGTTCCAGCTCTCGAACGGCTTGCCGCGGGTGTCGTCGACCATCGTGATGCAGCCCGGCACGGGGCACACGTGCGAGCACAGGTTGCACCCCGTGCACTCGTCCCAGTCCACCCACGTCACGTGGATGCCCGTGTCCTTCGCGCGCGCGATGGCGGCGTCGCGCGACGGGGCGCGGTGGCCGGCGGGCAGCGGGTGCTCGCCCGTGTGGATGCAGTGCACCGACGTGTCGCGGCACGCGACCAGGCACAGGTCGCAGCCGATGCACTTCTGCGGATCGATGCTGGCGGCGACCTTGTAGCTGAGGTCGAGGTCGCCCCACTCCGTGAACGCGGGCAGCGCACGGCCGCGCAGCTCGTTCACCGAAGTCATGCCCTTGGAGTCGAGGAAGTTCGACAGGCCGTCGATCATGTCCTCGACGATGCGGAAGCCGTAGTGCATCACCGACGTGCACACCTGCACGCTGGTGGCGCCGAGCGCGATGTACTCCGCCGCGTCGCGCCACGTGGCGATGCCGCCGATGCCGGAGATCGGCACCGTCACGCGCGGGTCGCGCGCGAGCGCCGCCACCATGTGCAGGCCGATCGGCTTCACCGCGGGCCCGCAGTAGCCGCCGTTCGTGGAGCGGTTGCCCACCACGGGGTAGGGCACCATGCGGTCCAGGTCCACGCCCACGATGCTCTTGATCGTGTTGATGAGCGACAGGCCGTGCGCGCCGGCCTCGACCGCGGCCACGCCCGGCACCGTGATGTCGCCCACGTTCGGCGTGAGCTTCACCAGCACGGGCAGTTTCGAGAACTCCAGCGCCCAGCCGGCCACGGTCTTCAAGACCTTCGGCTCCTGCCCGACCGCCGAGCCCATGCCGCGCTCGCACATGCCGTGCGGGCAGCCGAAGTTCAGCTCCAGTCCGTCGGCGCCGGTGTCCTCGACGCGGCGGATGATCTCGCGCCAGTCGTCCTTCGACTCCACCATGAGTGACACGATCAGTGCATGCTTCGGATAGCGCTTCTTGCACTCGGCGATCTCGCGCAGGTTCACGGCGAGCGGCCGGTCGGTGATCAGTTCGATGTTGTTGAAGCCCACCATCCGCTGTCCGCCCACCTCGATCGCGCCGAAGCGGCTGGACGTGTCCACGATCGGGTCGCCGAGCGTCTTCCACACCGCGCCGCCCCAGCCGTGGTCGAACGCGCGCATCACCTGGTCGCCGCTGTTGGTGGGCGGGGCGCTCGCGAGCCAGAAGGGGTTCGGGGCCTTGATGCCGGCGAAGTCGATGGAGAGATCAGCCATGCGGGGCTCGTCCTGGGCTCCGGCGGGTCGTGCGCCGCGCGCGTGGGCCGGCGTTCTCCGACGGGGTCTGGCCGCGCGTGCGGCCGAAGGTCTGGGGCTCTCGGGCCCCGAAGGTCATGGGCGCGGCGATGATAGCGCAGGGATCGGGCGATTCGATGGGGGAATCCGCAGGGGCCGGGCGGAGCCCGGTCGTGCGGTTTCGCGGGCTCGGGGATTGACTCCGACGTACCCGAGTCCCTGTCCTCGTCCGCCGCCCCGCCGGAGGCTTCTCATGTTTCGTCGCTCGCTCGCCGTCGCCCTGCTGGCCGCCCTCCTCGCGCCAGCGCTTGCCCACGCCGCCTGGTCGAACAACCCGAGCGTGAACACCACCGTGGCCATCGGTGCCGGCACGCGCTACGGCGTGGCCTCGGCCGCCGACGGTGCGGGCGGAGTGTTCCTGGGCTGGGCCGACACCCGTGGCGGAACCGCCGACGTGTACGTGCAGCACCTGCTCGCCGACGGCTCCGTGGCGCCGGGCTGGACGGCGAACGGCGTGGCCCTCACGAACCTCGCGGGCAACCAGCAGGTCGTGCAGATCCTCCCCGACGCCGGCGGCAGCCTGTACGTGACGTGGATCGACGATCGCTCGGGCCAGGACGTGTTCGTGCAGCGCGTGCTCGCGAACGGGTCGATCGCGCCCGGCTGGCCGGCGAACGGGCTGATGGTGTGGGACGGCCAGGCGTTCCAGCCGATGCTCTGCACCGACGGTGCGGGCGGCGCGTTCGTGTCGTTCGGCAACATCTACAGCGTCAGCGACTACGACGAACACCTCACCCGCGTGACGCCGGCGGGCGCGCCGGCGAGCGGCTTCCCGGTGACCGTGGACTTCAGCGGCGGCATCCAGCGGAACGCCGAGATCGTCGCCGATGGTTCGGGCGGCGCCTGCGTCGTCTACCAGAGCGAGGCGGGCGTCGACTCCGACATCCTGTACAAGCACTACTCCGCCGCCGGGGGCCTGGTCGGCGCGATGACTCTCGCGTACGCGGGCCACCAGACGCGGCCGCACGCGACGACGGACGGCTTGGGTGGCGTGATCGTGGCCTACACGAACGAGAATGTGTCCCCGTCCGTCGTGGACGTGGCGTGCATCCCTTCGGCGGGCGTCAGCCTGAGGTGGGATGCCCCCGGCGTGATGGGCAACGGCGGCGACACCTACGAGGCGCGCTCCATCTGCAGCGACGGAGCGCGCGGAGCCTATGTCGTGGCGATTCGGAGTTTCCTTTCGTTGCGGATCCTCGCCACGCACGTCACCGCCGCCGGATTGCGGGCTCCGGGCTGGAGCGCCGAGGGCAACGCGCTCTCGCCGGGCGGATACCCCGTTTCGGCGCCGGCCGTGGCCGACGGCCGCGGGGGATTGCTCACGGGGTGGTACGACGGCAGCACGGCTCCGTTCACGGTGCAGCGCGTGCTCGGCACGGGCACCGCGCCGCTCGGCTGGCCCGCGCCCACGTCCGGAGTCGTGCCGGGCCTGGCTCCCTCGCAGGGCGACTTCACGCTCGCGCCGGACGGCGCCGGGGGCGTGATCGCCGCGTGGACCGACGCGCGCACCCCCAGCTACGGCGTCTACGCGCAGCGCATCGAGCGCTTCGGACGACTCGGCAATCCCGAGCCGTCCATCGTGAACGTGCGCGACGTGCCGGTGGACCAGGGCGGCAAGGTGCGCGTGACCTGGACGCCCAGCTACCTCGATGCCGATCCGTCGTTCGGCGTGGCGAGCTATCGCATCTGGCGGCAGGTGCCGGCGCGGCTCGCCGCGCAGGCGCTGGCGAAGGGGGCTGTGCTCGTGGACGAGGGCGGCGAGGCGGTGGCGCTCGCGAGCGCGGCGAAGTCGGGCGCGCGTGTGCTGCGCGCCGTGACCGACGCGGCTGCGGCCACGATCTACTGGGAGCACATCGCCACGCAGCTCGCGAACGGGCAGGCGGGCTACAGCTTCGTCGCGAGCACCGAGGGCGACTCCGTGGGCGCGGGCAACCCGCGCACGCTGTTCATGGTCGAGGCGGTGGGCACCGACGGCGCGTTCTGGGACTCGACGCCGGACTCGGGCTACTCGGTGGACAACCTGCCGCCGGCCACGCCGGCGCCGTTCACGGGGGCGTACGCACCGTCGTTCACGCACCTGTCGTGGGGCCGCAGCAGCGACGCCGACTTCGTGGGCTTCCGGCTCTACCGCGGCGCGACGGCCGGGTTCGTGCCGACCGGCGCGACGCTGTTCGCGAGCCCGACGGACACGGGCTATGTCGCGCCCGGCGGGAACTGGTACTGGAAGCTGACGGCGGTGGACGTGCACGGCAACGAGAGCGCGCCGGCGCTGGTGTCCCCGAGCGGCACGGTGGGCGTGGGCGACGCCCCGCTCGCGCTGGCGTTCGAACGCACGGGTGCGAACCCGACGCGCGGTGCGAGCGTGTTCCGCCTGGCGCTGCCACGCGCCGCGAGTGCGAGCGTGCGCGTTTACGACGCGGCGGGTCGGCTCGTGCGCGAGGTGGCGGCCGGCGACTTCGCCGCCGGAGCGCACGACCTGCGCTGGGACGGCCGCGACGCGGCGGGTGGCGAGGCCGGACCGGGGCTCTACTTCGTGCGCGTGAGCACGCCGGGACTCGAGCGCAGCGTGCGCGTGGTGCGGTTGTAGCGGGTGTGGCGGACGGGCCGGCCGCGGTGACGACCGCCGCCGCCGGCCCGTGCGGCGCCGGTCGCGCGCGGCGGGCGCCCGTCCCTACACGTAGCCCAGCTCGATGCCCTTCAGCACCGCGCGCGTGCGGTCGCGCACGCCGAGCTTCGAGAGCACGTGCGAGATGTGGTTCTTCACGGTGCCCTCCCCGGCGTGGAGTGCGTCGGCGATTTCACGATTGCTGTAGCCGCCGGCCATCAGCCGCAGGATCTCGGTCTCGCGCGGCGTCAGCCGGTCCGGCGGGTCGAGCGACTCGAACTCCGGCGGCGTCGCGGCGAGTGCCCGGACGGCGCGCTCGGTCACCGCAGGCAGCAGCACCGTCTCGCCGCGCGCGAGCGCGCGCACCGCAGCCGCCACGCGCTCGAACTCGGTGTCCTTGAGCAGCCATCCGCGTGCCCCGGCCCGGACGCCCGCGAGCAGCGCCGCGTCGTCGTCGAACGTGGTCAGCAGCAGCGCGGGAATCGCGCGGCCCCGGCGGCGCAGCTCCTCCAGCACCTCGACGCCGGTCCGTCGCGGCATGCGCACGTCGAGCAGCAGCACGTCCACCTCGTGGCGTTCGAGCAGCGTGAGGGCCTCGTCACCGTCGGCCGCGGCGGCCACCACGCGGATGTCGTCGGTGAGGCCGAACATGCCCTCGAGTCCGCGCCGCAGCAGCGTCTGGTCGTCGGCCAGCAGCACGCGGATCATCACGCCACCTCCGCGGCCGGCACGCGCGCGACCACCGAGAAGCCGGCGCCCGGACGCGCCTCGACGTCGACGGTTCCGCCGAGCGCCGCGATGCGTTCGCGCATGCCCGAAAGCCCGTGCCCTTCGCGCGGTGCGTCCGCGCCGTCGCCGTCGTCGCGGACGGCGAGCACCACGGCGTCGCGGTCCCGGCGCAGCTCCAACCACACCCGCGTCGCCTGCGCGTGGCGCAGTACGTTCGTGAGCGCCTCCTGCGCGCAGCGGTACAGCGCGTGCGCGGCGGCGGGATCGCTCACCTCGAGGCCGGGGGAGATCGTGAGCTCCACGTCGATGGCCGTGAGGCCCGAGACGAGCGTGGCGATCGAGCGCTTCAGGTCGAGCGGCTGGTCGTTTCGCATCGTCCCCACGACCTCGCGCACCTCGCCGAGCAGCTGTTGGGTCGCGTCGCGTGCCTCGCGGAGCGAAGCCGCGGACGCGCCCGCGGCGCGGCGGCTCTCGAGATCGAGGCTCACGCCCAGCGCCGCCAGCCGGTGTCCGACCGTATCGTGCAGCTCGCGCGCGATGTGCAGCCGTTCGGCTTCGCGGCTCGATTCCTCGATGCGGGCGTTCGCCAGGCGCAGCGCGGCCATGAGTCGATGCACGTCGCGGCGGGCGCGGATCTCGGTCGCGGCCAGCAGGCCGCCGCAGAACGCGAGCAGCTGCCAGCCCGCCACCAGGCCGAGCGTGAGGGCCACCTGCAGGGGCGCCGACAACCCGGCGAGCTCCCCGGCCGGCACGAACGTCCCCGCGCGAGCGAGCGCGAGCCCGGTGGCCACCGAAGCCGCGAGCAGCACCGTGAACGTGATCACCGCGCCGCGCGGGCGGAGCACCAGCGGCAGCTCCATCGCGATCAGCATCATCAGGTCGGTCGCCAGCGTGAACGCCCCGACCACCTGCAGGCCGAGCAGCAGGCCGTGGCGCAGCGTCGGCCGCGAACGTGGCGCGCGATGGAGCGTGGCCCACAGCGCCGCCAGGAAGACCGCGAAGCCGATCGCGGCGGCCACGACGAGGCCGGTGCCGCGTGCGCTCGCGCCCACGAGCGTGGTGGCGGCGATCCAGCCCCAGGCCACGGTCATCGCGACACGGAGCGCGAGAAGCGTGCGGGAAGGGCCGAGCCAGCGGTTGGAGAGTGGTTGCATGTCGGGATTCTGCGGCGCGTCCCCGCGGCTTGCCAGTGCCGAAAGTCACGGTCGATTTCGTGACCACCGGCACGCGCGGTGGGACGGGTCGGATCCGCAGGATGCCTTCCGGGTCGTGGCGCCGGTCGATGGTCGACCGGGTCGGCGGCCCGAGGAGGACTTCCATGAACACGTACCGCTGGATCACCGGCCTCGCCCTGGCTGCCGCACTGCTCGTCGGCTGCGGCCGGAAGCACCCATCGGCTCCGGAGGCGCCCGCCGCGCCGGTCTCGCTGGCGACCGCCGTCGCCCGGGCGCGCGCGGCGCACGACCTGCCCGCGCTCGCCGTGGCGTCGTTCACGCTCGACTCGATCGAGGTCGCGACGGACGGCGTCCGTCGCCTGGGCGGGGCGACACCGGTCACGCCCGCCGATCTCTTCCACGTGGGCTCGCTCGCGAAGTCGCTGACCGCCACCGAAATCGGTGCGCTCGTCGATCGCGGGACGCTCGGGTGGTCGCTCACGCTGGCGGACGCGTTCCCCGAGCTCGCCGCCACGATGGACTCGGCCTACCGCGACGTCACGCTGGCGGAGCTGCTGCAGAACCGCAGCGGCATGCCGGGCTGGAACGAGTACGAGGAGATGCTGTCGATCCCGGACTTCCCCGGTGACGCCCCGGCGAGGCGACAGGCGTTCGTGGCGTGGGCGCTCGCGCAGCCTCCGGCGGTCGCACGCGGCACGTACCGATACTCCACAGCCGCTTTCGCCGTCGCGGCGGCGATCGCCGAGCGACGGACCGGCCGCACGTGGGACGCGCTCGTCTCCGAGGACGTGCTGGCCCCGCTCGGCGCGACGATGTTCGTGGGCTGGCCGCTCGAAGCGGGGCCGGGCGAACCGAGCGGGCACGTCGCGAGCGGCGCCGGCCTCGAGCCCGTGGACCCGTCGGCCGGGCACATTCCGTCGGTGCTCGCGCCGGGCGGCGACGTCAGCATGACGGTGGGCGGATTCGCGCGGTACGCCCAGCTGCACCTGCGCGCGCTGTGCGGGTCGCCCGCCCAGCTGACGCCCGCAACGTGGACCGCGCTGCACTCGCCCGTCGGCGACTACGCGATGGGGTGGTCGGTGCTGGAGGGCAGCGGGAACACGGTGCTCATGCACACCGGCGATTCCGCCACGTTCCACGCCTTCGTCGTGCTGTACCGGGCGCAGCGGCACGGGTTCGTGGTGCTCGCGAACGCCAGCACGCCCGCGGTCGACGACGCGATCCTCGATCTGCTCAACGCCCTGGCGCCGGGCCTGTCGGCCGGGGCCACGACCTCTTCGCTCGCGCGCACGCGCTGAAGGAGACTCCGATGAACACGTTCGGCATTCGGTCCCGCGCCTGGAGCGCGATGCTCATCGCCCAGCTGACGATCGCCGCCACCGGGACGAGCGGCGCCGCGGAGCGGAGCCCCGCCGCGAGCCGGTGGGTCGACGGTGCGGGATTCGCGAACGGCATCGTCGCGGCCCCGGGCACGACGCTGCACTTCGTGGACTACGGCGGAAAGGGCCCGGCGCTGGTGTTTCTCGCCGGGCTCGGGAACTCCGCGCACGTTTTCGACGAGTTCGCCCCCGCGTTCGCGGACTCGCATCGCGTCGTCGCGCTGACGCGTCGCGGTTACGGCGAGAGCGGCCGGCCACGCGATCACTACGACACCGCCACGCTCGCCGAGGACGTTCGCGTGATGCTCGACTCGCTGGGCATCGACCGCGCGACGCTCGTGGGGCATTCGGTGGCGGGGGACGAGCTGACCGAGTTCGCCGCGCGCCACCCGGAACGTGTCGCCGGCCTCGTCTACCTGGACGCGGCGTACGACCGCTCGCACACCACGCGCCGGCTGATGAGCATGGCCGTGCTCGGACAACTGCCGCCGGCGCCGCCGGGCCCGCACGGGAAGGACCGGGCCTCGCTCGATGCGGCCCGCGGTTACCTCGAAGGCCTGTACGGCGTGCGCTGGCCCGCCAGCGAGATCGCCGCGACGCGCGTGTTCGACGCCCGCGGGCGCTGGACGAAGGACGCCACGCCGGCGCGGATCAACGCGAAGATCATCGGTGGGGAGTCGGCGCCCCACTACGCGGACGTGCGCGCTCCCGTGTTGGCGATCTACAGCGTGGATCGGCCCGAGTCGCGCGACTTCCCGTGGATCCGGAGGATGTTCGTGGGGCGTGGCGTGGCCCAGTTGCGGGCGATGCGCTTCCGCAACGCGCAGAACCACTGGGAGGAGGGGCAGCGGCGCCGGCTCGTCGAAGCGATCCCCGGCGCACGCGTCGTGGAGCTCCGCGGCGCGTCGCACTACCTGTTCCTCTCGGACGGACCGCGCGTGACGAGCGAGATGCGTGCGTTCCTTTCGAACCTGCGCTGACGCACGACGGCGCGGCGCCGAAAACGCGCGAGGCGCGGGATCGCTCCCGCGCCTCGTGTCGTTTCGACGCCGCGTGCGTGCGCCCTACACGTGCCCCGCGTGCATCGGCGCGTCCTTGCGCACGGGAATGCCCAGCGCGGCCGCGATGCCGCGCGACGCGCGCTTGCCGTCCTGCACCGCGGTCACCACCAGTTCGCCACCGCGAAGGCCGTCGCCGCCCGCGAACACCTTCGGATTCGCGGTGACGCCCGTCGCGGGGTCGGCGGCCACGCGGCCCCGGTCGTCGAGGTCGACGCCCGGGAAGCTGCGCACCAGCTCGGCCAGCTTCGCCTGGCCGATCGCCACGATCGCGAAGTCGCACGGTTCGTGGCGGCCGTCGGCCAGCACGATGCCGGTGAGCGTTCCCTGGGCGTCGCGTTCGAACGCCTTCGGCACCGCGTGCTCCACCAGCGAGATGCCGTCGAGCTTGCCCTGCTCCAGCTCGTGCAGGTAGCCGCTCATCTCGGCAGCCGTGCGGCGATACAGCATGCGCACCGACAGCACGCCGAGCCGCGCCAGCGCACGTGCCGCGTCGATGGCGGTGTTGCCGCCGCCGATCACCACCGCACGCCGCACGCCGCGCACCGAGTAGCCCGGCTCCAGCTTGAGCCGCTCGATCCACGCCACCGCGCCCGTCACGCCGGGGCCGTCCTCGCCGGGCAGCCCGAGCGGCGAATCGCCGCCGAGCCCCAGGCCCAGGAACACCGCGTCGTGTTCGCGCAGCAGCTGCTCCGCGGTCACGTCGCGGCCGATCTCGACGCCGGTGCGCACCTCCACGCCGAGCGAGCGCAGGAACTCCACCTCGGCGAGCGCCGCGTCGGCGTGCATCTTGTACGGCGCGACGCCGCTCACGTTGAGCCCACCCGCGATCGGGCGCTTCTCGTACACGGTCACCTGCACGCCCTCGAGTGCCAGGTAGCCCGCGCAGGCGAGCGAGGCGGGGCCGGCGCCGACGCAGGCCACGCGCTTGCCGGTGGCCGGAGCCTTCGCCAGCAGCGTCGCGGCGTCACCGCGCGCGAGCTGCGTCTCGGTGGCGTAGCGCTGCAGCCGCCCGATCGCGATGGGCGGGCTGCGGTGCCACGCGTTGTACACGCACGCGCCCACGCACAGCACTTCGACGGGGCAGACGCGCGCGCACGAGTATCCGAGCAGGTTCGCCGACAGGATCGTGCGCGCCGAGCCGCGCACGTTGTCGGTGCCGATCTTGCGGATGAACGTGGGAATGTCGATGCCCGTGGGGCACGCCTGCACGCACGGGGCGTCGTGGCAGTAGAGGCAGCGGTTCGCCTCCGCCACCGCTTCGCCCGGCGTGTAGACGGGCTTCGCGTCGGACAGCTGGTGTTCGAGTCGGCCTTCGGGAAGCTGGGTCACCGGTTCACCTCACGCGTCGATGGCGTCGAACGACTCGCCCAGCTTCTGCAGCGCCTCGTCCACTTCGGCCGCGCTCACCGTGAGCGGCGGCGAGATGCGCAGGCAGTTGCCGTTCAGGCCGCCCTTGCCGATCAGGAGTCCGCGCTTCTTCGTTTCCTCGAACAGCGCGTTCACGGCCTGTGGGTTCGGCGTGCGGTCGTTCGCGGTCTCGTCCTTCACGATCTCCATGCCCTGCATCAGGCCCATGCCGCGCACCTCGCCCACGATGCGCGGGTGCTTGCGCTGGATCTTCTCGAGCCCCTCGCGCAGCTTCGCGCCCTGCACGGCGGCGTTGCGCAGCAGGCCGTGCTTCTCGATCACGTTCACGGTGGCGAGGCCGGCCGTGGCGCTGATCGGGTTGCCGCCGTACGTGCTGATCTGCGATTTCGTGAACGAGTCGGCGATCGCCGTGGTCGCGAGCGTGGCCGACAGCGGCATGCCGTTGGCGATGCCCTTGGCCATGGTCATCATGTCGGGCTCGACGCCGTACTGCTCGCAGCCCCACCACTTGTCCCCGGTGCGGCCGAAGCCCGTCTGCACTTCGTCGCAGATGAACAGACCGCCGTACTTGCGCACGATCTCGACCGCGATCTGGAAGTACTCCTTCGGCGGCGTCACGAACCCGCCCACGCCCTGGATCGGTTCGGCGAGGAACGCCGCCGGCTGGCCCGTGGTGGTGGTGCGGATGAGCTCGTCGAGGTCGCGCGCGCACTGCACGTTGCACTTGGGGTACGTGAGCTTGAGCGGGCAGCGGTAGCAGTACGGCGACAGCGCGTGCTTCACGGCCGCGATCTGCGTGGGCACCGCGCGGTACGGCGAGTGCGCCGTGAGCGCCTGAGCCAGCAGCGAGCGGCCCGAGTAGCCGTGGCGCAGCGCGATGATCTCGCTCTTGCCCGTGTACACCTGCGCGAGCGTCACCGCGGTCTCGTCGGCCTCGGTGCCGCTGGCGGTGAAGAACGCCTTCTTCAGCTGGCCCGGCGCGATCGACACCAGCTTTTCCGCCAGTTCCACGATCGGCAGCGTGGGGTACAGCGTGGACACGTGGCCGAGCCGGTCGATCTGCGCCTTCACGGCGCCGTTCACCTCGTCGTTGCAGTGACCCACGGACACGGTGAGGATGCCGCCGAAGAAGTCGAGGTACTCCGTGCCGTCCAGGTCGCGCACGCGCAGGCCCTTGCCCTCCGACAGCACCACGGGCTCGGCGTAGAAGTTGCCCACGGACGGGAACAGGACTTCCTTGTGCTTCTTGCGCACATCGGCGGAGGTGGTGGGGGGCGTGCTGGCGTTCGGGTTCAAGGCTTCACCTCCGCGTGGTGGGCGAAATGCGTGGGCTTGCGGGCGATGAAGCGGCCCGAGCCGGTCTGCGTCATGAGCTTGCTGCCGTCGAACGCCACGCGCCCGGCGACGATGGTGCTGGTGATGCGGCCCTTCACGGGACGGCCCTCGTAGATGTTGCGGTCGGCGCGCGAGAAGTGCGTCTTCGCGCTGCGCGTGCCGGAGCCCTTCGGATCCAGCACCACGATGTCCGCGTCCTTGCCCACCGCGACGGCGCCCTTGGACTCGAGGCCGAAGATGCGCGCGGGCGCGGCCGAGCCGAGCTCGACCATGCGGCACAGGTCGAAGTGCCCCCCCATCACGCCTTCCGTGTACATCAGCAGCAGGCGGTCCTCGATGCCCGGCGCGCCGTTCGGGATCTTCGTGAAGTCGCCGAGGCCCATCTTCTTCTGCTCGAACGTGAACGGGCAGTGGTCGGTGCCGATGGTGTCGAGCATGCGGTTGGAGAGCCCCGCCCACAGCGCCGCGTGGTGCCCCACGTGCCCGGGCCGGATCGGCGGGCTCATCACGTAGAGCGAGCCCAGGAAGTCGGGCTGGTCGAACACCGTGTCGTCCAGCAGCAGGTACTGCGGGCACGTCTCGCCGTAGCAGTGCTGGCCGGACAGCTTCGCGCGTTCGAGCGCGTGCACGGCTTCCTTGCAGGTCATGTGCACGATGTACGCGGTCGTGCCGTGCAGGCGCGCCATCGCGAGCGCGCGCTCCGTGGCCTCGCCCTCGATCACGCTGGGTCGAGACACCGGGTGGAACTCGGGCCCGGTGCAACCCTTGGCGATCAGCTCTCGCTGCAGGTGCCACACGGCGTCGCCGTTCTCGGCGTGCACGGTGACCACGGCGCCGAGCTTCCCGGCCTCCTCCATGATCTGGTAGAGCTGGCCGTCGTCCACCATCAGCGCGCCCTTGTAGGCGAGGAACACCTTGAAGCTGGTGATGCCGTGCTTCTGCACCACCTCGCGCATCTCGGCGGGCGTGTTCGGCCCGAAGTCGGTGATGCCCAGGTGGTACGTGTAGTCCACGCACGCCTTCTTCGACTTCGCGTGCCAGTCGGCGACGGCGGCCGTCAGCGACTGCCCGCGGCCCTGCATGCAGAAGTCGATGTAGCACGTGGTGCCGCCGGCCACGCCCGAGGCGCCGCCGGTGTCGAAATCGTCCGCCGACACGGTGCCCATGAACGACAGCTCCATGTGCACGTGCGGATCGACGAAGCCCGGCAGCACGTGCTGGCCGGCCGCGTCGATCACGGTGTCGCCGGTCTTCGGTTCGAGCTTCGTGCCGATGGCGGCGATGCGCCCGCCGTCACACCAGACGTCGGCGACGAAGCGCTCGCCGGCGTTCACCACCTCGCCATTCCGGATCAAGAGACCCACGTCGTCCTCCTGGTGGCGCGCCCGCGGGCGCGCGCGTCGCGTTCGAGGGGTGCGCTCACAGCGCGGTCAGCGGTCCGTACGTTTCGGGACGACGATCGCGGAAGAACTGCCAGATGTTGCGGACCTCCTGGATCAGGTCGAGGTCCATCTCCGCCACCACGAGCGCGTCGTCGTCCTCGTTGGCTTGAGCCAGGAAGTTGCCGCGCGGGTCGACGAAGTACGACGAGCCGTAGAACTTGCCGATGTTCCACGGCGCCTCGGTGCCCACGCGGTTGATGGCGCCCACGAAGTAGCCGTTCGCCACGGCGTGCGCGGGCTGCTCGAGCTTCCACAGGTACTGCGACAGCCCCGCCACGGTGGCGCTCGGGTTGAACACGATCTCGGCGCCGTTCAGGCCCAGCGCCCGCGCGCCCTCGGGGAAGTGGCGGTCGTAGCAGATGTACACGCCGACCTTCGCGTAGCGCGTCTGGAACACGGGGTAGCCCATGTTGCCGGGCTTGAAGAAGTACTTCTCCCAGAAGCCGCTGGTGTGCGGGATGTGGTTCTTGCGGTACTTGCCCAGGTAGCTTCCGTCGGCGTCGTAGACCGCCGCCGTGTTGTAGAGCACGCCGGGCATCTCCTGCTCGTACACCGGCACCACCACCGCCATCTTGTACTTCGCGGCGATCTTCGCGACCGCGTCGGTCGTCGGGCCGGGCACCGTCTCGGCGGAGTCGTACCAGCGCTTGTCCTGCCCGGGGCAGAAGTACGGTCCGTTGAAGATCTCCTGCAGGCAGAGCACCTGCACGCCCTTCTTGCCGGCCTCCTCGACGAACGGCAGGTGCGCCTCGAGCGCCGCCTTCTTCACTTGCGCGACCGGGACGCTCTCGTCGTTGATCGGGTTCGCACACTGGATGAGTCCACCACGAACGATGCGGGGCATGGTTCCCTCCTCGACTCTCGACTGCGGAAGACGACTAGCGGTTCTGCGGGAAGCCGAGGTCGACGCCCCGGAAGCGCGGGTCGGGCCAGCGCTCGATGATCACCTTGTTGCGCGTGTAGAAGCGCACGCCGTCGGGGCCGTAGATGTGCAGGTCGCCGAACAGCGACTGCTTCCAGCCACCGAACGAGTAGTACGACATGGGCACGGGGATCGGCACGTTGATGCCGACCATGCCCACCTTGATCTCGTGGCGGAACTTGCGCGCCGCGCCGCCGTCGTTGGTGAACACCGCGGTGCCGTTGGCGTACGGGTGGCGGTGGATCATCGCGATGGCCTCGTCGTACGAGGGCGCGCGCACGACCGAGAGCACCGGCCCGAAGATCTCCTCCTCGTAACAGCTCATCCCGGGCTTGACCTGGTCGAGCAGGGTCGGGCCGAGGAAGAAGCCCTTCTCGTGGCCGGGCACCACGAGGGTGCGGCCGTCGACCAGGAGCTCCGCGCCGTCCTTCTGGCCGGCGGCGATGTAGCCGGCGACCTTGTCGCGGTGCTGCTGGGTGATGAGCGGGCCCATCTGCGAGGCCGGGTCGAGGCCGTTGCCGACCTTGAGCGCGGCGATGCGCTCGCGGATCTTGGGGAGCAGCTTGTCGGCCGCGTTGCCCACCGTGACCAGCACCGAGATGGCCATGCAGCGCTCGCCCGCCGAGCCGTAGCCGGCGCCGACGGCGGCGTCGGCCGCGAGGTCCATGTCAGCATCTGGCAGCACCACCATGTGGTTCTTGGCGCCGCCCAGCGCCTGCACGCGCTTGCCGTTCCGGGTGCCGTTCTCGTAGATGTACCGCGCGATCGGGGTCGAGCCGACGAAGCTCACCGCGCCCACGTCGGGGTGCTCGAGCAGGCGATCGACGGCCACCTTGTCGCCGTG
>JBGAOB010000417.1:0-2493 GCA_044222045.1 Candidatus Eiseniibacteriota bacterium
CCCACACGCCGGCGTCGAGGCCCGTGCGCGAGAAATAGCGCACGCCCCCCTCGAGGTGCGCACGGAACTCGTCACGGCCCCACGGCCGCCGTGCCACGCCGACGAGCGCCCAGCGATCCGGCAGCGCCTGCGACGCGGCCAGGTTGTACAGCGCCGGGCCGAGCTTGCGGCGCGTCAGGTCGCCGGTGGCACCGAACACCACCGTCACGCACGGCGGCGCCTCGTGGTTCGGCCGCGTGATGCGGCCCGCGAGCGGCGCCTCGATGCGCGTGGTCACGCTCAGGCCCCCTTCACCGCGTGCCCGCCGAACTCGGCGCGCAGCGCGGCCAGCACCTTGTCGCGGAACGAGTCGTCCTGGCGCGAGCGGAAGCGCGTGAGCAGCGCCAGCGTGAGCACTTCGGCGGGCACGTCGCGGTCGATCGCCTCGATGACGGTCCAGCGCCCCTCACCCGAGTCGGCCACCCAGCCACGGATCTTCTCGAGCCGCGGGTCCTTGCGGAACGCGAGCACGGCCAGCTCCAGAAGCCACGAGCGCACGACGCTGCCCTGGTTCCACAGGTCGGAGATCCTCGCGAGGTCGAAGTCGTACTCGCTCTTCTCGAGGATCTCGAAGCCCTCGGCGTACGCCTGCATCATGCCGTACTCGATGCCGTTGTGGATCATCTTCACGTAGTGCCCGGCGCCCGAAGGCCCCGTGTGCATCCAGCCGTTCGGCGGGGCCAGCGTGTCGAGCGCCGGCTTCAGCCGCGCGAGCGCCTCGTCGGACCCGCCGAGCATCATGCAGTAGCCGTTCGCGAGGCCCCAGATGCCGCCCGACGTGCCGCAGTCCACGAAGTGGATGCCGCGCGGCGCGAGTTCGGCGCTCCGGCGCTTGGCGTCCTTCCACATCGAGTTGCCACCGTCCACCACGAGGTCACCCTTCGACAGCATCGGCGCGAGCTCGGCGATCAGGTCGTCCACCGGCTGGCCGGCCGGCACCATGAGCCACACCACGCGTGGCGCCGCGAGCTTCGAGACGAGGTCCTTCAGATCGGACGCGGCGACCGCGCCGTGACCGGCCGCTTCCTGCACCTTGTCGGGCGATCGGTTGTACGCCACCACGCGGTGGCCGCCCTTGAGCAGCCGCAGCGTCATGTTGAATCCCATGCGACCGAGTCCGACGAAGCCCAGCTCCATGTGCGCTCCTTGCAGGTGGAGAAGTCGAGGCGGGAAGGGAATCGCGCGCGGGGACGCGTGGGCGCATCAAACGCCGCGACGCGGGCAGGCGCAAGTGCCCGAAACGCGCGGGCGTCCTCGTTTTCGGCCGATCGGGCCGCACGCGTGAGCGTGGCGGGCCGACGGGGCGCCCGCGCAGCCCGGGCGTGCGCGCCTTCGCGGAGCCCGCAAAACCCTGCGACGGCGCGCACACCGCGGTTCCGCCCGCGCCCGGCGCGCGTGCTAACGTGCGCCCCCCATGTCGACCGAGTCCCCGAAGCGCTCGTGGATCACGCGCCGCATCCCGCACGCCGTGCTGCCCGTGCTGATGTTCGTGGTGGTGGCCGCGGCGCTCGCGATGACCATTCCGCTCGTGGATCCCGACGAAGGCCGCAACGCCGAAGTCGCGCGCGAGATGGCCGCGGGCGGCGACCTCGTGATCCCGCACCTCGCCGGGCTGCCGTACCTGGACAAGCCTCCGGCGCTGTTCTGGGCGGGCGCCGCGTTCGTGCGGCTGCTCGGACCCGTCCCGCTCGCGGTGCGGCTGCCCGCGCTGCTCGCCGGCCTCGCGACGCTGCTGCTGGTCATGCGTGTGTCGACGTGGCTCGAGCCCGACGGCCACGCGCGCCGCACCACCACGCTGCTCGCCGGCGCACCGCTGTTCGCCGTGCTCGGCGCGTACGTCATCTTCGACATGCCGCTCACGCTCTGCGTGACCGCCGTGTGGACGCTGCTCGCCGTGGAACTGGAGCGCGGCGTCTCGGCGCGCCGGCGCGCGGTGATGTTCGCGGCGGTCACGCTGGGCGTGCTCGTGAAGGGCCCGGTGATGCTGGCGTGGACGCTCGGCGGCAGCGTGGCCGCCGCGATCGTGGCGCGCGAGAAGCGCGCGCTCGCGTGGCTCGCGTGGTGGCCGGGCTGGCTGATGGTGTTCGGCGTCGCGGGCGGCTGGTTCGCGCTCGCGCTGCGGCGGCATCCCGAGTACGCGCGCTACGCGTTCCTCGAGGAATCGCTGGAGCGCATGACGAGCGGCTCGTTCAAGCGCGAGCAGCCCGCGTGGTTCGTGCCCGCGGTGCTCGCGGCCGGCGCGCTGCCGTGGTCGCTGGCCACGCCGTGGCGCTGGCCCGCGTCGCGCGCGACCCGCGTGGCCGCGGGTTTCCTGCTGTTCGCGCTCGTGTTCTTCACGCTCTCGCGCAGCAAGCTCGTCACGTACGTGCTGCCCGCGTTCCCGGCGCTCGCGTGGTGGGCCGCCGAGGCCTGGGGCCGCGTGCGGAGTGCGAGAGGCCCGGCGGTGGCGCTGAC
>JBGAOB010000043.1:0-22260 GCA_044222045.1 Candidatus Eiseniibacteriota bacterium
CGTCGCGCAGCGGTTCCGCGTGCCGGAGGCCGTGCGGCTCCGCTGGGTGGAGTTCGGCGCGGACGTCTTCTACTCCTCGACGCCGTGGATTCCCGGCACGGTGGCCGTGCTCGACGCGCAGGGGCAGGGCGCGCCGCCCTCCGCGCTGACCGGTGCGCTCGTGGCCGCCGACTTCCCCGGCTGGTCCACGACCACGCGCCAGTGGACGAGCCACAACGACTTCGACCAGGTCGTGACGCTGCAGCCGGGGCACGACTACTGGCTCGTGGTCGCGGGCCGGCACAACTTCAAGCTGCTCGCGCACGCGCGCACGGCGAGCGAGGATCCGAACTTCGCCGCGATCGGCGAGAGCCAGGTACGCACCGAGGACGGCCAACCGTGGAGCGTCGTGCCGTCGCGCGCGCTCGCGTTCCGACTGGTCGGCGAGCCGCTGGGCACCGTGGGCGCGCCGGCGCCGCGCATCGCGCCGCTCGCGCTGGGCATCTCGCCGAACCCCGTGCGCGACGAAGCGCGCATCGAGTGCCCGGGCGCCCGCGGCAGCGTGCGGGTGGAGGTGGTGGACGTGCGCGGCCGGCGCGTGAGCGAGGCGCGTCTCGACGCCGCGAGCGCGTCGCGCTGGACGTGGCGCGCGGTGGACGCCGACGGCGCGCCGTTGCCGGCGGGCGTGTACTTCGTGCACGTGGCCGACGGCGCCGGACGCGAGGGCGTGCAGCGCGTCGTGCTCGTGCGCTGATCGCGCATGCGAACGCGAACCGCCGTGACCGCGCCGGCCCGGGACGATTCCGGGCCGGCGCGCGCGTTGCGGTGGGTCGTGCGCGCCACGCTCGCGCTGGCCGTGCTCGGCTTCTGGCCGTCGCTGCTCGGCGCGTTCACCACGCCCAAGGCGATCGGGCTGCGCGTGCTGGGCGGCGGGCTGCTCGTGGCGGCGGTGGCCGACGTCGTGCGCGCGCGATTCGATCGATCCGCGAACGCGGCGCCGCGGGTGCGCCCGCTCGATCTCGCCGCGATCGCGCTCGTGGCGGTGGCGATCGCATCCACGCTGTTCGGCCTCTCGCCGCGGCTGTCGTGGCTCGGCGAGATCGGCCAGCGGGAAGGCCTCGCCACGGTGCTGGCGCTGGCCGGCGTGTACGCGGGCGCGCGTCGTGCGCATGCGAGCGCGGCGGACGTCCGGGGCACGGTCGCGTGGATCGCCGCCGTGCTGGCCGCGTGCGCCGCGTACGCGCTCGTGCAGGTGGCCGGTGCCGACCCGATTTCCTGGGCGGGCGTCAGCGCGTACGGCGCGGGCGTCGTGCGCAGCGCGTCGACCGCCGGCAATCCGAACCTGCTCGGCGCGCTGCTCGCGACCGCGCTCGCGCTGGCGACGGCACGCGTCGCGCAGGGTGGACGCACCGGCCCGTGGGCCGCGCTCGCGGCTCTCGCTTCGGCGGCGCTCGTGGGCACGCTGTCGCGTGGCGCATGGCTCGCGGCGGGCGCGGGCGTGGCGGGAGCTCTGGCGTTCGCGCATGCCGCTGCGCGCGAGGAACGGCGCGCGTTCGGGCGCAGCGCCACGCTCGCGCTGGGGCTCGGCGCCGTACCCGCGCTGGCCGTGGCGATCGCGCAGCGCGGCGTGGTGGCCGCGCGGCTCGCCGAGGACGTCGGCGGCCCCGCGCTCAGTTCGGGCGCCCGGCTCGCCATCGCGCGCGGCGCTCTCGCCCTGTGGCGCGAGCGTCCGTGGCTCGGCGTGGGGCCCGACGCGTTCGGCCTCGCGTTCCCGCGCGTGCAGCCGCGCGAACTGTGGGCGAACGAGTGGCTCGGCCTGCCCGCGCATGCGCACTCCGCCGCGCTGCAGGTGCTCGCGACGCTGGGCGCGCTCGGAGCGCTCGCGATGCTGGCGGCCCTGATCGCGATCGCTTGGGACCTCGTGGGCGCATGGCGCGCGCGCGGCGAGGCGCGCCCGCTCGCGGTACTGCTGGCCGCGGCGTGGATCGCGCTGATCGCGGCGGGGGCGGTGAACGTGCTGGGACTCGGCGGTGCGACGCTCGCGGTGGTGCTCGCGGCGCTGTCGGCGCGCGGGGTGGCGGAGGGCGAGGCGGAGGCGCGCGAGGCGGGCGGCCGCGTGCGCGATGCCCACGGCGCGGCGGCGGTGTCTGCGCGGGAGGCCGGCGCTCGTGCGGACGGCGCGAACATCGGCGCGGCGGCGGCGTCCGCGCGCGATGCGGGCGCTCGTGCGAGAGGCGCGAACCGCGTGGCGGCCGCGGCCCCGCGCGACGCCGGCGTCCGTGCGAACGTCGCGAACATCGGCGCAGTCGCCGTGCTCGCGTCGGGCGCGCTCGCGAGCGTCGCCACGCTGCCGGCGTCGGTGCGCGAGTGGCGCGCGCTCGCGGCGGCGGGCGAGGCTCGCGTGGCGCTGGAGCAGTCGGTGGGAGTGGCGGGGGAGCGCGGGCGGCTGCTGCTCGAGCGCACCGTGGAGCGGGCGGACCGGGCGGTGTCGTTCGCGAATCGCGAGGACGAGTTGTGGCGGCTCGCGGCCGACGCCTACCAGGCTCGTGGGCGGCTCGCACTCGCGCTCGAGGACACCGTCACGCTGGAGCGCAGCATGTACCGGGCGGAGCGCGCGGCCACGATCGGGCTCGGATACGAGGCGCTGCGCGCATCCAATGAGCAACGCCGGGCCAACGCGGCCGCGTTCCGGGCATTGTTCTTCGATCGCGGATACCAGGTCGTGGTCGATCCGCCCGCACGGGCGGAGTCGCTGCGGCGAAAAGCGGTCGCGTCGGCCGTGGAGACCGCCGACTCCGCCTTCGCACGCGCCGAGCGACTCGCTCCGATGGACGCCTTGATCCGCGTGGACGAGGCGCGCGCGGCGTTGCAGCTGCGCCGCTGGGATCGCGCGCTCGCCACAGCGGAGGCGATCGTGCGGCTGTACCCGGACATGGCGGGGGGGCTTGCGGGGGTGGCGCGCGCGCGACTGTCGCGCGGCGAGCGAGCGCAGGCGCAGGCCGCGTTGCGTCGCGCACTGGCGGCGCGATGGGAGGACGGCAGCGAGGCGCAGCACGACTACGCGGTGCGGCTGCTGCAGGCGCTGGACGCCGGATTGCCCGTCGCGCACTGAGTTGCGGCCCGGGATGTGACCGCGGGGCGCCCTCCGGTGTCCAAGCAGGGAGGCATCGGCGGGCGACCGCCCCCGACCGATCGCGGGCCATCACTTTGCAAGTGATCTCCCCTGCGGAGAATGGGCCGAAGGTCTACTGGACTCGAGGCACGCGGGTGGCTAGGTTCCGCCGGTGCAGAAAAGTCTCCCCCGCCCGGGTGTGGCTCCTTTCCGGGCGAGCAAGTCGAACAGGACGGATGGTCTCAAGGGAGGTAGTGCAATGCGCCTTCGGGCAAGACTGGTTGCGGTGCTCGGCATCGCGGCGGCGCTCGGGTTCGCGGCCCACCAGGGCATGGCGTATCCCGAAGCGGCGCGCACGACCAAGGCTGCGTGCAGCGGCTGTCACGCCAACGTGGCGGGCGGTGCGGACCTGACCGACGCCGGCAAGGCGTGGCAGGGCGACAACACGAAGGTGCCCACGGGCGGCACGGCGAACGAGTACCTGGGCGCCAACAAGTGCAAGACCTGCCACAGCAAGCAGTACAAGGCGTGGGTCGACACGAAGCACGCCGGCGGCCTGGCCACGCTGACGAAGGCCGATCCCAAGGTGGCGGCGGAGTGGGCCGAGAAGATGAAGGTCACGATCAACGGCACCGCCGACAAGACCGAAGGTTGCATCGGCTGCCACGTGACGGGTCACCAGCTGGCCGGTGGCTTCCCGCAGGCGGACAGCACGGCGATGGCGAACCTGTCGTTCGTCGGCTGCGAGTCGTGCCACGGCCCGGGCGCTGCGCACAAGGCCGCGGCCAAGGAAGAGAAGAAGACCTTCATCAACAACGCGGTGGGAGAGAAGCTCTGCAAGCAGTGCCACACGGCCGCGGCGAGCCCGAACTTCAACTACGAAGAGATGAAGACCAAGATCCACCCGGTGCCGGCCGAGTAACCCACCGCGCATCGAGCAGCACCCGACGACCCCGGCGCGCACTCCGCGCCGGGGTCGCGTGTCTTGCGGGGGGCGGTCGAGCGGAGCACGTCGCGGGCGGATTCGTGGCGGAAGGCCGCGCGAGCCGCCGCCCCGGGGACGACGCCCCGCGGCCGGCGGCCACCGCCGGGCCCGGCAACAATCTGCGCTCCACAACGAACGAGGAGGGTTGTGGAGCGGAGAGTGTTGCCGGCGGGTTTGCGGCCCCTTTCCGCGGAACCCTGCGCTGCAGCACAACGACTTGCACTGGCGGGGTCGGCGCCGCCGGGCCCGGCAACAATCTGCGCTCCACAACGAACGACGAGGCGGCGCGATCGCTCGCGCCGCCTCGGGTGTCCTCGTTCCCGGTTTTCTGCCCCGCCCCGGGCTCGGCGGTCTCTCCCGCGTGGCACTCCGTTGCGCGGGAAGCTCAGTGCTCGGGCTTCTGCTCCGGCTGGCTCGGGCCGCCGTTCGCCTTCTCGTCGCTCGACTTCTGGTCGCTCGACTCTTCGTCCGTGGCGGCGCTTTCCTCGGTCGGGGGCGCGGCCACGCGCTGCCACTCCAGGTAGTGCTCGTGCTTCATCTGCTCTTCGGAGATCCGCCCGGTGAGCCACGTCCAGTTCATCGGGTAGACCTCGGGATTCACGATGTTCGCGTAGAAGTGCCACACCACGATCGCGAGGAACGCGAGCCACGCCTCGTAGTAGTGGATCAGCGTGGCCAGGTCGAGCATCCACTTGTCCAGGTACTGCAGCGATTCGTTCTCGAACCACAGCACCAGGCCCGTCGCGGTCATCACGAACGTGCCCCAGATGAGCGCCCAGTACTCGAGCTTCTCGATGTAGCCGAAGCGCTCGAACTTGGCGGGGCTCTTCCGGAGGCCCAGCAGGTAGAGCAGGTGCAGGCCGATGTCGGCCGCGTCCTTGAACTGCGGGAACAGGTCGATCACCAGCTGCCGCCCGCGCTTCGTCAGCAGGTAGCCCACGTGGAACAACGACACCGCCACCATCGCGACGGCCGCGATGCGGTGCACGAGGCTGCGCAGCTGGTAGCCGTGCTCCATGCGTGCGAACCACGCGAACACCCACGACTCGGGGAACTTGAGTGCGAAGCCCGTGTACACGAGCGTCAGGAAGCTCACCGCCAGGATGCCGTGCTGCAGCCGCTCCGCCAGCGTCATGCGCACGAACCAGCGCGTCGTGGCCGCATGCGCGTGGTGCATCGGCGTCTCGCGCCACTGCGCCGACAGGTGCGCACCGATGCGGCGCGTGAAGTCGAGGCCGTTGTGCAGCAGCATGTAGCCGATGGTCATGCCGATCAGCCACATGTAGACGTAGCGCGTCCAGTACAGCGCCGGCTGGTCCTCCGTCGCCTCGGCCACGTGCACGGGGCCCATGCGGAACTTGGTGCCCGCGCCCGGGTGGCACTTGCCGCAGGTCTTCGCCAGCTGGCCCGCCGACACGCGCGAACGCGGATCGGTGGACGGCAGGATGTCGTGGTAGCCGTGGCAGCTCGCGCAGTTCGCCACCGCCGGCGATCCGCCACGCGCGGCCAGGCCGTGGAAGCTGTCCTTGTACGTGGACAGTCGCCCAGCCGGCAGCCCGAACGTCTCGCGGATGCCCTCGGCCTCGTGGCAGCGCGCACACGTCTCGGTCACGCGGCCGGCGGCGACCGGCGAGTTCGTCTCGTGGGCGCCGCGGATCAGGTGTTCGCCGTGGCAGTCGGTGCACACCGGCGACGCCGTCACGCCGCGCCGCATGCCGTCGCCGTGCACGCTGATCTCGTACGCGCGCAGTTCCTTCTTGTGGCACTTGCCGCAGGTGGCCGGGATGTTCGTGCGGTAGATCGTCGACTTGTCGTCGGTGGCGCGGAGCAGGTCGTGGCTGCCGTGGCAGTCGTCGCACGAAGGCCGGTCGGGCCGCGTCGAGCGACCGTGCATGCTGCGCTCGAACAGCTGCACGGCCTCGGGGATCGTGATCCGCCGCTTCGCCATGAGCTGCTTGTCGGCGTGGCACTTGCCGCACGTCTTCGCCATGTTCTTCTTGTTGACCGGCGACAGCGAGTCGCGCACGGCGCGAATGCTGTGCAGCGGGCCGTGGCAGTCGCGGCACGTGGACGCGTCCAGGTCGCCCTCGGCGCGCGCCACGCCGTGCACGCTCTTGGCGTAGTGATCCACGACCTTGGAGTGGCACGTCGCGCAGAACGATGCGCCCACCTGCTTCGCCTTCGTGACGTCGTGGCGGCCGTGGCACTTCTTGCACGACGCGCCGCTCAGGCCGCCGGCGGGCGCATGCGCGCTCGCCGCCACGCTGTTGTTGGCCTTGGCGTGGCAGCTCGTGCAGTCCACCTCGGGCAGGTGCGCGGGGTGCGTGACGGTGACGCCCTTGTGGCACTCCACGCAGTGCAGCTTCTTGTGCACCGAGCCCTGCAGCACCGACTCGTTCACGAAGACGGACGCGCTCGACGCGTTCTCGTCCACGAGCGTGTGCGTGCCGTGGCACGTCATGCAGCGGTCGTCCGCCACCTGCGCCACAGCGGGAATCGCCGCCAGCGCGAGCGCGGCGGCGATGGCGAGTGCATGAAGGCTGCGTGGGGACGCGAGCCTGCGAATCATCCCGAACCCCCCGATCCACCCCGGGCCCGCACGTGTCGCCCATGGAGAGACCTGCGAACGCACGACGCCCACCGATTCGGTGGCTCGCAAGGCGTGGGCCATGCGCACCGGGCCTTTCCCGGCGCGGAAACGCGACATTTCAGCGAGTTGGCTCGATCCGGCGCTCGATCCGCGTGGCGGTCCCGCGCTTACGGCTGACAGGCCGGGCGGAGAAGGTGCCAACTTGGCCGAGGAGCGAAGCCAGCCTCGCGTCGAGCTGCCGGCGCGTCAGTGCCGAGCTCGCGGCCGTTCGCGGCTGAACACGCACTCCCGACAGCCGCGCACGTGCGCAGCGATCGCCGCCAGGCGCGAACGCGTCCCCCGATCTCCGATCAGGGCACGCTGGCGACGTTCGCGGGGCCCGCCAGGAACACCAGCGCGCCGGGGAAGCGTGCGGCCCATGCCGCCTCGTTGTGCGCCTGTCCCGCGCCCTCGACCGACTGCAGGTCCACGCCGAGCTGGAAGCCTTGCGCGATCGCCAGGTCGCGGATCGTGCGCAGGTCCGTCACGTACTGTGCGCTCGCCGCCGGCGAGTTCCCTTCGGCCGTGCCCATGTCCTGATAGAGGCGCTGCAGCGGCCCACGCGAGCGGCCGGCTGCCCACGCCGCGAAGTGCCGGTTGTCCCACCCGTACGACGGCGAGAACGCCGCCACGCGTCCGAACACGTCGGCGCGCGTCCAGCCCGCGTACGCGCTCACGAGCCCGCCCAGCGACGAGCCCGCCATGAACCGGTGGTTCGGCCCCGCGAGCGTGCGGTAGCGCCGGTCGATCTCGGGCACCAGCACGTTCACGATCGCGTCGAGGTACGCGTCCGCCTGCCCGCCGCCGTACGTGGGGTCGGGCCAGGGCGTGTACTCATCGCAGCGCGCCGCCGAGTTGTCGACGCCCACCACGATGAGCGGCGCCACCTGGCCCGAGCCGATCAGCTGCTCGCACGTCTCGTCCACGCGCCACTCGCCCGCGAACGACGTGCGCGCGTCGAACGGGTTCTGCCCGTCGTGCATGTAGAGCACCGGGTAGCGCTGCGTGCCCGCGTCGTAGCCCGGGGGCAGGTACACCCACACGCGACGTCCGTTCAGGAACGGCGCCCACGTGAACGTGGTCACGTTGCCCGTGATCGTGCTGGGGGCGAGATCCGCCCAGCGCTGCACGGTGAAGTCGTACGTACCGCCGGCCACGGGCGTGAGCGTGCGGTTGCCGATCTCGTTTCCGTTCGCGTCCTTCTCGACGCGCGCCCACGAGCCGCGCGTGAACTTGAACTGGATCGGCGCACCGGGCGTGAGATCGAGTGCGATCGTCCAGCGACCGTCGGGCTGCTTCGTGAGCGCGTAGGACGGGTTGGCCGGATTCCAGGCCTGGAAGGTGCCGGCCACGAACACCGTGTCGCCGGCCGGAGTGCCGGTGGGCGCCTGCACGCGAAACGTGACCGTGGCCTGCGAGCCGGACGGAAGCGGGGCGGGGGTGGCGTCGTGAGCGGAGGGAGCGGTCGGGCCGCGCCGCGCGCAGGAGAGCGCGCCGAGCGCGAGCAGCAGGGCGGGGACGATCGGGGGCATGCGCATGCGCGAAGTGTAGGCGCGCCACCGCGGGATCTCACGCGCCGGCGTCTCGTCTCGCGAGCACCGGGCCCCGTTCGCGCCGGGCAACCGCGGGCGTTTCCGGCCCGGGTGCACCGCTCTCAGAGGGCCCGCGCCATCTCCACCTGCCGGATCTCGAGCTTGCCTTCGCAGGCGCGCAGCACCGCCGATCCCGGGTCGCCTTCCGGCACGTTCAGCCAGCGCAGCGTGGCGCCTTCGGCGAGCGCCATCGCCGCCGCGAACAGCGCCGCGATCGTGTCGCCGCGCCGCGGCGTTTCCGCCGTGCGCAGCCGCAGCACCGACACCCGTCCCGGCACCGCGCGCACCACCGCCGCGCCCGCGGGCGAGGCCGGCTCGCCCGCGACGAGCCCCAGCGAGTCGTCCGCGAGCACGCGCACCACCGCCGGATCGCGCTGCCATGGCTCGTCGCTCCCTGGCAGCAAGTCGACGATCGCCTGTGCTTCGAGCGCACTCACGCGGCGGATGCCGCCGGTCGCCGCGCCCGACGGCGCGGCCGCGAGCGACCACACCTCGAGCCAGCGAACCGCGCGGAAGCCGTACGCCTCGTACAGCGCGCGTGCCGGCACGTTGGGTTCGAGCACTTCGAGCTGCGCGTGCCGCGCGCCCCGCGCGCGCGCCGCGTCGAGCCAGGTGTCCATGAGCCGGCGGCCGAGCCCGCGTCGGCGCTGGGCCAGCGCCACGCCGAACCCGCCGAGCCAGGCCCGCGGACCTCGCAAGCCGAGGGCGCCGAAGCCCACCGGCACGCCGTCCGCCATCAACACCGGCGAGTGCGCGTCGTCGAGATCGCCGATGCGCCCCATCAGTTCGACCGTGGCCCGGTCGAAGTGCGCGGGCACGTAGTAGCCCTCGTAGGCGCGCTGCCAGAGATCCACCCGCGCGTCGGGCGCGAGCGCGGACATCGTCGTCCAGTCCAGGGAGGCGGCACCGGGCGAAGTGGCGGGCCGATGGGGATCGCTCATGCGCGCAGCCTAAACGGGATCCTCCGCGCCGGAAGCGCCCGTCGTTTGGGCGTGGCTTCCCGCGGGACGAGTGCGGCATGATGCCGGCCCGTCACCCCGTCGAAACCCGGAGGATCACCGCATGACCCCTCGCACGCTGCTCCCGTCGGCCGCTCTGCTGCTGTGTCTGCCCGCCCTCGCGTTCGCATCGGGAGGGGAGCGCCCCTCCGAGCCCAGCTCCCGGACCGATCCGTCGGCCACGGAGTCGCGCCCCGCGCTGACCCCCCGGGAGCAGGCCGAGCGCCTCTACGGCGACGCGTACGACGAGGTGGCCAAGGCCCGCCAGGACGAGCCATCCGGCAAGGCGAAGAACGTCGCCAGGCGCCTGACGCGTGCGCTCGATCGTGCGAGCGAAGCCGTGCAGCTGGACAGCACTTACTACCAGGCGTGGAACCTGGTGGGCTACACGAGCCGCAAGCTCGGCGACTATCCCAAGTCGCTGGCGGCGTACCGCACCTGCCTGCGGCTGAAGCCCGACTACGCTCCCGCGCGGCAGTACTACGGCGAGGCGCTCGCGGAATCCGGTGACCTGAAGGGGGCCGAGGCGCAGCTCGCGTGGCTGCGCAACGCGAAGCAGGACGCGCTGGCGACCGAGCTCGACCACGCGCTGGCGCCCCGGCGCGGCGCCGCAGCGCCCGACTCGACGCGCTGAACCCCGGCGGGGTGCCCCGCGCGCGGCCGTCGCATGCCCGGCAGCCGCGCCCGGTGGCGGCGGTCGGGCTGCGGGCGGCGCCGACGGGCCGCAGCCCCGGCCCGGGGCCCATGGCAGGAGCCCCGCGGGCTCCGGCGGTCCAGTGGTGCTGAACAAACCCTTGTTTCCGAGGGGCTTCCGGCATTCGTTTCCTTGTCGGAGACCGAGCCGGCCCGGACACTGTCGTCCGGACGCGTCCCCTCCGGGGCCGTGATCCGTCCCGGCTCGATCGTTCCCCTCTCGAAAGGAAGGACCCATGCGCCTTCGCCACTCCGTCGCCGCGGTTCTGGCTCTGCTGGCGTTCGCCGCCGGCAACGCTTCGGCTGCTCTCCATGGCTACTCGTGTGTCATCAACGCCGCGCAGGAAGTGCCCACGAACACGTCGCCCGGCACCGGTGTCGGTACGTTCGTGCACGACGATGTCGCGCACACGCTGACGTTCGCGATCAGCTTCCAGGGCCTCGTGCCCAGCTTCAACAACGGCACGGGCGTCGTGTCGAGTGGCCTGACCGCCTCGCACATCCACGGACCGGCCGCGGCCGGCGTGAACGCGGGCGTGCTGTTCTTCCTTCCGTTCAACCCGCTGCTCGGTCAGCAGTCCGGTTCGATGAACGGCGTGTGGAACCTGTCGGCCACGAACGAGACGCAGCTCGCCGCGTCGCAGCTGTACGTGAACATCCACTCGAACTTCCGCCCGGGTGGCGAAGTGCGCGGGCAGATCGTGCCGGATCAGGCTGTTCCCACGCATGGCACCTCGTGGGGCCGCATCAAGTCGCTCTATCGCTGAGGTTGTGGAGCGGAGAATGTTGCTGCACTTCGGGGCGCCCCGTCCGGTGGCGCCCCGAAGTGTTTTCAGAACGCGCGCTTGAGGTCGTGCCGGCGGGGATGCGCGATGCCCGGCGTGTCGACGAGCCTCCGGTAGTAGTCCATCCACGGCTCCGGCAGCGGGATCCGGGACGGGAACCGGCGCGAAACGAGCAGTGTCTCGATGCTCTGGGGCGTCGAGCGGAGCCCCAGTCGCATGGCGGCGGTGGTCGGGTCGTGGTTCGCCGACAGGGGCTTGCCGAAGTTGCGCCACGCCAGGAGGACCGCCGCGCGCTCGATGACCGCCTGGTGGCGCTTGGAGAACGCGATGGTCTCGCGCTTGTGGTTGGCGCTGTTGTGGCGCACGTCGAGATCCATCGCGTTGACCGGGAACAGCGGGTTCTGCGCCGTGCGGGCGAGCACCGAAGGCGTCTGTTCGTGGGTGATGGCGTGCTCGGGGAGCCGGCGGATCGCGCGCGGGTAGGCCGGGTGCTCGTCGGAGCGGACTGTGAGTGGTTGCGGCGCCGGCGCCGCGATGCGGAGCGCTGCTGCCATGTCGAGCTCGATGGCGCGCGGGTCGGGCCGGCCGTGCCGGGCCTCGATCGCTTCGCGTCGTCGCCGCTGCCCGGCGGTCATGCGGCCCTTGCGGCGCAGGCGCGAGTGCGTGAAGCCATAGCCGTAATGGCTGCCGGCGCCGACGACGAAGTTCAGGTGCAGCGGGTGGTACTGGCTGTAGGCGTAGCCCTCGAAGCCGTCGACGACGATCGGCTCCTCGATCGGCCCGGGAGGCCGCGCCTCGGCGAGCAACAGCAGGCCGTGGCGCCCGAGTCGGGCCGCCTGTCCGACAAGCGTGCTGTGCGCGCAGCGAGCCTCGCGGGCCATCTGGCGAAAGCCCGAGCAGGCGAGCATCCGGTAGTACAGGGGCGCCAGCAGCTCGGGACGCTTGAGGTAGTAGCTGGTCGAGAAGGTCTGCGTGCTGAAGGTGACGCCACAGTGTCCACAGCGGAACCGGCGGATGATCCGCGGCTTTACACTGCGCGCGTAGTACCCGCAACGCTTCCAGCGCCAGCCGTCGGCGCAACGGTGGTAGCGGCAATCGGTTCGCGGACAGAACGGGGGCGAAGCGCTCGCTCGTGCTCGGCATGCCTGGTCAGCCGCTGCACGCCCCAGGCCAGCAACACTCTCCGCTCACAACCAAACGGCCACCCTCGCGCGAGGGTGGCCGTGGGTGCCTCGGGCGCTCGGGGCGCCTCCGGTCACTTCTTCTCGGGCTGCTTCTTCCTGCGCCTCGATGTTCAGCGTGATCGTGACCTCGTCGCTCAGCATCAGGCCGCCGTTGTCGAGCGTCTTGTTCCAGTTGATGCCGAAGTCCTTACGGTTGATCACCGTCGTGGCCGTGAAGCCGCCGCGCGTGCCCCACGACTGGCCGCCCACGCCGACCGCGCCGACGCCCAGGATCTCGCCGTCGAACGTCACGGACTTCGTCACGCCGCGCATGGTCAGGTCGCCCGTCATCTTGAACTTGTCCTTGCCGGCCGGCGCGATCTTCGTGCTCTTGAACGTCAGCGTCGGGTACTTCTCGGCCGCGAAGAAGTCCTCGCTCTTCAGGTGGCCGTCGCGACGCTCGTTGTCCGTCCAGATGGTCGCGGCCTGTACGGTGGCGTTCACCGACGAGTTCGCGAGGTTCGCCTGGTCCAGCACGATGTCGGCGCTGAAGTCGTTGAAGCGGCCGTGCACCTTCGCGAACAGGTGGCGGACGTCGAAGCCGACCTCGGAATGCGACTTGTCCACCGTCATGTTCAGCGGTGCGGCGACCGCCGACGTGGCGGCGAGCGCGGCGAAGGCGAGGGCAGCGAAGAGGCGGGTACGGATCTGCATCGGGTCATCTCCTGGGCGGCGCCAGCCGAGCCGGTCCGCGGTGGAAGCGTGGGGGAGTCGTCGTGAGGCCGCGCGGACGCTGTCACGCCGGATGCAGCGAGGCAAGATCGAAACGTCCGCAGCGCCCCCTGAGATGCCGCAATGTGTGTTTGGACGCACACTTTTGACAGGGGCCTGACCGCGGCAGGCCCGGGTCGGGGCACCGCACGGCGCTTGCGCCGTGGCCCGGCCTCGCCGACGCTGCCCGCCCATGGCCGCCCGATCCGCTCTGCTGACGCCCCGCCCCACCGGTCCGCCCGCCGCGCCGCCGCTGCCGCGTGACCGCTGGGCGTGGCTGGTGCCGCTGGCGCTGCTCCCCACGCTGTGGGCCGCGCGCGGAACACCGCTGGGCACGCCGTTCGCGGACGACTTCGACTTCCTCGACTTCAGCGTCTTGCGCGGCAATCCCTCGTGGCTCGACGGTGGAGGCGGCGGGTTGTACTGGCGCCCGCTTGCGCGCCAGCTCTACTACGCCGCGCTCGGGCCGCTGATGCTGGAACACCCCGGAGTGATCGCCACGCTGCACGTGCTGGGACTCGCATTGGCCGGGCTGGCGCTGTACGCGGCGCTGCGCGGAGCGATCGGGCGGCCGGCGGCGGCAGTCGCGGCGGGCACGCCGCTGATGCTGGACGGCGCACGCATGGTGCTGGCCTGGCCGAGCTGCGCGCAGGAGCTGGGAGCGCTGACGGGGCTGTCGCTCGCGCTGCTCGCGGTGGCGCGCGGGCGCTGGTGGCTCGCGGCTCTCGCGGCGGCCGCGGCGCTGCTGTGCAAGGAAACCGCGGCGGCGGCGGTACCGCTCCTCGCGCTGGCCCCGCTGCCGGCACTCGCGACGCGCGGCCGGCGCTGGCGCGCGCTCGCGGGGGCCGTCGCGCTCCTGGCGGCGTGGTGGACGGTGCACGCGTGGGTGTCCGCGCGCGCAGCACAGCTGCCGATCGCCGCCGTGGCGCCGCCCGAGGCGGCGAGCACCGCCTGGCCGGTGAAGCTGGCGTGGAGCGCGTGGCGCGCGCTGCGCGACGGCTGCAACGCCGACCTGCTGGCCACCACACCGGCGCTCGCGGTGCTGGGCCTGGCGAGTGCGCTCGCGCTGACCGCGCTCGGGGGCCTCGCGACCCGCGCCGAGGGGCGTGCTCGGCTGCGTCGCGTGCTGCCGTGGATGGCGTGGGGGCTCGCGTGGTTCGTGCTCACGGCCGCGCCGTCCGGGCAGCTCTACCCGGCGTGGGCCAGCTACCGCGCCCTGCTGCCGTCGGCCGGGCTCGGTGTGGCGATGGCCGCGCTGCTCGGTGCGTACGCCGGGTGGTCGCTCGTTGCCCTGGTCGGCCTGCGGCTGGTCGCGCTGCTGGCCGCGCCGGGAGCACCGCCGCGCGTGGCCGAGGCCTGGAGCGACTTCGGTGCGGCGTTCGACCTGCCGCGACTCGCGCGCGTGCAGCGCTTCGTGGCCGAGACCCGCCGCGTGCTGCAGGGCGCGCGCCCGACGCTGCCCCGCGGGGCGATCCTGGTGAAGCACGTGTGGCCGCGCATGACCGACTACGCGTTCGAAGAGGGCAAGGCCTTCCGTGTCTGGTACCGCGACACCACGCTGCGCTGGGCGAGCTTCGAGGACCTGCGGCGCGACCGCTCGCTGCCGGTGGAGGTGATCCTCCAGTACCAGCCGCTGCGCACGCCGCCCATGTCGATGCTCGCGCCCGACGCGATGCGCGCGCTGCTCGCGGGCACCGATTCGCTGCGAGCCGGGGCGACCACGGCGGGGCTCGCACTGCTCGATCGTGCCGAGGCGCTGGAGCCCGACACGGCGAACGCGGTGTTCCTGGCCAGCGTCCAGGCGAAGCGTGCGCTCGCGCTGCTGCAGGTGGGGCGCATGCCCGAGGCCGAGACGGCGGCCGGGCGGGCGCTGGCGCATTACGCCGACGACCCCGACGCCCGCATCGTGCTCGCCGACGTCGCGCAGGCGCGTGGCGACCGCGCCGGGGCGGTGCGTCGGCTCGAAGAGCAGCTCGTGCGCTTTCCGGGGGACCAGCAGGCGCGCCGGCGCCTCGACGCGCTCACGGGCGCGCTGCCGCGCTGAGCGCCGCGGCCGCGCGGCGGCTCAGGGCGCGAAGCGCGCCCGTGAACGTTCGAACGCGTCCACGCTCGTGCGGCCGTGCAGCGACAGCTCCGCGAGCAGCCGGCCCGCCAGTGGCGCGAACTTGAAGCCGTGGCCCGAGCACGGGGACCCGATCACCACGCGCGGGTCGTCGGCGAGCGGGCCGATCACGAAGTCCTCGTTCGCGGTGTTCGTGTACAGGCAGGTCTCGGCGTGCAGGCGTCCGGCGATCGGCGTGGCGAGCTGGCCGCGCAGGAAGCGCTCGAGGTCCGCGAGCGCTCGCGCGTCGGGCGTGCGGTCGCCTTCGGGGTCGTCGCCGACCGGCGAAGTGCCGTGCCGCGCGGCCTTGATGCCGGGCCGGCCGAACTCGGGCAGGCCGTAGTACAGGTCCTTCGCGGTGGCGCCGAGGTACACCCACACCGGGAATGCGCCGGGCCGCCCGGCGCCGGCGGGCGCATCGAGGCTGAAGTAGCCGACGTGCTGGCGGCACACCGACACGCGCGGCGCGAGCGCGGGCACGAGCGAGGCCAGCCACGCGCCGGCCGTCACGATCACGCGCTCGGCGCGCACCACGCCACGGTCGGTGACGATCTCGATCGGGTCGCGCGACAGGTCCAGCGCGCTCACGCGCGTGTCCTCGAGCACGTGCAGTCCGTGCACGATCGCGCGCCGCGCGAGCGCGCGCACGGTGCGCTCGGCGGCGATCACGCCGCCCGTGCGGTCGTGCAATACGCCGGCGGCGTCGGGGAACGCGAACGCGGGGAAGCGCCGGCGCGCCTCGGTCACGTCGAGCCGCTCCACGTCGGCGCCGGCTTCGGCCACCGCGGCGGCGTACGTGTCGAACTCGCCGCCGGGCGGACCGAAGAACGCGCCGTCGCAGCGGTGGATCAGCGGTTCGCCGGCGTCACGCTCGAGTCGCGGCCACTCCTCGGCATGTGTGTGCTGCATCAGCCGGACGTAGAGCGGGTCGCCGTACGTCGATCGCGTGATGCGGCCGTCACCGTGCGAGCTGCCGCGATCGTGGCCCGCACGGAAGCGCTCGATCAGCGCCACGCGCTCCTCGCCGTGCGACGCCAGGTGCCACGCGGTGGCGAGCCCGTGGACGCCGCCGCCGATCACCGCGACGCGGAACGCGGCGGGTTTTCCGGGCGGCGGCGCGCTCATGCGTCGGCGGTCTCCAGCGCCACGTCGGCGGGCACGGCCCGCTCGCCGCGCGACACCACGACCGCGGCCGCGAGGTCGCCGGTCACGTTCAGCGTGGTGCGGCACATGTCGAGCAGCCGGTCCACGCCCAGGATCATGCCGAGCCCCTCGGCGGGCACGCCGATCATGCCGAGGATCAGCGCGATCACCGGCAGCGAGCCGGCGGGCACGCCGGCGGTGCCGATGCCGCCGAGGATGCACACGAACACCACCGAGAACTGCTGCTGCAGCGTCAGCTCCACGCCGTAGAACTGCGCCAGGAACAGCACGGTGACGCCCTCGAACAGCGCGGTGCCGTTCTGGTTCGCCGTCGAGCCCACGGTGAGCACGAAGCGGCTCACGTGCGGCGGCAGCTTCAGCTCGCGCTCGGCCACGAGCAGCGCGGTGGGCAGCGTGGCGTTGCTCGACGCGGTGCTGAACGCGGTCAGCATGGCCTCGCGCACGCCGCGGAAGAACACCGTCGGCGACATGCGGCCGAGCCACGCGACGCTCGCCGAGTAGACGACGAACTGCTGGATCGCGAGCGCCGCGATCACCACGAGCACGTAGGCGCCGAGCTGGCGCAGCACGTCCCAGCCCAGCCGCGCGGTCAGCGTGAACATCAGGCACGCCACGCCCACCGGGGCCAGCCGCAGGACCAGGCCGAGCAGGCGCATGACGACGTCGTAGAGGCCCTGCAGCGTGGCCTCGAAGTGGCGCGCGCCGTCGGTGCGCGTGGCGGCGAGCCCCACGCCCAGCAGCAACGCGAACACCATCACGGCCAGCATGTCGCCGTCGGCCATGGCCTTGACGGGGTTCTGCGGGAACAGCGCGACCACGAAGTCCACGCCGGTGGGCGTGGACGTGACGGCGCTCTTCGCCTGCGCGATCGCGCCGGAGGACTGCTGCGCCTGCGCGAGAAGCCGTTCGCGCAGCGCCGGCGTCAGGCCGGCGCCCGGGCGCACCGCGTTCACCATGCCGACGCCGATCAGCACCGCGATCGTGGACACCACCACGGTGTAGGCGAGCGTCTTCGCGCCGATGCGGCCGAGCGCGCGCAGGTCGCCGAGGCCGGACACGCCCAGCGCGAGCGCCGACACGATCAGCGGCACGACGAGCACGAACAGCAGGCGCAGGAAGATGCGCCCGGCGGGCTCGGTGACCAGCTTCACGAACGCCTCGAGCGCCGGCGCGCCGGCGAACGCGAAGTGCGCGGCCGTGCCGAGGGCGGCCCCGATCGCGAGTCCCGCGAGCATCTGCAGTGCGTGTCCCTTGCGCATAGGGGGCGCAGTCTAGCCGCGATCGTTCGCGCGTCGCGAGAGCGGAGTGCACGGCCGCCGACCGCCCGGGGCCTGCGTGGCGACCACGCGCCCGCCGCCGCCGACGCGGTCGTGCGTCGCGTGCGCGCCGCGGCGGCCCGCGGACCGCGCCGGGGCGCCGCACCCCGCACGCAGCGACCCGCCGTCCGGGCGCGCACGCCCGACGCGGCGAACCTCGTGCGGCATCGTGCAACCCTGCCCGCGCCGTGCGCCGCGGCGCCCGCCGGGGCGCGCATTCCGCGTGAGCGCGGCGGCTCGCATGCGGTAGCCTGCGGTGCATGAACCGTCCCCCGCTGTCCCTCGGCGCGGCCCTCGCCGCCATCGCGACGTTCCCGTCGATCCTGCTCACGGTCCTCGTTCCGCCGGCGCACGCTCAGACCACGTTGCCCACGGGATTCGGCGACAGCCTGGTGGTGAAGCAACTCGACGCCCCGGCGGCGTTCGACTTCGTGCCCGGTTCCACGGCGTCGAAGTGGCGGCTGCTGGTGGTGGAACAGAAGACGGCGCGCGTCCGGCTGGTCGTGAACGGCGCCATGAGCACGACCGATCCCGTGCTCACGGTGCCGAACGTGCAGATCGCCGGAGACGAGCAGGGACTGCTCGGTGTGGCCGTGGACCCGCAGTTCCCCGCGCGGCCCTACGTGTACGTGCACGCGGACGACGATCGCAGCGCGAACATCCGCATTTCGCGCTTCACGCTCACGGGGGACCTGTTGTTCCTGGCCGACGGCCACCTGAGCGCGTCCGCCGCGTCGCGCATGGACCTGGTGACGAACATCCCCGACGCCGCCTCCAACCACAACGGCGGCACCGTGCGGTTCGGGCCCGACGGCCTGCTGTACGTGAGCATCGGCGACGACGCGAACAGCTGCGCGGCGCAGGACACGGTCAGCCTGCGCGGCGTGATCCTGCGCCTGCGCACCGACGCGCTGCCGGCCGGCCCGGGCACGGCGCTGCGATCGCAGATCGTGCCGGCGGGCAATCCCTACGCCGCGCGCGCCGACAGCAACATGCGGCTCGTGTGGGCGATGGGGCTGCGCAATCCGTTCCGCTTCCAGATCGACCCGCCGACCGGCCGGTTGATCATCGCGGACGTGGGCAACAACCAGTGGGAAGAGGTGGACGTCGCGCCGGCGGGCGGCATGAACTTCGGCTGGCCGTTCAAGGAAGGCTTCGAGAACTTCGGCTCCTGCTCGCGCAGCCGTGCGGGCATCGTGGATCCGATCGTGGCCTACGGTCACGGCGAGGGCCTGTCGGTCATGTCGGCGGGCATCTATCGGCCGGTGGCGGGCTCGGCGCTGTCGTGGCCGGCGGAGTACGACGGCGACCTCTTCTACAGCGACTACTACGGCGGCATGTTGCGGCGCCTCCGCTTCGACGGCTCCAACTGGGTGCCGGTGACGGCGCCGGGGCAGCCGGGCGCGAACGACTGGGGCTGGGGCTTCGACGCGGTGACCGACTACCGGATCGGCCCCGACGGCGGCCTGTGGTACGTGCGCCAGGGCGGCAATCCCGACGACGGCTCGGGCGAGATCCGACGCATCGTGTGGACCGACGCACCGCCCGACACCAGCACGCCACCGCCGGCGCGCCCGGGCGTGGCGCTCAACGCGTGGCCGGTGCCCATGCGCACCGCGCTCACGCTGGGCTGGACGATGCCCGTGCCGCGGCGCGTGACGCTCGACGTGTTCGACGCGCGGCCGGCAGGTGCGTCGCCTCGTGGAGCCGACGGTGATGACGAGCGGGCGCGCACACGGCCAGGTGGGACGGGCTCGACTCCGACGGGCGGCGCGTGCCGGCCGGGCTCTACTGGGCCCGGCTCCAGGTGGGCGACGACCGGAGGACCGTGCGACTTCCGCTGGCACCCTGACCGGGTCGCATCGTCGTCCGGCCGCCTCGTTCGGGACTTCCGCCGGGCGCGCCCGGCCGCTAGGCTTTCCCCGCTCCGGCCGCTCGCGCCGGCCCCGATCGCTCGCACCCCGGAAGCTCGCCATGACCCCTCGCATCGCTTCGTTCGCCGCGGCACTCGCGCTGCTCTCGGGGCTCGCCGTGCCGTGCGCACACGCGCAGCTCACGCTGCCCACCCACTTCGTCGACTCGCTGGTGGTGGGCGGGCTCTCGCAGCCGGTCGACTTCGCGTTCGTGCCCGACGCACCGGGCGCGGGCCGGCGCGTGCTGTTCGTGGAGCAGAAGACCGCGCGCGTGCGGCTGGTGGTGAACGGCGCGCTCGCGCCCGTCGATCCCATCGGCACCGTGCCGCTGGTGCAGACGTCCGGCAACGAGCAGGGCCTGCTTTCGATCGCGGTCGACCCGCGCTGGCCGCAGTTCCCGTACATCTACGTGCACTACAACTCCACGATCGGAAAGGTGCGGCTGTCGCGCTTCAAGCTGGCGGGCGATCTCGCGTTCACGGGCAGCGGCCAGCTCACGATGGACCCCGCCACGCGCTACGACCTGCTCACCGACATCCCCGATTCGTTCTCCAACCACAACGGCGGCACGTTGCGGTTCGCGCCCGACAAGATGCTCTACTTCAGCCTGGGCGAGGATTTCCAGGCGTGCCTGTCGCAGGACACGACGTCGTTCCTCGGCAAGCTGCTGCGGCTGGACGTGACCACGCTGTCCGACAGCGCGGGGGGCCCGCCGGCGAAGTCTCGCCTCGTGCCGCAGGACAACCCGCACGCCTCGAGCCCGCACCCGAACTGGCGGCTCGTGCACTCGCTGGGCTTCCGCAACCCGTTCCGCTTCCACATCGACCCGGCCGACGGCGCGATCTTCGTGGCCGATGTCGGCGAGGTGACGTGGGAGGAGGTCGACCGCATCACGGCGCCGTCGAACCTGGGCTGGCCGTACTACGAAGCCGACACCACGTACCGAGCGCCGGGCTTCTGCGCGAGCCCCGTGCCGGCATCGCCCGTGTTTCCGATCGCGCGCTACCCGCACCCGACCGGGCGCTCGATCATCTCGCTCGGCGTGTACCGCCGGCCGGCCGAGGCCACGTGGGGATTCCCGCCCGAGTACGAGGGCGCGTACTTCTACAGCGACTACTACTCGGGCCTGCTGCGCCGGCTGGTGTGGGACGGCACGAGCTGGTCGAGCCCGGCGGTGCCGGGCCAGCCGAACGCGTGGAACTGGGCGAACGGCGCGCAGCAGGTGAGCGAAGGGCTCGTCGGCCCGGACGGCGCGCTGTGGTACTGCCTGCAGTCGGTGCAGTTCGGCGCGAACACGGGCGCGCTGCGTCGCGTCGTCTACACGGGCCCGCCGCTCGACGCGCCACCGCCGGGCGCACCCGTCGCGTTCGCCGCGCCGTGGCCGTCGCCGTCCTCCGGGCCGGTGTCGCTCGCGTTCACGCTGCCGGCCGAGCGCCGCGTGGAGCTGACGCTGCTCGACGCCTCGGGTCGTCTCGTGCGCGTGCTCGAGCGCGGCGCGCGCGGCGCGCGCGCACACGCTGACGTGGGACGGCCGCGACGACGACGGGCGGCGGTGCACGCGCCGTCTACTGGGCGCCTCGTGGTGGACGGCGTCGCGACGGCGCGCCGGGTGATCCGCCTGCCGTGAGCGGCGTGCGCGGGGCGATCGGGCGCGTGCTGGCTTGCGCCGTGGCGGTGGCCGGGCTGCTCGCCGCGGCGCCGGCGCGCGCGCAGCTCGTGACGCCGCTCGGCTTCCGCGATTCGCTCGTGGCCGGGTCGCTCGCGATGCCGGTGGCCTTTGCGTTCGTGCCCGATCCGCCCGGCACGCGCATCCGCGCGATCGTGGTGGAGCAGAAGCTGCGCAACCTGAAGCTCGTGCGCTTCGCGCCGTCGGCGCCCGCCACCGTGATCGGCACGCTCGCCGACGTCGAGTGGGTGGACGGTGAACGCGGCGTGCTCGGCGCGGCGGTGGATCCGCGCTGGCCCGCGAAACCGTTCGTGTACGTGAACTACACCGCGGTGGGCGGGCGGCTGCACCTTGCGCGCTTCACGCTGACCGGCGACCTCGCCAACACCGGCGCGGGCACGCTCACGATGGTGCCGGGCTCGCGCATGCTGCTGCTGGCCGACGTGCCCGACAGCCTGCCCAACCACAACGGCGGCTCGGTGCGCTTCGGTCCCGACGGCAAGCTGTACCTGAGCACGGGCGACGACCAGCGCGAGTGCTTCGCGCAGGACACGACGCGCCTCGCGGGCAAGCTGCTGCGCCTGGACGTGAGCGCGCTCCCCGACACGGGCGCCGGCCCGGTGCCGCGCGCGTGGATCACGCCCGCCGACAATCCGCGCGTGGCGAGCCCCGACAGCAACTTCCGGCTCGTGCAGGCGATGGGCCTGCGCAACCCGTTCCGCTTCCACGTCGATCCCGCCGACGGCGCCGTGTTCGTGGCCGACGTGGGACACATCACGTGGGAGGAGATCGATCGCGTGAGCGGCTTCGCGAACCTCGGCTGGCCGTGGCGCGAGGGGCCCATCGGCTGGAGCGGCTGCGCGGGCGGGCTGCCGGCGAACCTGCAGGACCCGATCCTGTCGCTGCCGCACCCGGAGTGGATCTCGGTGATCGGGCTCGGCGTGTACCGCGCGCCCGCCGGCGCGACCTCGGCGTTCCCGCCCGAATACGAAGGCGACATCTTCTTCGGCGACTACTTCAGCGGCGTCGTGCGCCGCGCGGGCCGCCAGGGCAACGGCTGGGCGCTGGAGTTCGCGTTCGGCCAGCCCACCGCCACCGACTGGGCGACCGGCGCGGAGCAGATCTGCGACGCGATGGTGGGGCCCGACGGTGCGTGGTGGTACCTGCGCCAGAGCCTCGACGGCACGTACTTCAACGGCGTGCTGCGTCGCGTGGACTGGATCGGCGCGCCGCCCGACACGGTGACGTCGGCGGTCGCGGCGAGCGGCCTCGCGCTGGCCGCGCCGAGCCCGAACCCGGCGCGCGGCTCGGTGCGCTTCGCGTTCGCGACGGCGGCCGCGGGCCCGGCGGAACTGACGCTGTTCGACGCGAGTGGCCGGCTCGTGCGGCGGCT
>JBGAOB010000418.1:0-2481 GCA_044222045.1 Candidatus Eiseniibacteriota bacterium
GCCGACCGCACGCGCGGCGACGACGGCATGCTGGCCGGCTTGGCGCCGGAGCGTTTCGAGCGAGGCGACTTGCGAGGCATGACGCGGCGCAGCGTAGTGCGCGCGCGCGTGCGCGTCCATGCGCGAGCGGGGCGGCGCCCGCTCGGGCGCGGCCGTACACACCGCCGCACGGTGGCCCGCCACTCGCGCACCCCGCCCCCGGCGAGCACAGGCGCCGACCGCCCCCCCTCAACACGCCGCCCCGCGGCCGAGGGGCCGCGGGGCGAGCGTGTACGTGGCGGGAATCCGACCCGGTCCTCAGAACCCCCACGCCAGGCCGATGCGGGCGCCGACACCGTCGGCGTCCACGGTTTCGCGATAGCCACCGAAGAGCGGGTCGTCCACGTCGCGGCCCACTTCGCCGCCGTTCACGAACAGCTCGCCGGTCAGGCGCGTGCGCCCCGACAGCGGCACGGCCGCGCCACCCCACAACTGCCAGCCCCAGCCACCGTACGTGGCGTCGAAGCTGTCGCCCGTCTGGTAGTCCTCGGCGGACAGGTTGAGCAGCTGGTAGCCGGCCGCGGCGCCGAAGTACGGCACGATGCTCATGTTGTCGTCGGCCGACACCTGCAGGAACGCCATGATCGGGAAGAAGTCCGTCGACGACCTCGCGATCTCGCGCTGCACGGTGATCGGCACGCCGCCGGGGCCGGTCTCGCGCGAGGCGACCGACGACGCGTGGTCGCTGTCGTGCGCCCAGTCGAGGCCGACGCCGAGCTGGATGTGCGGGTCGAGCATCGGGCCGCCGCGGATGCCGACCAGGAACTGCCGAGCGGGATCGCCGTCGGGATCGTAGAAGCCGACGTGGATCTGGCTCACGCTGGCCAGCGTGGAGTTGCGGTACGCGCCGCCGCGGCGCGGCCGGTAGTGCACGCCGGTCATCTCGACGGCGGGCACCGCGGGCGTGTGGAGGAAGCCCACCTCGGGCGCTGCGTCGGTCACGAGGGGCGTGACCTCGAGCGCCAGCAAGCCGGTGGGCAGAGCGAAAGCGGTGGGTTCGGGCTCGGCCGCGAAGGCCGGCAGCGCCGAGAACGAGAACAGGACCGCGCCCAGGAGCGCGGGACGGATGATGCGAGCGTTCATGTGATGTCCTCCTGACCGGCGACAGGGATGGTGCCGGGCTGTCTTCCACGCCGCCTTCCATGGCACGCGCCGTGCCGTGTCGGCCTCGCGAGCGCCAAGGCCGTGCGCGCAGCGCGCGTAACCCTAGCGCAGACGACGTTGCCCCGGTGCGACGCGGCGGTCAGCCCGTTGCCAAATCGCGCGGGGTGTTGCGAGCCCGCCGCACGCTGGTTAGCGTGCCGCGACCATCGATACCGGCCCCTTCCCCGGCCGTGGACCCCGAGCGGGTCCCGGGACAGGTACCCCGACACATGCGCCGATTCGCCGCCGTTCAGACCGTCGCTGCCCTGTTCGCCGTCACCGCGTTCGCCGCCGCGGCCGCCAGGCCCGTTTCACCGGCCGCGGGTCCGGCCCTGGCGGTCGAAGACACCATGCACACCGAAGTGCCCGAAGTGCTCGTGCGCGCCCCGCGCGTGACGCTCGCCGAGATCCTCGACCGCGTCGCCGCCGGCGAGGCCCGGCGCGACTCGCTGCTGCGCGACCAGAGTCACCTGCTCACGGTGCGCACGGTCGGGCACGCGGACGACGGCCGGACGCCGCAGCTGATCGAGGAAATCGTGCTGCGCGTCTGGCAGCGCAAGCCGCAGGAGTCGCGCTCCGTGGAGGTGCGCCACTGGTACGCCAAGCCGCCCAAGGACGAGGACTCGCGCAAGGGCGTGCGCGTCGAAGCGGGCGGCGGCATGGACGAGGACATCGTCAACTTCGCGTTCCAGCCGAGCGCGCGCCGCGACTTCACGTACCGCATCGTCGGCCGCGAGATCCTGGGCGACCACCTCGTCTACCAGCTCGCGTTCGAGCCGCGTTCGGCGCTCGACGTGTTCGCGCCGAGCGGCGTGGTGTGGGTGGACACGCGCGACTTCGTGATCGTCCGCCAGGAGGTGAGCTTCCGGCAGTCGCCGGTGCCGCTGTTCCTGCGCGGCATCGAGCGCATGGTGGTCGAACGCCAGCAGGTGGACGGCTTCTGGGTGCTGCACCGCGTGCTCGTGCGCGCGCGCACCACGATCCCGATCCCCAAGTACGGCACGAGCATGGATTTCTCGCTGCAGTTCACCGAGTACGCGGTGAACCGCGGCGTGCCCGACTCGCTGTTCGCGAAGCCGGCGAAGCACACCGCGCGCAAGGAGGCGGGCCGATGAGCGCGCGCCGCTGGATCCGCCCGCTCGCCGCGGCGGCGCTGGCCGCGCTGCTGCCGGTCGCCGCGCACGCGCAGGGCGCCGCGTCCGACTCGCTCCTGCAGCGCTACTTCGGGAGCATGGCCGACTCGACCGACGCGTACTTCGGGATCGCCGCGCAGCAGCCCGACACCACGGGGCTCGACTC
>JBGAOB010000419.1:0-2470 GCA_044222045.1 Candidatus Eiseniibacteriota bacterium
GCGCCAGCACCACGTCGCACGCCGACACCGCCTCCTCGCCGCGGCCGGTGCGCGTCAGCGCCACGGCGAGCGCCAGCAGCACGTCGTCGCCGTGCTCGCCCATGGTGAACGCGGCCTCCAGGTGCTGCACCGCCCGCACGAGCTGGCCCTGGTCGAGCGCCGCGCGCCCGAGCAGTGCGAGCGGGCGGCCGCGCGACGGCCCGTCCCGCCGGGCGCGCGCCGCCTGCTCGGCCGCTTGTTCCGGGCGGCCGTCGCGCAGCATCGCTTCGGCCAGGTTCTCGCGGAACATCGACTCGCGTGGCGCCGCCGACACGGCGCGGCGCAGGAACGCGTGCGCCTCGCGCACGTCCCCGAGCTGCAGCGCCGCCACGCCGCGCAGGTTCAGCGCGTCCGCGTGGTGCGGCTGCCGCGCGAGCAGCCGGTCGAGCAGCCGCGCGGCCTCGTGGGCCTCGTTGCGGGCGAGCGCCGCTCGCGCCGACTCAAGCGGCCGCACGGTGCTCGTCCTGGAGCTGGATCACGCGCAGGTAGTTGCGCAGGCGGTTCTCCTCGAGCCGCGCGAGCAGCGGGTGCTCGTGCAGCGGGCGCAGGAAGTCCGAGAGCGCCTCGGTCCATGGAGCGTGGCGCGCGAACAGCACGCCGAGCCCGAACACCGCCGGGATGCGCGCCCACACCAGGTCCCTCTCGCGCCCTTCGACGAAGTCCTCGATGCCGGCCATGACGCCGTTCCGCGGGCCACCCTCGCGCACCGCGCACGCCCACGCCCCTTCGCCGCGGAAACCGCCGTCGATCACGCCGGGGTCGTCCAGCGTGACGCCGTGCTTCCACGTGTGCGGCTGCACGGCCTCGGGCGGCAGCAAGTCCGGGGCGTAGTAGAGGTCGCGCCGCGCCCACGGCCAGCCCACGTCGTGGAAGAACGCGAGCAGCGGCCGCCCGGTGGCGGCGCAGCGCGCGCCGATCGCTTCGCACTCGTGCTTCACCGTCCACCAATTGTGGTCGCCGTCCACCAGCCACGCGTCGGCGGTCAGCTCCGGGATGGCCTCCACGCTCGGCCGTTGCACGAGCCGCGCATGCGGCGCCGACGTGAACAGCGCCCGGGCCTGCTCGGACGGCGCCGGGTCGACCGCCACGAGGGAACCGTCGCGCGCGCGTGTCCACTCCACGAGCGCACGCGTCATGAGGCCCGCCTCGGAGCCGATCTCGACCACGTCCCGTGCGCCGGCCACGTCGAGCGCGCCCAGGATCACCTCTCCGAACTCCGCCATCGAATGCAGCAGCAGATCCGCCACGTTCACCCCCGACGCCCGAAGAACACGTCCACCCACACTTCGCCCGTGAAGTCCGCCACGCCCGACGCCGGCACCACGACCAGCGACGGGTCGCGCTCGACGCGGTACAGCCCGCCGCCGAGGTCCTGCATCCCCTCGCGCCTCAGCGACGACGCCTCCCGGTCGATCACCGCGGCCCCGCCGCTCGACGGCCGAACGTGCACGCGCACACCGGTCAACTCGATCACCTCGCCCGCCACGCCCAGCGTGAGGCCCCACGCGCGATGCGTGGCGCACCGAAGGTCGAGCCGCACGCGGTGCCACGCGCGCCCGGCCGGCCCCATGGCCACCGACTCGATGCGCGCGGACGCGGCCTCGAAGCCCGCGCCCTCGTCCCAGTAGAACGCGATCGGGCGGCGGCCCGACGCCGCGTGGAACACCTCCGGGCGCACGGCGCGCTGGAAGATCGCGGCCACCGCTTCGCCCATCTCGGGCGACGTGCGGTGCGCGAGGCCGCACGGCCAGTACAGCCGCGACGACGGCAGGCTCGCGAGCTGGTGCGGCGACAGGTGCGCGCGCTCCCAGTCGTGCAGATCGACCGGGTCGGTCAGCGCACGCACGCGGTCGGAGCCGAAATTCTCGTCGTGCTGCCAGTCGCCGAACAGCTCGAGCTCCAGCGCCGACGGGCGCGCCACCGATCGCGCGAGCACCGCGCGGTGGTAGCCGCGCAACCGCTCGGCGGCCGCGTCGCGGTCGGCGGGGCCGAACGCGCGCCACAGCCGCGCCCAGCGCAGCAGCCCGCGCTGGATCGCGTCGATCGCCGAGCGCTGTTCCGCGGGCACCGAAGGCTCCGACAACTGCGGCGTGCCGTCCGGAGCGTGGCCGCGCGTTGTGCCGCAGTCGGCCATCAGGCTCTGCTCCACCACCTCGGGCGAGCGCAGGAACGTGTGCGCGAGCGCGACCGGCTGGCCGTTGCTCGCGAGCCAGCCTTCGCACGGCGCGCCGGTCTCCTGCGCGACGTGTGCCTGCGCACCCGTCACCACGTACAGGCCGTGCGTGCTCCAGCCGAGCCGCTCGTGCCGCACGATCCGTTCGAGGCACGACTGGATCGTGCCCGCGTAACCCAGGTCCACGACCGCCACGGGGCCGCGGGTGCCTTCGGGCACGAGCGTGCGCAGGTGCGCGACGAGCCCGGCGCGCACGTC
>JBGAOB010000044.1:0-21492 GCA_044222045.1 Candidatus Eiseniibacteriota bacterium
GCGGCATCCAGAGGGAGGTGGTCACCGGGCGCACGGTGTCCCCCGGGGTCGGCACGTCGACGCGTCCCTCGACCCGCAGCACCGTGCAGTCGCCGAATCGCGAGGCGATCGCGTCCTCGGCCTCGCGGCATGCACTCGAGCTGTTCTGAGTCAGGAGCACCAGTCGCAGCGCGGCGAGCACGATCGCGGCGGCGACGGTCGCCACGGCGACGCCGGGCGCGCGCTGGACTCCTGTAGGCCGCGGGAGTTCCTCCGGGTGTCCGAGCCGCACGACGCGGGCGTCCGCGAGCGCGTCGTGCGGGAAACCGCCCCGCGTCAGCTGGGCGATCACGGAGGCCACCAGCACGACGGCGGTGCCACCGATGCCGAGCAGCAGGAGGAGGCCGAGCGACCACGGCGTGCGAGCGGCCGAGAGGATCGTTCCCCAGTCCGCGAGGACGAGCGTGGCGAGGGCTCCGGCCCGCACGAGGAGGCGAAGCGGGTCGGGACGCATCCTGTTCGCCCGCACGATCTCCAGCCCGGTCGCACGCATGCCGAGCGTGCGCGCGCGGACGCCGAACGACGCCGCGACCGTGGTGTGCACGACGCAGGCGAGCGGGAACGCGAACGGCACGAGCCAGCGCGGCATCGGCCAGCCCACCAGGTTCAGCGCCGCCTGCGACAGCACGAGGGCCAGCAGCAGGTCCAGCACGAACGCCGTGGTGCGGCGCAGCGTGTATCCGGCTTCAGGGAATCTCACAAGCACGCTCCCGGGCACGCCGGACAGGCGGGGGGCATCGGGCGCGGTCCACTCGCGAGCCGCGCGCTCGGCTGCCGCCTCCGGGTCATGGCGTCGTGGTCGCCCCCTCCGCGCTCTGCTCCCGCTCCAGCGCCGCCGCGTCGAACACGTCGAGCACCTGGTCCACGCCCAGGCGCATCGTCATCGTGACGTGGTCGAATACGCGGTCCTGCAGGCCCTCCGCTTCGGGATCCTCCAGGATCGTGCGCGTGCAGATCTCCGACAGGAGCTCCAGCGCTCCGGCCACCTCCTCGGCGCCGAAGCCCTGCTCCAACCGGCGCTCGGCCAGGTCGTGGCAGTACGCCATGAACACCGACCGCTCGCGCGTGCGCACCGCGTTCATCAGGTTGCCCAGCACCATGCGGTGGTTCCACGCCGACTCTTCCTCGGGCACGTCCTGGTAGCTGGGGAAGCGCTCGTGGTTCTCGGGCGCCGTCAGCTGCGCGTCGTACGCCTCGGAGATCGCGAACTCGTGCTTCTCGAGCAGCTGGTGAATGCGCAGGTTGCTGCGCACGCGCACCAGCTTCATGGCCGCGCGGTTCTTGCGGTGCCACTCGGCGGGATCGGTCTTCAGGTTCTCCAGCAGGAACGGCATGCGCCGCAGGATCTCGAGCCGAGGGCGCGTGCCCCAGTGCAGCAGCCGGCGCGTGTGCGTGGAATCGATCGCCAGCACCTGGTCGATGTACTCGGCCATCCACGGGCGCTCGAACGGTCGCTCGCCCAGCAGCTGGCCCACCAGGTCCATCACCTGCATGCCGGGGCCGCACAGGGCGCGCGGCATGTGGATGGGCTTCACGGTCTGACCGCTGGTGTACTGCATCACGGAATGGAACAGCTCGTTGTGCGACACGGCGCGGTCGGCGCCGCAGATCAGCACCTGCCGCGCGGGCAACTCGTGCACGCGGTGCAGCAGCGCGCGGAAGAACGGTGGCACCTCGTGCACGTGCAGGTAGGGGATCGCCGATTCGCCGCGACCGCCGAGCATGCGGTGGTTCCACGCGGACGACAGCCACGTGCTGATGAACATGAACAGCGGCGCGTACTCGCACCAGTCCGAGAACATGGCCGCGAAGCGCACGATGATCGGGTGCAGCGTGTCCTCGTAGTCGGCGAGCATGGCCTCGCCGATGCGCTTGGTGCGCGCGTAGATGTGATCGCCGTCCGGCGGGCTGTCCTCGTTCATCGCCGTGCCGGGCCGGGGGAACGCGCACGCGGCCACCGAGCTCGAGAACACGAAGTGCTTCACGCCGATCGCGCGGCACGCGTCCAGCACGTGGCGCGTGCCGTCCACGTTCGTGCGCTGGTACTCGGGGTGCTCGTCGCCGGTGAAGTCGTAGTGCGCGGCCAGGTGAATGCACGCGTCGGCGCCGCCGCGCGCGGCGATCTGGCGGAACGCGGCGCCCAGCATGCGCTCGTCGCCGATGTCCACCTGGAACCACGTGATGTTGGGGTGCACCGGCGCGCCGGCGCGAGCCTGCGACCGCCGCGCGAGCCCGTAGATCAGGAAGTCGTTCTTGAGCGCTTCCAGCAGGTGCCGGCCCACGAAGCCCGAGGCGCCGGTGATGATCAGCTTCGGGCGCGGGCCGAGCCGAGCGGGGGCGGGGCTCACGACACGGCCACCGGGGATTCCACCACCACGACGTTGCCCTCGATGTGCGTGCGCAGCATGCGCAGTCTGCGGGGCGGCGGGCCGGCGATCGGTTCGCCGTCCTCGTCGTACACGCCGTCGTGGCAACGGCACCGGTACGTGCGCTCGGCGGGCGTCCACTTCACTTCGCAGCCCATGTGCGTGCACCACAGCGAGCGCGCCTGCACACCGTCGGGGCCGCGGATCAGTTCCACGGGCCGATGGCCCATGTGCTGGTAGACGCGTTCGCCCATCGGCAGGCTCGCCAGCGGCACGCGCAGTTCGTGGTCGGCGTCGGGGCGAGGCGGACGGGCGGGCGTGCAGCCGGCGGCGGCCAGCCCCGCCACGGGCACGATTCCCACGATTGCCTGAAGCATCCGCCGGCGATCCGGCGAGAAGTCGGCCATCCCGCGCTCCCGATGTTCGGTCCCGTGAGCGGCATCCCGGCCGCACCACCCGGCACGCCCGGGGCGAGCCGTCCGACCGCCGCAGTCTACGAGAAGGCCCGCCGGGATTCACTTGCGGCGCACTTCGTTCGGGGCGCCCGTTCTGTCGTGGGAGAAGCGCCGCGCGGGCCCGCGATCGTCGCCGGGGCGGGTGAGGCGCTGGAGCGTGGCGGTGCCGGAGTCGGCGGGCGGTGGCGCATGGGGCGCGCGACCGCCTCCGAGTCAGTCGCGCCCGGCCGCCGAAGGCGCGGGGGTGGCCGCGTCGCGGCGCGTGCGCCACGGCACGCGGAAGCCCGCGAACCGCTTCTGGAACGCGTCCAGGTACGTGTAGAAGACGGGCGTCACGTACAACGTCACGATCTGCGAGAACGCCAGGCCGCCGACCACCGCCAGGCCGAGCGGCCGGCGCGACTCGGCTCCCGCGCCCCAGCCGAGCGCGATCGGCAACGTGCCCATGAGCGCGGCCATGGTGGTCATCATGATGGGGCGGAACCGCACGCGGCACGCCTCGAGGATCGCGTCGCGCGGGCTCTTGCCCTCGCTGCGCTCGGCTTCGAGCGCGAAGTCGATCATCATGATGGCGTTCTTCTTCACGAGGCCGATCAGCATGATCACGCCGACGAACGCGTACACCGACAGCTCGGTGCGGAACACCAGCAGCGTGAGCAGCGCGCCGAACCCGGCGAACGGCAAGCCCGACAGGATCGTGAGCGGGTGGATGAAGCTCTCGTACAGCACGCCCAGCACCAGGTAGATCACGAGCACGGCCACCAGCAGCAGCAGCGTGAGGCCCTGCTGGCTCGACTGGAACGCCTGCGCGGTGCCCGCGAACGCCGTGCTGATGTCCGACGACAGCGTGGCGCGCGAGGTGCTCTGCACGGCGCTCACGGCCTCGCTCAGGCCCACGCCCGGCTTCAGGTCGAACGACATGGTCACGGCCGGCACCTGCCCCGCGTGGCTCACCGACAGGGGGCCGAGCGCCGGCGTCAGGCGCGCCACGGTGCCGATCGGCACCAGCGAACCGGTGTTCGACCGCACGTTCAGCAGCTGCAGCGCCGACACGTCGCGCTGGTACTGCGGCAGCAGCTCCATCACGACCCAGTACTGGTTGTTCGGCGTGAAGATGGTGGACACCTGCCGCGAGCCGTACGCGTCGTACAGCGCTTCGTCGACCTGCCGCGGCGACACGCCCAGCGCGGCGGCGCGGTCGCGGTCGAGCTCCACACGGATCTCGGGGTTCCTGATCTGAAGGTCGCTCGTCACGTTGTCGAGCTGCGGCAGCGCGCGCAGCTTGCCTTCGAGCTTGCCGGCGTTCTCGTAGAGCGACACCAGGTCGGTGCCCTGCAGCGTGAACTGGTACTGGCTCTTCGCGAACCGGCTGCCGATGCGCACCGGCGGCGGGTTCTGAAGGAACACGCGCATGCCGGGCACCGCGTTCAGTTTGGGCGTGAGCGCGCGCGCCACCTGGTCGGCGTTCAGCCTGCGTTCGTGCTTCGGCTTCAGCCGCACCACGAGCCGGCCCTGGTTGCCGATGCCGCCGGGACCGCCGGCGCCCACCGACGACATGAAGCCGGCGACGTTCGGGTCCTTCTGGAGGATCGCCGCCACCTGCTGCTGGTGCCGCACCATCGACTCGAACGACGTGCCCTCGGCGGTCTCGGTGGTGCCGGACAGCGAGTCGGTGTCCTCGCTGGGGATGAAGCCCTTGGGGACGATCGTCCACAACGCGACGGTGCCCACCAGGATCAGCGCCGAGAACGCGAGCGCGCGGCGACGGTGGTTCATCACGGAATCGAGCGTGCGCATGTAGAACGCGAGCGCGCGGTTGAACAGGTCCTCGGTGGCGCGGCTGAAGCGACTGCCGTCGGTTTCGTGGCCGTGGCGAAGGAAGCGGCTCGCCATCATCGGCGTCAGCGTGAGCGAGACGAAGCCCGAGATCAGGATCGAGATGCTGATGACGACGGCGAACTCGTGAAACAGCCTCCCGAGCAGGCCGCCCATGAACAGCACGGGGATGAACACCGCCACCAGCGACACGGTCATCGACAGGATCGTGAAGCCGATCTCGGCGGAGCCGTCGAGCGCGGCCTGCAGCGGCTTCTTGCCCATCTCCAGGTGGCGGACGATGTTCTCCAGCATGACGATCGCGTCGTCCACCACGAAGCCCACCGACAGCGTGAGCGCCATCAGCGACAGGTTGTCGAGGCTGTAGCCGAGCGGCTTCATGGCCGCGAACGTGCCCACCACCGACAGCGGCAGCGCGAGGCTGGGGATCACCGTGGCCGAGGCGTTGCGCAGGAACACGAAGATCACGAACACCACCAGCACCAGCGTCACGAGCAGCGTGATCTGCACGTCCCGCACGGAGTGGCGGATCGAGATCGAGCGGTCGTTCAGCGTCTCGATGCGCACCGAGCCCGGCAGCTGCGGTCGCAGCTTCTCCACCAGGTCGTTGACCGCGTCGGCCACGCGCACGGTGTTCGTGCCCGGCTGCCGCTGCACGGCCAGCACGATCGCGCGCCGGCCGTTGAACCAGCTGGCCACGCGGCTGTCCTGCACGCCGTCCAGGACCTGCCCGAGGTCGCCCAGTCGCACCGCGGCCCCGTCGCGCGTCTTCACGATGAGGTCGCGGAACTCGGCCGCGCTCTCGAGCTGTCCGTCGGACCGCAGCGTGAGCGCCTTGTCGGGGCCCCACAGCACGCCGGTCGGCAGGTTCACGTTGCCGTTGCCGATCGCGTCGGACACCTCGTCGATGCCCACGCCGCGCGCGGCCAGCGCCTGCGGATCGAGCTGGATGCGCACCGCGTACTTCTGCGAGCCGTACACCTGCACCTGCGCCACGCCGTCCACGGTGGAGATGCGCTGCGCCAGACTCGTCTGCGCGAACTCGTCCAGCTGCGACAGCGGCAGCACGTCGGACGTGAGCGCGTAGAACAGGATCGGCGCGTCGGCGGGGTTCGACTTCTGGTAAGAGGGCGGCAGGATGCCCTGCGGCAGCTGACGCAGCGTCTGCGAGATCGCCGCCTGCACGTCCTGCGCGGCGGCATCGATGTTGCGGTTGAGCGAGAACTGCAGGCTGATGCTGGTGGAACCGAGGCTGCTGCTGGACGTCATCGCCTCCAGGCCGGCGATCGTGGAGAACTGCTTTTCGAGCGGCGTGGCCACGGCGGACGCCATCGTCTGCGGGCTCGCGCCGGCCAGGTTGGCGCGCACGGAGATGACCGGGTAGTCCACGTTCGGCAGGTCGCTCACGGGCAGTTGCGGGTAGGCGAGCGCGCCGAACAGCAGCACGCCCAGCATCACGAGCGTGGTCGCGACCGGGCGACGGATGAACGGGCCCGAGAGGTTCATCGGGCCGCCTTCGCCGTGGGCGCGCCGCCGGCGCGCGCCGAATCGGCCGACGTGCTGCGGATGCTCGCCTTGGCGCCGGGGGAGAGCCGCACCTGCCCGTCGGTCACCACCGTCTCGCCGGCCTGCAGGCCGGTCGCCACCACCGTGAGGCCACGCCACGTGCGCACCACGCCGACCGGCCGCACCTCCACCGTGGTGTCGGGCTTCACCACGTAGACCACGGTGCCCTGCTGCGAGTTCGTCACCGCCGCCGCGGGCACCACGAGCGCGCCGGCCTGCTCGGCCAGCCGCAGCCGCACGCGCGCGAACGCACCGGGCCACAGCGCGCCGTCGGTGTTCGGGAACTCGCCCTTCAGCAGCACGGTGCCGCTCGCGGCGTCGACCTGGTTGTCCACGAACACGAGCCGGCCCTCCGACCACGCGCTGTCGGCGAGACTCGTCTGCACCAGCACGCGCACGTCGCCGCGCTTCTCGGCGCGCAGCGACGGGAGCTCGGCCTGCGGCACGGTGAAGCGCACGCGGATGGGGTGCAGCTGGTGGATCGTCACGAGCGGGCTGCCGGTTTCGTTCGCCTTCACCACGTCGCCCTCGTGCACGTTGAGCTTGCCCGTGCGGCCCGAAATGGGCGCGCGCACCGTGGCGTAGGCGAGGTCGAGCCGCGCCTTCTCGAGGTTCGCCGAGTCGGCGAGCACCGTGGCCGCGAGCGCCTCGGCGGCCGAGCGCTTGTCGTCGAGCTCGCCCGGCGAGAGCAGCTGCTGGCGGGCCAGCGTCTCGGCGCGCTCGAGCTCGCGTCGCGCCGTGCGCGCCTGCGCGCGGTCGCGCTCGAGGATGGCCGCCGCCTGCGCGAAGCTCGCCTGGAACGGCCGCGCGTCGAGCGCCACCAGCGCCTGCCCGGCGCGCACGTCGTCGCCCTCGCGGAACGCGATGCGCGTGACGAGTCCGCCCACCTGGGCGGTGACGTCGGCGCTGGCCACCGGTTCCACCGTTCCGGTGGCGTCGATCTCGTCGGGCACCGTGCGCGTCTCGGCCACGGCCACCGCCACGGGCACGCGCCCGCCGCGCCGCGCCTCCTTCGGAGCACAGCCCGCCGCGATCAGCACGCACGCGCACAGCCCCACCCGCAACCCGACCTCGCGAATCGTCATCGGCGTCCCGCTCCCTGGAGAAAGAACTGCGTCACCCAGCGCGCACTGGTGCCGCGCGCGATGCGTCGTGTGCCGGCCAGGTCGGCCATGAGCCGGGCCCGCACCAGCGCCATCAGCGCCGGGGCGAGCGTCTGCGTGTTCTCGCGCCGCAGCGCGCCGGCCCGCAGGCCCTCGCGCAGCAGTGCCGCGGCGCGCGCCTGCAGCGCGTCGGGGGACGGCGCCCCCGCGTGCGCGGTGCCGAGCTGGCCCTCGCGCAGCAACACCGCCGTGAGGCCGCGGTGCGTGCGCACGTGTTCGAACAGTGCCGCGATGAACGCCTGCAGCCGCTCGGGAAATGCTCCGTCGGCTTCCGCCACGGCCGTGTCCACGGTGGCCAGCAGGCGGGATCGCCGGTCGGCGATCAGCGCGTCGAGCAGCGCGCGGCGGTCCCGGAAGTGGTTGTACAGCGTTCCCACCGACACGCCGGCCCGCTCGGCCACTTCTTCCATCCGGCCGCCCGTCGTTCCGTGCCGGGCGAACACCGTCTCGGCGGCGTCGAGAATCGTCTCCCGAGCCACCTGGCGGAGCCGCGAGCGCAGGCGAGGCGAAGCCGCCGGACGGCCTCGGCCACGGGCTGGTGGATGGGTCGGGCGGTCGGCCCGGCGCGAGTGGCGGAAGGGAGCGTTCATCTTATGAATCCGGATTCAAGCAAACGCGCTCCGGCATCGGCAAGCCCCGCGTGCCGTGCTCTGCCCAGCGCGGCCGGGCGCACCACCGGCGCGTGTGCGGCATGCCGGGGCGTCGGTCCCGCGGCATTCGCCACGCGGGGATTCGTCCACGGAGCGTCACGTGCACCCGGCTTCCATGCGACTGCGAACGCAGCAAGCGTGCGTTCTCCGCATCCGTCAGCACTCGGCAAGGAATGTCCGACCGGCGTTCTCCAGTTTGGTGAGGAGGAACGGGCGATGCTCAGCGATCACCGTGGCGCACACGCGCCAGGGAGGTGGGGAAGTCATGCGGAACATTCGCACGGGATCGCCGCGCCGTGTGCTCGCACGCCGGGTGATGCCCCTTTTCGTCTTGGCGGTGGCCTTCGCGGCCGCTCGCCTGGCGGGCGCACAGGCGCCCGCACCCGCCGCGGTCGCCGCGGCGCCGGCCGCGCCCTCCGCGGCGGCGGGCCCGGTGCTGCGTCTGCCTGCGGACGCGGTCTACGCGCACAGGGTGAAGCCCGACAGCGCCGTCGTGTTCAGCCACCGGACGCACGTGCAGTACGAAGGCAACACGTGTACGGGCTGCCACCCGAAGCTCTTCCGGATCCTCGGCGGCGACACGCTGGTCACGCACAAGGACATGGAAGCCGGCTCCTCGTGCGGCGCGTGCCACAACGGAGAGAAGACGTTCGGCGTCAAGGAATCGGGCGCGTGCGTCACCTGTCATAGCGGCAGAAAGCCGTCGGCGATGGCAGCCGGGGGTGAGGCCGCACCGGCCGCCAGTCGGGTGCCCAAACCCTTCTTCTACCCGCGGGGTGGCGATTCGCCCGGCCTGGTGACGTTCAAGCACGAGACGCACGCCAAGGCCAAGTGCGTCGACTGCCACACCAAGTTGTTCCCCATGAAGATCACGCCGGCCCGTCCGGACGGCGCGATGCACGAGGCGGGCTCGTGCGGATCGTGCCACGACGGCCGGAAGGCGTTCGACGTCGAGAATCCCGACCTGTGCGACAAGTGCCATGTCGAGCCTCGGGGAGGTGGACGATGAGCTGGGGGCTGTTGCTCGACACGACGCGCTGCATCGGCTGCGGCGCGTGTTCGGCCGCGTGCAAGGAGCAGAACAAGCTCGGCGACGACATCGAGAAGCGCACCACCGCGTACACGTGGACGACGGTGGAACAGCGCGCGGGCGTCAACGTGCGCAAGATGTGCATGCACTGCCTGGAGCCGACGTGCGTGTCGGTGTGCCCGGTCGGCGCGATGCGCAAGAGCGCCGAGGGGCCGGTCGTCTACGACGACTACAAGTGCATCGGCTGCCGCTACTGCATCCAGGCGTGCCCGTTCGACGTGCCCAAGTACCAGTGGGACCGCGCCATCCCGGTGGTGGGCAAGTGCGTCATGTGCGCGCCGCGCTTGAAGGACGGCAAGGCCACCGCGTGCGCCAGCGTGTGTCCCACCGGCGCGACGGTGTTCGGCAAGCGCGACGAGCTGGTGGCCGAAGCGCGCAGCCGCATGGCCACCGATCCGGGCCGTTACGTGAACCACATCTACGGGCTCGAAGAAGTCGGCGGCACCAGCGTGCTGATGCTGTCCAGCGTTCCGTTCGGCCAGCTGGGCTTCCGCGAGAACCTGCCCAAGGAAGGCCTGCCGCACACCACGTGGCGCGTGCTGTCGAAGATTCCCGACATCGTGCTGCTGGGCGGCTCGCTGCTGTACGGCATCTGGTGGATCACCAAACGCCGTGAAGACGTGCGCCGCATCGAGGGGCCGCACGATCCCGCCGACGACGTGGTGGAGGTGCGGCCATGAGCGTGCTCGATCTTCCGCGTCCGAAGCTGGCGCGTCCCGGTTTCTGGCCGGCCGTGTTCGGCGTGCTGATGCTGCTGTTCGTGGGCGTGACGTTCCTGCGATTCGCCAAGGGCCTGGGAGCCGTCACCAACCTGAGCGACGCGTTCCCGTGGGGCATCTGGGTGGGCTTCGACATCCTCACGGGCGTCGGCCTGGCCGCCGGTGCGTTCACGATCATGGCCACGGTGCACGTCTTCCACATGAAGAAGTTCGAGCCGATCGTGCGGCCCACGCTGCTCACGGGCTTCCTCGGCTACGTGTTCGTGTGCGTGGCGCTGATGTTCGACCTCGGTCAGCCTTGGCGCATCTGGCACGCCATCGTGTTCTGGAACGAGCACTCGGTGATGTTCGAGGTGTCGTGGTGCGTCATGCTGTACACGAGCGTGCTCACGCTGGAGTTCTCGAGCGTGGTGGTGGAGCGGCTCAAGATCGAGTGGCTGCGCAGGATCCTGCACGCCATTCACACGCCGCTGGTGATCGCGGGCGTGCTGCTGTCCACGTTGCACCAGTCCTCGCTGGGCACGATGTACCTGATCGTGCCCGAAAAGCTGCACCCGCTGTGGTACTCGCCGCTGCTCCCGGTGCAGTTCTACGTCAGCGCGATCGGCGCCGGCCTCGCCATGATCATCGTGGAGTCGCAGATCTCGGGGCGTGCGTTCGGACGCGAACTCGAGATGGAACTGCTGGAGCCGCTGGCGCGCACCATGGTCGTGATCCTCGCGCTGTTCGGCGTCCTGCGCCTGGACCTGCTCGCGCACAACGGCGCGCTGCAGATGATCTTCCAGAACACGTACGAGAGCCGCATGTTCCTGCTCGAGTTCGGGCTGGGCATCGTGGCGCCGGTGGCGCTGCTGTCGTTCGCGAAGCTGCGCCGCACGCCGTTCTGGCTGGTGACGGGCGCCACGCTGGCGGTGCTCGGCTTCGTGCTGCACCGGCTCAACGTGAGCATCACCGGCATCGAGCGTGCGAGTGGCGTGCACTACACGCCGTCGTGGATGGAGATGGTGGTGTCGGTGGGCTTCATCGGCATCCTGATGGCCGTGTTCGCCGTGGCCGTGCAGTTCCTGCCCATCTTCCCGCCGGCGCACGGCCACTCGAGTTCGGAGGGAGGGCACGGGCACTGAGCCCGGACCGGCCATGAAGCTTCGCATCAGCGTGCTGGCGATCCTCGGGGTCGCGCTCGTGACGGCGGCGGTGGTGACCGCGATGTCCGCGGTCATCATCCGTACCCACCGCATGGCGCTGCTCTCGCAGCTCACCGCGGACGCCGACCTGCTGAGCGAGACCATCGTGCGCAGCACGCTGCAGGACATGCTGCTGAACCAGCGCGATGCGCTGCACCGCGAGATCAACACGATCGGCGTGCAGCCCGGCATCGTGAAGGTCCGGCTCATCAACGCGCGCGGCAAGATCAAGTTCTCGTCGGATTCGACCGAAGTGGGCCGCGCGCTCGACAAGCGCGCGGAGGCCTGTTACGCGTGCCACGCGGCCGACAAGCCGCTCGCCAAGCTGTCCACGAAGCAGCGGGCGCGCGTGTACACCGATCCCGACGGGCACCGCGTGCTCGGCATGATCCGGCCGATCCACAACGAGACGTCGTGCCTGAACGCCGCGTGCCACGCGCACCGGCGGCCGAACGCGGTGCTCGGCGTGCTCGACGTGAACCTGTCGCTGGCCGGCGTGGACCACCAGCTCGCGCGCGACCAGCGGCAACTCGCGCTGCTCGCGCTGGTGGCGATCATCGCGAGCAGCCTCGCGTTGTGGGGGCTCAACACGTTGCTCGTGGGCCGGCCCGTGGCGCAGCTGATCGCCGGCACGCGCAAGGTGGCGAACGGCGACCTCACCACCACGATCCCGGCCACCGCGACGCACGAGCTGGGCGACCTGGCGCGCGCGTTCAACGACATGGTGCGCCAGCTCGGCGAGGCGCAGCGCCAGCTCACGCAGGCCGACAAGCTGGCCTCCGTGGGCCGGCTCGCGGCCGGCGTGGCGCACGAGATCAACAACCCGCTCACGGGCGTGCTCACGTACGCGTCGTTCCTGCAGAAGCGGCTCCAGGACCGGCCCGAGATGGCGCAGGACCTGGACGTGATCGTGCGCGAGACCAAGCGCTGCCGCGAGATCGTGCGCGGACTGCTGGACTTCTCGCGCCAGACACCGCCGAAGCGCCAGCCCACCGACCTGAACGACGTCGTGCGCAAGGGCCTGGCGGTGATCATGAATCAGCTCACGCTCCGGCACGTGGCGCTGGACTTCAAGCTCACCGAGCCGCTGCGGCCGATTCCCGCCGACGCGAACCAGATCCAGCAGGTGATCGTGAACCTGGTGATGAACGCGGCCGACGCGATCGGCGAGCAGGGCGGCACGATCCACCTGACCACGCGCGACGTGGACCTGCCGGCGCGCGGGCACGTGGTGCTGCGCACCGCGACGTGCCCCAAGGGCTGCGACCTGGTCGACCCGGGCGTGCGCGTGGGGCGCTATCCCGCGATCCGCGTGCTGCGCCGCGTGGGCGACAAGGACACGATCGTGCACATGGACCCGGTCTACGGCCACGTCGGGCACCGCGCGGCCGAGCCGTGCGAGGCCGGCGTGCAGGCCAGCTACGCGTGCCCGAAGTGCCGCACGAAGCTGGACCTGCCCGACCGGCGCTGCGGCGACTGCGGCGCGCCGGTGTTCGCCGTGATCGCCGGCGACAAGGGCCGCGTGGAGTGGTGCACGTCGAAGGGCTGCCACTGGACCCGCTGCGAGATCGCCGACGCGCGCGGGACGCAGCCGTTCGTGGAACTGGTCGTGAAGGACACCGGGCACGGGATCGCCGCCGAGGACCTGGCGCACCTGTTCGAGCCGTTCTTCACCACCAAGGGCAACCGCGGGCTGGGGCTGGGGCTGGCGGTCACCTGGGGCATCGTCGAGGGGCACGGCGGCACGATCGACGTGCAGAGCGAGCCCGGGGACGGCGCGAGCTTCACGGTGCAGCTGCCGTGCGGCGGCGCGTCGCCCGAGCCCGCCGTGGCCGCACCCGCACCGACGAACCCCGCGCCGCCGACGTCGCCCGCACCCGTGCCCGCCGGGGCCGGAACGGGAGGTCGATCATGAACCAGCGTTGGGACGTGCTCGTGGTGGACGACGAGCCGGTGATCCGGGACGCGGTGCGACTGGTGCTCGGCCCGGAGGGATACGAAGTCGCCGATGCCGGGGACGGCCCGAGTGCGCTCGCGCATCCGGCGCTCGCCGACTGCCGGCTGGTGCTGTGCGACATGATGATGCCCGGATGCGACGGCGTGGAGCTGGTGCGCGAGATGCGCCGGCGCCGGCCGGAACTGGCGATCGTGCTGATCACGGGCTACGCGACGGCGGAACACGCCGCGCGCGCCATCGAGGCGGGTGCCTCGGCTTTTCTCGCGAAACCGTTCGACGAAGACGAACTGCTGGACCTCGTCCGCCAGATGCTGCCGCCGGCGGACGCGGCCCGAAAGGAAGGACGTCCATGACTGCGCTGCTCGTCGTACTCCTGTGTGTGCTGTTCATCGGCATCGACGTGGCCGTGCGAGCGATCTCGCGTCGCATGGCCGCGACGAAGGCACGCCACGAGCGGGAAGCCGTGCTGAAGACGGCTCTGCAGCTGGACGTGGCGACCGAAGCGAAGAGCCTCAAGCGCGCCGAGGTGCCGGGCGCGAAGGCGCGGATCCTGGCCGTGGACGACGAGTCCGTGATCCTGGACAGCTTCCGCAAGATCCTGGTGCTGTCGGGCTTCAGCGTGGACACGGTCGAGACCGGGCAGGAGGCGCTCAAGCTGGTGCGCGAGCGCGAGTACGACTTCGTGTTCACCGACCTGAAGATGCCCGCGATGGACGGGCTCGACGTGGTGAAGTCCGTGAAGCACCTGCGCCCCGACGTCGACGTGGCCGTGATCACCGGCTTCGCCACCATCGAGACCGCCGTCGAGACCATGCAGTTCGGCGCGGTGGACTACGTGCAGAAGCCGTTCACCGAGGACGAGCTGGTGGCGTTCGCGAACCGCATGCTGATCAAGCGCCAGTCGCGGCTCGAGTCGCAGCGGCGTCCGACCGTGCGCATCGTGGCGCCGGAGCTGGCCGAGACCGTGGCGTCGCGCGAGTACTGCGTGCCCGGCGGCGCGTTCGTGTCCACGTCGCACACGTGGGCGCAGCTCGAGCCGAACGGCCCGGTGTCGGTGGGGCTCGACGACTTCGCGCGCAAGGCGCTGCGCAAGGTGGAGCGCATCGAGGCGCCGGCGCCCGGCACGCGCGTGAAGCGTGGTGACGTGCTGTTCGTGGCGCGCCGCGGCGAGGAGATGGTGCGCTTCCGCTCGCCGGTGAGCGGCGAGGTGCTGCAGTCGAACGGCGCGCTGCAGAAGGAGCCCGGGCTCGTGATCGAGAGCCCGTACGATCGCGGCTGGGTGTGCGCGCTGAAGCCCGCCGACCTGCCGACCGACCTGGCCACGCTGCGCATCGGCCAGCCGGTGGTGGCGTGGTACCAGGAGGAGATCGCCCGCCTGCGCCGCGAGGCCGACGCCGAGGGCGGCGCGCTCAAGTGGCCGGTGTTCGAGGCCAAGTTCCTGATGCCGGGCGACGCACCGGCGGTGACCACCACGGAGACGGTGGTCGCGAACTGAGTCGAACGATCGCGAGAGAAGTCGACGGGCGGGGTGGCGCGCACCACCGCGCCCTTCGCACACCCGTGCCGCGGCGGCTAGATGTCCGCGGCCTCGAAGCGCTTCGCCCACTGCGCGTAGAAGAAGATCGCGATGGCCGACGCCACGCCGATGCCGGCGAACGGCAACCACAGCTTCCACGGCTGGTACGTGGTCCACAGCAGCTGCGTGGCGGCGTTCGCGTCCAGGTTCAGCGTCGTCTGCAGCGCCTCCATGGCACCGGTGCGCTCGACGCCGGCCGCGCCACCGTGCGACTGCAGGTAACGGAGCGCCAGGTTCGCCTTGTCGCCCATCTGGTCGTAGATCTGGCCTCCCATGAACGAACCGTACGCCCAGCCGATCGCCGTGGGCATGTTCGCGTAGCCCATGTACAGCGCTTTCTGGCCCTCGGGTGCGATCACGCCGAGGTAGTCGTTCATCTTGGGGCTCGACAGCATCTCGCCGACCGAGAAGCACAGGATGCCCAGGATGCACAGCCATCCCGACATCGTGAACCCGGCGGCCATCAGGCCCACCGACGCGATCGTGATGCCGATGAAGATGGAGTGCACGCGACGCATCTTCGCGACCAGGTGGGAGACACCCACCACGCAGAAGATGATCAGAAACGAGTTCGCGTTGATCATCCACTCCTGCGTGATCATGGTGCCGCGCGGCGTCTGCGTGGTGACCCACGACGGCAGGTGCAGCGCGCTCACGATGGCGGACGAGTCCACCCAGTCCACGATGAAGTTCGGCAGCATGTCGAACAGCTGCATGAACATCAGCCAGAAGCCCGACATGATCAGGATGAACACCGCCAGCCGCGGCTGGGCGAGGTTGCGAAACGTGCGGGCCGCCACCTGCAGGATGCCGCCCGGCTGCTCCGTGCCGGCCGAGACGTCGGGGTAGGTGAACAGCATCAGGAAGTTCAGCGACACGATCGCCGCGCACCCGTAGAACACCGCCGGCCACGAGATGCCGTACAGGAAGTGGGCGAGCGGTGGCCCGAGGAATCCGCCGATGTTCACGAGCATGTAGAACGCGCCCCAGCCGATCGACGAGTTCTTCTTGTCGAGCGACTGCAGCAGCGAGCCCTGGATGCCCGGCTTGAAGATGGCGGTGCCGAACGCGAGCACCAGGCAGCCGATCGTGAACGGCCAGAATTCCCGCTGCGTGGCCATGAGCAGGTAGCCGATCGCCTTGATCGCGATCGACGCCGCGATGGTCTTCTTGTAGCCGTAGCGGTCGGCGAAGCCGCCCGAGAAGATCGGCACGCCGCTCTGCACGAGGGCCCACATCATGAAGATGTTGCCCTTCTGCACCTGCGTGAAGTGCAGGCCGTGGATCTCGTCGGCCTGCGCGATGTAGATCGGGATCACCACGCGCACGCCGTAGTAGGCCAGCCGCTCGAACATCTCCATGATGTTGAGCATCCAGTAGGAGCGCGGCAGCTTCGCGAGCTGCTCCCACATGTTCTCGGGACGATCGCCGATCGCGGCGGTGGACGTGTTCATCGACACTCCCTGTTGGCCCGGGTGCGGCGTCCGGGTGCCGCACGGCGGGCGGCGGATGCACGAAGGGGCGGCCCCCAAGCGAGGGCCGCCCCGGGTTCGTGGTGCCGGTGGCGGAAGGGCGCGAGCCCGATCGTCAGCCGGCCAGTGTCACCATCAGCGCCTTCTGGGCGTGCAGCCGGTTCTCGGCCTGGTCGAAGATCGCCGAGTTCGGCTTCCGCGACGTGGCGTAGTCCAGCTCCTCACCGTAATGCGCCGGCAGGCAGTGAAGCAGAATCGCCTCGGGCTTGGCCAGCGCCATCACGCTGTCGTTGACCTGGTAGGGACGGAACACCGTGCGCCGCCGCTCGGCCTCGGCCTCCTGACCCATGCTCGTCCACACGTCGGTGTAGATCACGTCGGCGTCGCGGCAGGCCTCGAACAGGTCGGTCGTCGCTCCGAGCACCGCGCCCGTCGCTTTGGCCATCTCGCGGGCCTCGGCGAGCAGCGCCGGGTCGGGCGCGAACTCCGCCGGGCCGGCCACCGTCACGTGCATGCCGAGCAGCGCGCCGGCATACAGCATGGAGTTCGCCACGTTGTTGCCGTCGCCCACGAACACCAGCTTGAGCCCGCGGACCTGGTGGCGGCGCTCCAGGATCGTGAGCAGGTCGCCCAGGATCTGGCACGGGTGCTCGCGATCGGACAGCCCGTTGATCACGGGCACGGTGGCGTGGCGCGCCAGCTCCTCCACGATGTCGTGCCCGAACACGCGGGCCATGATCAGGTCCGACATGCGCGACAGCACGATCGAGATGTCCTCGGTGGTCTCGCGCGCGCCCAGCTTGATGTCGTCGGGGCCCAGGTAGATCGCGTGGCCGCCGAGCTGGGTCATGCCCGCCTCGAACGACACGCGCGTCCGCAGCGACGGCTTCTGGAAGATCATCGCCAGCGTGCGGCTCGCCAGAATTGGCTTGGCGTGCCCGTGCTGCAGCTCGCGCTTGATGGACGCCGCCAGGTTCAGCACGTCCATCGTCTCCTCGGCGGTGAAGTCCTTCGTGCTCACGTAGTGCCGCAACCGGGTCGCCATGCGCGTGGGCGACACGGGCGGGGAAGTGCGAACGGCGGTGCTCATGGAATGCTCCTCGGGCGGGGCACGGCGTGCTCCGCAAGGGCGCCGCCGCGCGGACCCGGAGGGTTCGATCACCAGCGGCGGCGCGATGCGCAGCACGCTCTCGACCGTGTCCTTGCACAGCAGGCCCTCGTCCTTGAGTTTCTTGGCGTACGCCTTGGCCGGTCCGGCCTCTTTCTTCAGTTCGATGCCGATCAGCAGGCCCTTGCCGCGGACCTCCTTCACGATCGGCGAATTCAGCGCGCGCAGCCGGGCCATGAACTGCTCGCCCAGCGCGTTCGCGCGCTCGGCCAGTCCGTCGCGCACCAGCACGTGCATGGCGCGCCGCGCCACCGCGCACGCGAGCGGATTGCCGCCGAACGTGCTGCCGTGGTCGCCCGGCTCGAACACGCCGAGCACCTCGCGCGAGGCGAGCACCGCCGACACCGGCATCATGCCGCCGCCGAGGGCCTTGCCCAGGATCAGCACGTCGGGCTTGACGCCCTCGTGGTCGCACGCGAACAGCTTGCCCGTGCGCGCGAGGCCGGTCTGGATCTCGTCCGCCATGAACAGCACGCGCCGTTCGCGGCACAGTTCGCTCGCGGCCTTCAGGAAGCCCGCCGGCGGCACCACGATGCCGCCCTCGCCCTGGATGGGCTCCACCAGGAAGCCGACCGTGTTCGGCCCGATCGCGGCCTTCAGCGCTTCGAGGTCGCCGTAGGGGATCAGCTTGAAGCCGGGCGTGAACGGCCCGAAGCCGTCGCGGTACTGCGCGTCGTCGGAGAAGCTGACGATCGTGATCGTGCGGCCGTGGAAGTTGCCCTCGCAGACGATGATCTCGGCCTGGTTCGCCGGCACGCCCTTGACCTTCTCGCCCCACTTGCGCGCGGTCTTGAGAGCGGTCTCCACCGCTTCGGCTCCGGTGTTCATCGGCAGCACCAGGTCCTGCCCGGCGAGCTTCGTGATCTCCTCGCAGAAGGGCCCGAACTGGTCGTTGTGGAACGCGCGCGACGTCAGCGTGAGCGTCTCGGCCTGCTGCACGAACACCTCGACGATCTCGGGGTGTCCGTGGCCGAAGTTCAGCGCCGAGTAGGCCGACAGCATGTCGAGGTACCTGTGCCCCTCGACGTCCTCGACCCACGCGCCGCGCCCGTGGGCGATCACCACGGGCAGCGGGGCGTAGTTGCGCGCGCTGTGCGCGTCGACCATCGCGATGTGCCGCTGGGTCTCGCCGACCGTGGCCGTGCCGCGCGGATCAGTGGATGGCATGCGACACCTCCTCGCGGCGCTCGGCCTCGTCGGCCACCGGTTTGACCGCCGCCGCGATCGCGCGCGGCAGCAGCGTCTTGTCGTGCTCGTCGAGCTCGTACACGGCGCGCGTGGCCGGCTTGTCCATCGGCACGACGTGCGCCAGGTCGATCGGCGTGGCGATCAGCACCGCGTCGCACGGCGTGGCCGCGATCGTCTCGGCCAGCTCCTGCACCTGCTTGTCGCCGTAGCCCATGGCGGGCAGCACCTGCGTGACGTGCGTGTACTTCTCGAACGTGGCGCGGATCGAGCCGCGCGCGTACGGGCGCGGGTCCACGACTTGCGCGGCGCCCAGCTTCTTGGCCGCCACCCAGCCGGCGCCGTACTTCATCTCGCCGTGCGTGAGCGTGGGGCCGTCCTCCACCACCAGCACGCGCTTGCCCGCGATCAGCTCGGGGTTGCGCACGGTGACGGGGGAGTTCGCGCGCAGCACGACCGCGCGCGGGTTCGCGTGACGGATGTTCGACTCGACCAGCGCCACCGCGTCGGGCTCGGCCGTGTCGACCTTGTTGATCACCACGATGTCGGCCATGCGCAGGTTCGTCTCGCCGGGGAAGTAGCGCAGCTCGTGACCGGCGCGGTGCGGATCGGCCACCACGATGTTCAGGTCGGGGCGGAAGAACGGCAGGTCGTTGTTGCCGCCGTCCCACAGCACGACGTCGGCCTCGGCCTCGGCGGCGCGCAGGATCTTCTCGTAGTCCACGCCCGCGAACACCACGTTGCCCATCGCCACGTGCGGTTCGTACTCCTCGCGCTCCTCGATCGTGCACTGGTGCGCGTCCATGTCCGCTACCGACGCGAAGCGCTGGCAGATCTGCTTCGTGAGGTCGCCGTACGGCATCGGGTGGCGCACCACCGCCGTCTTGAGGCCCATGCCCGCCAGGATCTGCGTGACCCGGCGCGACGTCTGGCTCTTGCCGCAGCCCGTGCGCACCGCGCCCACCGCGATCACCGGCTTCGTGCTCTTGAGCATGGTCTGCCGGCAGCCGAGCAGCCGGAACTCCGCACCGGCCGCGTTCACGCGCGCCGCCGCGTGCATGACGGTCTCGTGCTGCACGTCGGAGTAGGCGAACGTGACCAGCTCGACCTCGAACTCGCGGATCAGGTCGTCGAGTCGGTCTTCGGGATAGATCGGGATGCCGCGCGGGTACTGCGGCCCGGCCAGCACCGGCGGATACACGCGACCGGCGATGTCGGGAATCTGGTTCGCGGTGAAGCAGACCACTTCGATGTCCGGCTGCTGCTTCCACCACACGTTGAAGTCGTGGAAGTCACGACCGGCAGCGCCCATGATCAGGGTGCGGATCTTCCTGGGCTCGGGCATGGCGAGTTGCCTCCGGCGTCGGGCTGTTCCACGCCGGCCGTTCGGACGGTTCCGCCCCCCGGGATGCCATGCCCCCCGGGCGGGCGCCGGAACGTACGCCAGCGAGTCGCGACGCTGTGGGGAAGAGTCATGGCAGCGGTCGGGCCAAGCGGCGTTCTCCGGAGAACATGCGGCCGTGACCGCGCAAACGGCTGGAAGTGCGGGGCGGAGCCGCCCGGCGGAGAACGGCCCCGGATTCGTGGTCTGCCAGCGTGGCACCGGGACCGCCCCGGAAGGCAGTTTCCCGGGGGGCGTCGGGCTGGCAGTCGAGCGGACAGGCCGGCGGAATGGCACCCTGCGTCAACGACCGCCGGATGCCCGGTGCGGGCCCGGCCGCGATCGCCTGACCGACTGCTGACGAATCGCCCGGCGGTTCCCGCGCTCCAAGGGGGGCGCTGCACGCGACTCACCCGACCCTCGGAGCGTTCATGAGACTCGACGGCATCCATCACGTGACGTGCATCACCGGCGACGCCCGCCGAAACCTCGACTTCTACACGCGCGTGCTGGGCTTGCGCCTGCTGACCAAGGCCACGAACCAGGACGACGTGTTCGTGTACCACCTGTTCTACGGCGACGAACACGCGAGCCCCGGCGCCGACATCACGTTCTTCGAGTACCGGGGCGCCGTGCGCGGCCACGCCGGCGCGGGCATGGTGCATCGCGTGCTCTGGCGCGTGGCCGGCGAGGAAGCGCTCGAGTTCTGGGAGCGGCACCTGTCGGCCGAAGGCGTGACCACCGTGCGCGATGAACGCTCGCTGCGGTTCGCCGACCCCGAGGGGCTCGACCACGAACTGGTGATCCAGCAGGTGCCCGACGCGCCGCTCGTGGCGCGGCACCCCGAGATCCCCGCGGACGTCGCGCTGCAGGGCTTCGCCGGCGTGCGAGCGTACGCTCGCCGCGCCGAGCGCAGCCGCGCGCTGCTCGAGAACGTGATGGGCGCGAAGCCGCTGGGAGGCGACACGTGGGACGTGCGCGGCGCCACGCGCGGCGGCACGATCGCATGGGACCCGGCGCCCGAGGCGCCCGGCCGGCAGGGCGCGGGCACCGTGCACCACGTGGCTTGGGCGGCGCCCGCGGCGGAGCACCCCGCGTGGGTGGAGCGCCTGCACGCCGCCGGGCACGCGAGCACCGACGTGGTGGACCGGCACTGGTTCCACTCGATCTACTTCCGCGAGCCGAACGGCGTGCTGTTCGAAATCGCCGACGACGCGCCGGGCTTCACCGTGGACGTGCCGCTCGCCGACCTCGGCAAGCAGCTGCAGCTGCCGCCGTGGCTGGAGCCGCGCCGCGCCGAGATCGAAGCGCGCCTGACGCCATTGCCGGATCCGCGCGCGGGCTGGTAGGCGGGGCATCGGCGTCGACGCCGGCGCCGAAGAAGGGCTTGCGGACTCGCCCCGGGTCTCCGAGCATCCGGCATCGGGGACGACGCGGTGGCGGTGGGCAGCGGGCCGCCGGCAGCAGGGGCGCGTCGACCCGCGTAAGCCGTCCACCCGGAGACACCGCCATGTCCACGGCATCCCACGACGTCCACGAAGTGCGAGTCCATGCACGCCGCGTCGCCGGCGTGCGCGTGGAGGTTCAGCGCGGCCACGTCGCGCAGGAGTTCGGTCGCCACCTGGAACAGGTGTATGCGGCCGCACGGACGGGCGCGGTTTCGCTCGACGGGCAGAACATCTTCA
>JBGAOB010000420.1:0-2448 GCA_044222045.1 Candidatus Eiseniibacteriota bacterium
GTTCCCGGGATTGCGATCCGTCCCGCACGCGCCGGGGCCGCGCCATTCGCGGCCGGAACGCGCCCCGCGGGCGGCCGCGGAATAGAGCCGGGGAGCTGGCGTACTTCCTGCGTGACGGAGACGGAGAGAACCCTGAACCGCCGTCCCGCGGAAACGAAAGGAGAAAGGCCATGACGAACCTGGTGACGATGCTCCCGATGGCTCGCGCGCTGTGGCACTGGAGCGCGACGCAGGTGTCCGCCCGTCGCACCGAGCGCGGGACGGAAGCGATCACGATCCGCTCGCGGAAGATCGGTGCGCGTGCGCTCACGCTGGCCCTCGGCGTCGCCGTGCTGATGCCGGTCGCCGCCCGTGCGTGGAACGACGACACGAACTACCGCCCGGCGAGCGCCTGGCAGACGCAGGTGGACGCGCAGCTGGTGGACGTGTCGATCCAGGTCGACGGCGAAAGCGCGCCGCTCTACTTCTCGCCGAAGTGGGCCGACCATCGCCGCTACGTCGAGGCGTTCGCGGGCCGCAACTACTCCGTGGTGCTGCGCAACAACACCGGTCGTCGCATCGGCGTGCTGGTGGCGGTGGACGGTCTCAACGTGGTCAACGGCGAGCGCACGCGGCTGTCGTCCGGCGAGGCGATGTACGTGCTCGACCCGTGGGAGCGTGCCGAGATCAAGGGCTGGCGCACGTCGCTCGACAACGTCCGGCGCTTCGTGTTCGTGGACGAGCAGCGCTCGTACGCCGAACGCACGGGCCAGGCGAACAGCGACATGGGCTGGATCCGCGTGCTGAGCTTCCGCGAGCAGCGCACGTGGTGGGAACCGAAGCCGCGCGTCCGCGGTGACGAGCGCCCCTACGGCCAGTTCGAGGACAAGCGTCGGGCCGAGCCCGAGTCGATGAACGACCAGCCGCGCGCCGAGGCGGCGCCCGGCCGGACCGAGTCGAAGGCCGCCCCCGAGGCGACGCGTCAGTACACCGGACGGGGCAGCGACGCCGCGGCGCCGCAGGCGGGGGGCTCGTACCCCGGCACCGGCTGGGGCGAGCGCAACTACGACCCGGTGAACCAGGTGCAGTTCCGCGCCGAGCGGACGCCCACCGACCGCGTGATCGTGCGGTACGAGTACGCGAGTGGCCTGCGGGCGCTGGGCATCGAACCCGAATACGGCGATCGCTGGGAGCGCAACCGGCTCCGCGAGCGTGACGGTGGTGGCACGGTGGGATTCGCGCGGCCCCCGCGCCGGTAGCACTCGATCCGCGCAGGAAGACGCCCGCCCCGAACGATCGGGGCGGGCGTCGTGTTTGCGGGGTCGCGGGCCGCGGACCTTCAGCCGGAGCGTCTCCCCCGCGACGTGAGTGCCGGCAGCACGGCCAGCATCTCGCCGGTGGCGATGCCGCTCATGTAGGCGCCCTCGAGCCCGGGCGTCACCGCGAACGCGTCGCCCACCACCGCGATCGTGCCGCCGGTGGGCGGATGGAACACCGCGGGCCGGCCCAGCACGTCGTCGTTGCGCACGCGGCCGCTCGCCCAGCGGTGCGCCTGCACCCACGCGGGCCGCTCGGCCCACGGCCCGAGCAGCTCGCCCAGCTCCCACAGCAGCTCCGCGGTCCACTCGCCGGGATCGGCCTCGATTCGTTCGCGCGAGAACGCGGGCCGCGCGTGCACCACGAGCACGCGGTGACGCGGCGACTCGCGCTTGGCGGAGTCGTGGATCACCGCGCCGATCATGGTGGTCTCCATCGGGTGCCACGCGTCGAAGCCGGGATCGGGCGAGTCCATGGGCCAGCCCGCGAGCAGCGTCAGCACCGGCACCGTCTGCACGGCGCGCATGCGCGCCAGCTGCGGCTCCGCGCCGGGCCAGCCCGCCACGAGCGCGTCGACCCGTCGCAGGCTCTGCGCGAGCGACAGCGCCACCACCACGTGCTCGGCCTCGAAGCTCGCGCCGCCGTCGGTGACCGCGCGCAGGACGCCCGCCTCCGGCACGAGGGCGGTCACGCACTGTTCCAGACGCACGTCGAGGTCGCGCGCCAGGTGGCGCGGCAGCGCGTTCACGCCCTCCACGCGCGCGAGCCGGCGGTGGCCCGGCACGAACGCCTCGGGCTGGCAGGCGAGCCGCGTCTCGCGCACCCGCACGGGCCAGCCCGAGAGCTTGCCCGCCGGGTCGAGCTCGTCGAGCACGCGGGAGAACTCGCGCGAGCGGGCGTGCAGGAACGGGCAGCCGTGATCCACCGCCTGGCCGTCCACCACGCGCGTCGCGCACCGTCCGCCCACGCCGCGCGCGCGTTCGAGCACGGTCACGCGGCCGCCGCGGCGCTGGTACTCGCGCGCGCCCGACAGGCCGGCGACGCCGGCGCCGATCACGAGCAGGCGGGCTTCGATCCCGGCGCCGAATGTACGCCGCTCAGGGCACGACCACCACGCGCCGTTCGCCCACCACCCGCCCGTCCACGCGCAGC
>JBGAOB010000045.1:0-21306 GCA_044222045.1 Candidatus Eiseniibacteriota bacterium
AGCAGGATCAGACCCTTGATCACGTACTGCCACGTGATGTCGAGGTTCATCAGGCTCATGCCGTTGTCGAGCGACGCCATCACCAGCGCGCCGATCAGCGCTCCCACCACCGTGCCCTCGCCGCCCATCAGCGAGGCGCCGCCGATCACCGCCGCGGCGATCGCGTCGAGCTCGGCGTTCTGCCCGGCCGACGTCGTGGCGGCGTTCAGCCGCGACGTGTAGACGATGCCCGCCACGGCGCTCATCACGCCCATCAGCATGAACAGCACGAGCGTGTTGCGCGGCACGTGGATGCCCGACAGCCGCGCGGCCTCGGGGTTGCCGCCGATCGCGTAGAGCCGGCGGCCGAACGTGGTGTCGTTCGCCACGAACGTGAACAGCATGGCCAGGCCCAGCAGCAGGAACACCGACCACGGGATGCCCTGGTAGAACACCATCACCGCCGCGAACGCGCCGACCACCGCCACGAGCGCCGCGGTGCGCAGCGCCTCGAGCCACGCGGGCGGCGCGGGCAGCCCGTCGCGACGGCGCGCGAGCCACGCGCGCACGCGCACCACCACCAGCAGCGCGAGCACCACCAGCGTCACGGCCAGGCTCGTGTCGTGCAGGCGGCCTTCCTCCGCGGCGCGCAGCGTGGGCAGGTAGCCCTGCCCGATCACCTGGAAGCGCGCGGCCACGGCCTCGGGCGCCATCTCGAGCCCCTGCGTCTGCCCGCCGGTGATCCCGATGATGAGCCCGCGGAACGCGAGCATCGACGCCAGGGTCACGATGAACGCCGGCACGCGCCGGTACGCCACCCAGAAGCCGTGCCACGCGCCGATCGCGAGCCCCACCGCGAGCGTGGCGAGCACCGCCGGCGCCACGCCCCAGCCGTGGCCGATCATCAGCGTGGCGCACACCGCGCCGGTGAAGCCGAGCACCGAGCCCACCGACAGGTCGATGTGGCCGGTCACGATCACCAGCACCACGCCGATCGCGAGGATGCCGGTGGTCACGGTCTGCACCACCAGGTTGCTCACGTTGCGCGCCGACAGGAACACGCCCTCGGTGAGCGCCGCGAACACGATCCAGATCACCGCGAGCGCCACCACCATCGCGTACTGCCGCGCGTTCGCGCGCAGCGAGCCCGCGAGCGACGCGCGCCATCCCCCGCCGTCCCGCACCGGAGTCCCTCCCGTCATGCCCGCCCTCCCGCCGCCACCACCGCGTCCGCGCCGGTGGCCAGCCGCATCACGCGCTCCTCGGTGGCCTCGCCGCGCTTCAGCTCGCCCGCGATGCGGCCCTCGCGCATCACGAGCACGCGGTCGCTCATGCCGAGCACTTCCGAGAGCTCCGACGACACGATCACCACGCACACGCCACGGTCCACGAGGTCGTTCAGGATCTCGTACACCTCGACGCGCGCGCCCACGTCGACGCCGCGCGTGGGCTCGTCCAGGAACAGTACGCGCGGCTCGGTCAGCAGGCCGCGTGCGATCAGCACCTTCTGCTGGTTGCCGCCCGACAGGTTGCGCACGCGCTGCGCCAGCGAGGGCGTGCGCGTGCGCATCTCGCGCACGGCGACGCCGGCGAGCCGCGTTTCCTCCGCGTGGTTCAGCACGCCGCCGCGCGCGATGCGCCGCAGGCTGGCCAGCGTCACGTTGTGGTGCACGCCCAGGTCCATCACGAGCCCGTCGCGCTTGCGGTCCTCGGTCACGAGCGCCAGCCCGTTCGCGATCGCCGCGCGCGGATCACGCACGTCGAGCGCGCGGCCGTCCAGCGCGAGCGAGCCGCCCGTGCGGCGGCCCCACGCGCCGAACAGGCTCGTCACCAGCTCGGTGCGCCCGGCGCCCATGAGCCCGGCGAAGCCCAGCACCTCGCCGCGACGCACCTGGAACGACGCCCCGCGCACCGCCACGCGGCCGTCGGCCGGGTTCACGACGGTCCAGTCGCGCACGTCCAGCACGACGTCGCCGGGCGTGCGGTCGCGGTGCGGGTACATGTGCCCGAGCTCGCGCCCCACCATGCTGCGCACGATGCGCTCCACCGGCATCGCGGCGATGTCGTCGGTGCACACGGTGCGGCCGTCGCGCAGCACGGTCACGCGGTCGGCGATGCGCTGCACCTCGCCCAGCCGGTGCGACACGTAGATGCACGTGACGCCGCGCGCGCGCAGGTCGGCGAGGATCGAAAGCAGCGTCTCGGTTTCGGCCTCGGTGAGCGCGGCGCTCGGCTCGTCGAGCACCAGCAGCCGCGCGCGGCGCGTGAGCGCGCGCGCGATCTCCACCATCTGCTGCGCGCCCACGCCCAGGTCGGCCACGCGCGTGGCCGGGTTGACGCGCAGGCCCACCCGGGCCGTGGCCTCGGCCGCCTCGCGGAAGGTGCGCGGCCAGTCCACCACCCCGGGCGCGCGCCGGCGCGCGGCGCCCAGGAACACGTTCTCCGCCACGCTCAGCGAGCGCACCAGCGCCAGCTCCTGGTGGATCACGGCGATGCCCGCGCGCTCGGCGTCGCGCACGCCGTGGAAGCGCTGCTCGCGCCCGTCCAGCCGCAGCGTGCCGCCGTAGGTGCCGTGCGGGTGGATGCCGCTCAGCACCTTCATCAGCGTGGACTTGCCCGCGCCGTTCTCGCCCACCAGCGCGTGGATCGTGCCGCGCCGCACCTCGAACGTGACGCCGTCCAGCGCGCGCACGCCGGGGAAGTCGCGCGTGATGTCGCGCATCTCGAGCAGGACGTCGCTCACCTCGGGGCTCCGCGCGGCCGACGCATGGCGCTTCAGACCGCCGCGCGCGTCCGCGGGCTCACGGCCTGCCCCGGTACACCTGCTCGCGTCGCAGGTAGCCCGAGGCGATCAGCACGGCGTCCAGGTTGTCGCGCGTCACCACGACGGGCGCAAGCAGCACCGAGGGGATCGCGTGCTTGTTGTTGTGCACGCTCACGCCGTGCGTGTCGATGCGCCTGCCCTGCGAGAGCGCGAGCGCCATCTCGATGGCCTTGCGGCCCAGCGCGCGCGTGTCCTTGAACACCGTCATGCTCTGCGTGCCCTGCACGATGCGGATGGCGCCCGCGAGCTCGGCGTCCTGCCCCGTGACGGGCACCTTGCCCGCCAGGCGCTGCGCCGCCAGCGCCTGGATCGCGCCGCCCGCCGTGCCGTCGTTGGGCGCCAGCACGCCGTCCACGTGGTTCCTGTTCGCGGTGAGCGCCTGCTCCATCAGCCGCTGCGCCTCGGCCGGCTGCCAGTCCTTGACCGCCTGGTCCATGACGATCTTGAGGTCGCCCTTCTTCACGAGCGGCGCGAGCACCTTCATGGCGCCTTCGCGGAACAGCCGCGCGTTGTTGTCCGTGGGCGAGCCCGCGAGCACCACGATGTTGCCCTTCGGCACGCGGCCGGCCAGGTACTGGCCCTGCAGTTCGCCCACCTTCACGTTGTCGAACGACAGGTAGGTGTAGTCGCGCGGCGAGTCCATCACCAGCCGGTCGTAGCTGATCACCGGCACGCCGGCGCGCGCGGCCTTGTCCACGATCACCGAGGCGCTCGACGCGTCGTGCGGCGCCAGGATGAGCACGCGGATGCCCTGCGACAGCAGGTTCTCGCACTGCGCCACCTGCCGGGCCGCGTCGTTGTCGGTCACCTGCACGCGCAGGTCGATGCCGAGCCGCGTGGCCTCGGCCTCCATCGCCTGCTTGTCGCGCACCCAGCGCTCCTCGCGCTGCGTGGGCAGCGACAGTCCGATCTTCGGACGGGCGGCGCCCGCGGCGATCGCCGCACCGGCGACGACGATCAGGACGACCAGCGCAACGGCGGCAGCGACGCGGTTCATGGCGGCTCCTCTTCGCGAAAGGGCGCGCGGAGCACGGACCGCTCCGAGCATGGCCGGAACATTCGCGCGGGAACATAGCACTCGCTCCGGGCGATCGCCGGTCGGCGCGAACGCCCCGGCACGTGCCGCCCCGGAAAGACCCCGGGGCCCCGTCCGAACTGGACGAGGCCCCGGTCACTGGAGACTTCGACTCCCGTGGATCCTGCTCAGCGCGACACGGTCAGCTTGCCTCGCTCGCGCACGCCGACGCCGTCCAGCATGACGAAGTACATGCCCGACTCGACCTGCGCGCCGTTGCGGTCACGACCGTCCCACTGGAACTGGCGCGGCCCCGCGGGCATCCAGCCGTCCTGCAGCCGGCGCACGAGTCGTCCAGCGAGGTCCACGATGCGCACGCTGGTGAGGCCCGCGCGCGGCAGGTTGAAGCTGATCGTGGAACCGTGCACCACCGGGTTCGGCGAGATCCGGAACTGCACGCCGGCCGCCACCGGCGGCTCCACCGCCGTGGTCACCGGCGTGCCCTGCAGATCGAGGCACCAGCTGTTCAGCGTACCCACGTCGAGGCGGTCGTTGTCCGACACGAACAGCGTCCACGTGCCGCTCGACGACTGGCTGTTGAAGTCGGCGAGTGCTCCCGGACCGTCCACGAAGAAGTTGGTGGGATACGTGCCCACGATGTTGTCCCCACTCCCGCCCGTGCGGTTGTGCAGGCGAACGTTCGTGGCGCCGTGGCGCAACTCCACGATCAGGTCGGCGATGTACGTGTGGGTGATGTCCACGCTCACGGTGACGCCGGTGATCGTGAGGTTGTTCGCCACCACCACGCTGCTGGTGACGCCCGCCGGGATGCTGTCGGGAATCGCCAGCGCGGGCGTCGCGCACACGTGCACGGTCGAAGCGCCCACCGTGAACGTGCCCGTCTGCACCGAGGCGCAGCCCGCCTTCGTCAGCGTGATCGGGCCGGTCACCGCGCCGGTCGGCACGGTGGCGGTGATCTGCGTGGCGCTGTTCACGGTGAACGCGGCGGTCACGTTGCTGGTGAACTTCACACCGTCGACACCGGTGAGGTCCGTGCCGGTGATGGTGACGGTCGAACCGACGGCCCCGGTGGTGGGGCTCAGGTTCGTCACCGCGGGACACGGCGGGGTGCCGGTGAAGTCCAGGCACCAGCTGTTCAGCGTGCCGGTGTCGAGGTCGGCGTTGTCCGAAACGAACAGCGTCCACGTGCCGCTGGTGGACTGGCCGTTGAAGTCGGTCAGCGCACCGGGGCCGTCCACGGTGAGCGTGGTCGGATACGTGCCCACGATGTTCTGTGCGTTCAGCCCCGTCAGGTTGTGCAGGCGGACGGTGTTCGCCCCGCGGCGCAGTTCCACGATCAGGTCGCCGATGTACGTGTGCGTGATGTTCACGCCCACGGTGAGGCCGGTGATCGTGAGGTTCTCGGGCACGGTGATCGTGCTGGTGATGCCGGCCGGCGTGTTGTCGGGAATCGCCGTGCCGGGGCTGGCGCACGCGTGCACGGTGCCGGCGCCGCCCACGGTGAACGTCGCGGTCTGCACCGGCGTGCAGCCGGTCTTGGTCACGGTGATCGGCCCGGTCACCGCGCCCGCCGGCACGGTGGCCGTGATCTGCGTGGCGCTGTTCACGATGAACGTGGCCGTCACGTTGTTCGTGAACGTGACCGACGTGGTGCCCGTGAAGTTCGTGCCGGTGATCACCACGCTCGAGCCGACCAGGCCGGTCGTGGGCGCCAGGTTGGTCACGGTGGGGCACGACGGCGTGGTCACCGTGAAGCTGGCGGTCTGCACCGCGGTGCAGCCGGGCTTCGTGATGGTGATCGGCCCGGTCACGGCGCCCGCGGGTACGGTGGCGGTGATCTGCCCCGCGTTGTCCACCGTGAACGCGGCGCCGACGGCGTTCGTGAAGCGCACGGCGTCGACGCCCGTGAAGTTCGTGCCGGTGATCACGACGTTCGAACCCACCAGGCCGCTCGTGGGCGCGAGCCCGCTCACGCTGGGGCACACGGACGGCTGGCCGCAGTTCGTGAAGTAGCGCGCGCGGATCAGCAGGTTGTCCGCCAGCGTGCTGCTGCCGAACGTGCCGTCGCTCGAGGTGTACGACCGCGTGCCGGGCGTGGAGATGTCCGAGAAGCCCGGGAAGTCGCCGGTCGTGACCGAGTAGCCCACCACGAAGTCACCCGAGGCGATCGTCAGCTGCGGCACGTCGAACGTCTTGAACACGCCGTCGGCATTGCTCGTGCCGGCCAGCGTCTGGAACACCACCGAGCTGATGTCCGCCGTACCGCCCGGGTTGGCGCCGAACAACACGGTCATCGGCGAGCCCGCCGGGATGCCGAACGTGCTGTTCATCTGGATGAGCACCTGGCTCAGCGTGGCCGGGTACGCGGTCGGCGTGAGGCGGTTCACGAAGAAGCGGCCCGACCAGAACTGCTCGCCCCCCCCGTCGTCCACTTGCGCCGTGAGACCGGCGTTCGGGCACACCGTGAAGCTGCTGGTGGGCACGTCGGGGCAGCCGGCCTTGCCCAGAGTGATCGGGCCGGTCACGGCGCCCGCGGGCACGGTGGCGGTGATCGTGTTCGCGTTCACCACGGTGAACGTGGCGGTGACGGCGTTGCTGAACCGCACCGACGTGACGCCGGCAAGTCCCGAGCCGCTCAGCGTGACCAGCGTGCCGGGATTGCCGGCGCTGGGCAGCACGGCGCTCACGAACGGGCAGCCGGCGCCCGCGTTGATCGTGAAGTTGGCGTTCGACACGTCGAAGAACACGTTCCCCACGGCTTCCACGCGCACGCGTGCGCTCGGCGTGCTGAGCCCGGTGGGCACGGTGATCGTCTCACTGCCGTCGTTCGGCGTGCTGGCCGCCAGCACCAGCGGGAACGACGAGCCGCCGTCGGTGGACAGCGTGATCTTCACGTTCGCGCAGCTCACCGGCGCGTTGTTCGTGCCGTTGACGTTCCACGTGACGTTCTGCGTCGAGCCCACGCCCCACGTCTCGCCGCCGTTCGGCGACGCCACCTGGAACGGGCCCGAGTTCGCCACGGTGAGCGTGAGCTGGTCGTCGTTCGTGCCGCCCGCGCCCGCGTGGTTGTCGCGGATCGTGACGCGGAAGTTCAACGAGCGCGCCACGCGCGGCAGTTCCTCGGCCGTGAACAGGCCGTTCACCTGGTCGGGCGGATCGTTCGCGTTGTTCAGGACGTAGCCCATGCGCGGGAACGTGCGCGAGGGGCTCGTCGACGTGGCGAGCGCCGTCAGGATCGGCCGCGTGGTCGTGACCGGATCGCCCGGCTGGTCCTGGAACGGCGGGTTCGGGAAGTCGGTCGAGAGCGCCGTGAGCTGGCCGGGGTCCACCTGTTCCCACGCGTAGGTGAGGTTGGGCAGGTCCCCCGCGTTCGCGTCGCTGCCCACCGCGGTCAGCGTGAACGGCGTGTTCAGCGGGATCGTGCGGTCGGGACCGGCGTCCACGGTGGGCGCGCTGTTGCCGCTGGCCGTGCTCACCTGGCACGCCTGCGACGCGATGTACGCGTTCATGGCCGCGAGGCTCGCGGAGTGGAAGCGCAGCTCGCCGATCGGCACCGTGTTGTTGGGCGGGCACACGCCGTTGTACGACATGATCGTGACGCCGCTGCCCGGCTCCACGGCGTCCTGCGGCGAGCGGTTGCACGCCGAGTTCTGCGTGTGCGACGCGCCGAACTGGTGGCCCATCTCGTGGCCGATCAGCGACACGTTGCCCGAGCTGCCCACCGGCAGGCCGGCGCCGGAGGCGGCCGCGGCCTTGCGCGGCCCGCCGCCCGAGACGTTGTCGTTGCAGATCACGCCGACGCCGGCGAGACCGCCGGAGTTCGTGCCGATGACGTGGCCGAAGTCGTAGTTGGCCGTCGGGATGTTCGCGCCCAGGGTGGCCACGACCTCGTTGATCATCGCGTTCGTGTTGCCGTTCGTGTACGGGTCGGTGGCGCCGTTCGTGAAGATGACCGCGTTGAGCCCGGCGATCAGGTTGATGTGCACGGCCAGCTCGCGCTCGTACACGGCGTTGATGCCGTTCAGGATCGTGGCGAGCGCCGCCAGGGCGCCCGGCACCGTGCCGCCGCCCAGCGTCTGCGTGAACTCACCGGTCGTGGAGATCGCCACGCGGTACGTGCGCAGCTGCGCGCCGATCGCGGTGCTGACGCGCGGCCCCGCCTCGGCGCGGATGCGGCCGTCGTCCACCACGCCGCACGCGAACGCCTGGCCCGCGTCGGCCACCTGCGTGCTCACGTATTCGGCCGACGCGTCGGTCGACTTCGGGTACACGGTCACCGTGAGGCCGCTGCCCAGCATCAGGGCGTGGAAACCCTGCGGCGTCCAGTCGAAGCGCATCGTCGACGTTCCCGCGTCGACGCCCTGGCCTCGGAACGAGCGGATCTCCGGATGCTCGGCGGCGAGCGCCGGCTCGAACACGGAGGACTCCTCGATGCGGAACCGCGCGAGCGAGCCGTCGGGCATCGGCAGCGTGAGGATGGCCGGGCTGAAGGCGAGCGGCAGCTGGCCTTCCTTGGGCGCGCGCGCGAGCACCGCTTCGAGCGCGGACTTGTCGAGTCGATACGTGGCGGTCGAGGTCTTCGCGCCGTTCGCGCGGAAAGTCTCGATCCCGCGCCACAGTGCGTCGCTCGACGCGCTGGCCGCGTGCGCGACGCCCGCGGCGAACTGGAGCAGGAGAACGGCGGCCAACCCTAATCGGCGCAGCGTGCTTCCTTGCGTCATGGGAGTTCCTTACCGGCTGGGAGTGAGAGTCCAGCCGCGTGTGGGGAGAGAGGTTTCCCGGGGGGAGAACGGAACCTCAATGACGCACCCACGAAGATCAAGGCTATTCGCGATTCGCGAACGACGTCTCACGCTCCGGGCCGGGAAGCCGGACAAAGGCACCCAAAGGAGACGGCCCGCGCGCTCGTGCGAGCGTGCGGGCCGTCCCGTGATTCCGACGACGCGGCCGGGCGCGTGGCGCGTCCGGCCTCACTTCATCACGACCACCTTCAGCGCCTTCTCCTCCGCGCCGGTCTTCATGCGCATCAGGTACACGCCCGCCGCGAGCGGCGCGCCGTTCTCGCCGCGCGGCTCCCAGCGCAACGTCCGCCGGCCCGCGGTCATCGTGCCGCGGAAGAGCGTCGCCACGTGTTGCCCCGTGATGCCGTACACGTCCACCTGCACGGGCCCGGTGCGAGCGAGCGCGAGCGACACGTTCGTGCTCGCGAGCATCGGGTTCGGCGTCGCGGGGCCGAGCGCGTCGTGCACGGGGAGCGCGGCCGCCTCGCTGCCCACCACGGTCGGGATCTCGGGCGCGAACTCGGACCCGACGAAGGCGCCGTCCACGGCCTGCACGGACCAGTACGCCGAGGTCTGCTGCAGCGTGAACGGCACCGACACGCGCAACTGCGCGTTGCCCATGTCGGCCACCTTGCGCAGACCCGTCGCCGACACCGCCATCGCGGGCACGATGTCACCACCACCGGGCGTGCTGCCCACGCGCACGTTGTAGGTGAGCCCGGCGGTGGGCGTGTGGTCGTCGGTGGACGGCGACCACGACAGCGTGAGCAGCGAACCCGACAGCGTGCTCGTCAGGTTCGTCGGCACCGACGGCGGCGCGTTCGCGGGCGCGCCGTCGTTGCGGTACACGCGACCCACGCCGCCGATGCCGGTGAGCGCGAGGTCGAGATCATGGTCCTGGTCGTAGTCGCCCCAGGCGACCGAGCTGTAGTACGTGCCCGGCAGGTTGAACAGCGCGTCCTGGAACAGTCCGCCGCCGTCGTTGCGGTACACGGTCGTGCGGCCGCCGGCGCCGAAGTAGCCGCTCGCCACGATGTCCAGGTCGCCGTCGTCGTCGTAGTCGCCCCACGCGACGCGCGACGAGCTCAGGCCCTCGAGCGGCGCGCCGATGTCCGTGAGCAGGTTGTCCGCGTTGCGCAGCACCTTCGTGAAGCGCTGCGTGCCGTCCCAGCCGGCGATCAGCAGGTCGAGCCAGCCGTTCGCGTCGTAGTCGCCCCACGCGAGCGCGCCTTCCCACGCGCCGGGCAGCGACAGGCCCGAGTCGCGCAGCCGGCCGCGATCGTTGCGGTAGAGCTTCGTCAGGCCGCCGCTGCCGTCGTGGCCCATCAGCGCCAGGTCCGGGTCACCGTCGTTGTCGTAGTCGCCCCAGTCCGCGTAGCTGAACGACACCCCGACGAGCACGTCCTTCTCGAAGAAGGCGCCCCCTTCGTTGCGGTACATCTTCGCCATGCGCACGCCACCGCCCGTGTCGCCGGCCACCAGGAGGTCCAGGTCGCCGTCGCGATCGTAGTCGGCCCACGCCACGGTGCCGTAGATGACGCCCGGCAAGGCGGCATTCACGTCCACGAAGGTGCCGCCGTCGTTGCGGTAGACCTTGCTCACGAGCGGGCCCGCGTTCCAGCCGCACAGCGCGATGTCCAGGTCGCCGTCGCGATCGTAGTCGCCCCAGTCGACGCAGCCCCACTCGACGTTCGCGAGCCCGGCCGCGACGTCCACGAACGTGCCCGCGTCGTTGCGATAGAGCCGCGTCTTCGGCCCGATGCCGTCGGTGCCGCACATCAGCAGGTCCAGGTCGCCGTCGTTGTCGTAGTCGCCCCAGGTGATCGCGCTGCGGTAGAGGCCCGGGAGCGCCGACGGGTTCTGCACGAGCGCGATGCCCAGCGACTGCTCGGCGGCGAACGGCCCGCCCCGGTACGCGGCGTCCACGGCCTGCACGCTCCAGTAGAGCCGCTGGTCGGGCACGTTCAGCGTCCACATCAGGCGCCCGTCGGCGTTGCCGGGCCGCGGCACGCGTCGGAATCCGCTCGCCGGGTTCGCGAGCGCGGACAGCACCTGGCTGCCCCCCGGTGTGGTGCCCACGCGCACGTTGTACGTCAGGCCCGCGCCGGCCGCGGCGTGATCGTCGCTGGCCGCGGTCCACGACAGCGTGATCGCGCCGCCCGAGCGCACGGCGCTCAGGCCGGCCGGTGCCCCCGGCGCCGCGTTCGGCGCCGCGCCGCAGCTGCGGTAGATCTTCACCATGTCGCCCGGCGACCGACCGGCGAGCACGGCGTCCATGTCGCCGTCGTTGTCGAAGTCGCCGAGGTCGCACACGCCCTGGTACACGCCGGGCAACCCGGTCCCCGCGGCGGCGACGAAGCCACCGGTGGTGTTGCTCAGGTAGAGCTTCGCGGTCAGGCCGACCGACGGGTTGTAGCCGGTCACGAGCAGGTCGAGCCAGCCGTCGCCGTTCACGTCGCCCCAGTTGGTGGAGCCCTCCTGCACGCCCTGGAGGAACGCGAAGATGTCGGTGAACGTGCCGCCGCCGTCGTTGCGATAGACCTTCGCGATCTGGTCCGCGCCGAGCCCGGTGCTGCCCGCGAGCACGAGGTCGACATCGCCGTCGCGGTCGTAGTCGGCCCACGACACGCTCGCGAACGACACCTGCGGCAGCCCCGTGTAGACCGGCGTGAACGCACCGCCACCCTCGTTGCGGTAGAGATCGGTGTGCCGCACGAGCGCGTCGTCGCGACCGGTGATCATCAGGTCGGGGTCGCCGTCGCTGTCGTAGTCGCCCCACGCGATGTTGCCCAGGTTCGCGCCCGCGAGCGGCGCGCCGATGTCCCAGAACGTGCCGGCGTCGTTCAGGTAGATGCGCGCGATGACGCCGCCGCCGGTCTCGCCGGTGAGCGCCAGGTCCAGGTCGCCGTCGCGGTCCCAGTCCGACCACGCGATGCCGCCGGCACACACGCCGGGAAGGCCCGCGCCGATGTCCGTGAAGCTGCCGCCGTCGTTGCGGTAGATGCGCGACGTGTACGTGCCCGACAGGCAGCCGCTGAGCGCGATGTCGAGGTCACCGTCGCCGTCGTAGTCGCCCCAGGCCGAAGCCGAGTAGTCCAGCGCCGGCAACCCGGCCGCGATCGCCGTGAACGTGCCGTTGTCGTTGCGATACACGTTCGAACCCGAGATGCCCGTCACCAGCAGATCCAGGTCGTCGTCGCCGTCGTAGTCGCCCCACGATGCGGCACCGCGCGTCTGCAGGAGACCTGCCCCGATGTCGGAGTAATTCGACGACACGATCGTGGTGGTCTCGCCCGTGAACGGCGAGGTCTTGCCCGAAGCGTCCACGGACTGCACGCCCCAGTAGTAGACGCCCACCGGCAGCGTGAGCGTCCAGGAGCGCCGCAATTGCGCGTTGCCCGCGCCCGGCAGCCGGTGGAAGCCGCTCGGAATGTCCGCCGCGCCCGAGAACACGTTGCCCGAGCCGGGCGTCGTGCCCACGCGCAGGTTGTAGCCCATGGCGGTGGTGGGCGTGTGGTCGTCGAACTGCGACGCGCCCCAGTTGAACGTCACCTGCGTGCCGGCGGCGCCGCATCCGCTCGTGGTGACGCTCAGCCCGGTCGGCGACCACGGCGCGGTGTTCGTGGTGGTGGCGTCGTTGCGGTAGACCTGCGCCGCGTTCGCCACGTTCGCCCAGCCGTTCAGGAACAGGTCCACGTCGCCGTCGTTGTCGAAGTCGGCCCACGCGACGGACGAGCGACTCGCGCCGTTCAGGCGCGCGCCCGTGTCCACGAACGTGCCGGCGTCGTTGCGCCACAGGCGCGTCACGTGGGAGACGCCGTCCTTGCCGGTGCACGCGATGTCGAGGTCACCGTCGTTGTCGAAGTCGCCCCACGCGGCATCGCCGTCGAGTTGCGCCGCCAGCGTGACGGCCGTCGTGAACGTGCCGTTGCCGTTGTTGCGGTGCACGGAGAGGCCGCCGCTGCCGGAGAGCAGCATGTCGAGGTCGCCGTCGCGGTCGTAGTCGCCCCACCGCGCCGAGAACTCCACCGGCGGAAGCCCCGACGACACGTTCGTCAGCACGCCGCCGCTGTTGCGGTAGAGCAGCGTGACGGGGCTCGCCGAACTGCCGAGCCAGCCCGCCAGCAGCAGGTCCAGGTCGCCGTCGTTGTCGTAGTCGCCCCACGCCACGGACGAGTGCTGCACGTTGATCAGGCCCGCGCCCGCGTTCGTGAAGAAGCCGCCGTCGTTGCGGTACACGATCGTGCTGCCGGTGTTCGTGACGTTGGGCGCCGTGAGCCCGCTCACCACCAGGTCCTGGTCGCCGTCGTTGTCGAAGTCGCCCCACGCGACGTCGGCGCCCGACACCGCGACGAGCGAAGCGAACGTGTTCGTGAAGCCGCCGAAGCCGTTGTTGCGCCAGATCGCCGCTACCGGCGTGCCGCCCGCACCCATGCCGGCGATCGCCACGTCGAGGTCGCCGTCGTTGTCCATGTCGCCCCAGCGCGCGGCACCGTCGGTCACGCCCGGCAGACCCGGGTTGATCGCCGTGAACACGCCGGCGCCGTCGTTGCGGGCGATGCGCGTGATCGGGTTCGCGGTGAGCGTGTCGGAAGCGGCCGCGTTGCCGGTCCAGAGCACGTCGAGGTCGCCGTCGCCGTCGTAGTCGCCCCAGTCGCACGAACCCGAGTTCGCGCCCGGGAGCGACGAACCCAGCAGCGCGAACGGTGGTCCCGACGACGTCCCCGCGATCGGGCCGGAGCGGTACACGCCGCGGCCGTAGGTGAACGCGACGAGCCGATTGCCCTCCCACATCAGGTCCGACACCTGCGTGTACGCCGGCCCTTCCGAGCTGGCGTAGCGCCGCATCAGTCCCCAGGTGAGCCCGCGGTCCTGCGACGCGAGCACGCCGAGCGACGTGCCGGCATAGATCCACGCGCGGTTCGAGGGATGGATCGTGATGGTCTCCACGGGCGCGGCCGGCAGGCCGGTGGAACCGCTGCCCGAGCGATTGCTCCACGTGGAGCCGCCGTCCGACGTGAACCACACGTTGCCCGCGGCGAACCCGCCGAACGTGACCCACACCTCGTTGGTGTTGCTGGGGTTCACGGCGATGTCCGTCACGAAGCGGCCCGGCAGCCCGCTCATGTTGGTCCACGTCGCGCCGTTGTCGGTGGAGCGCGAAACGGTGCCGTCGGTGTAGCCGATCCACACGAGCGCGGGGCTCGTGCCCACCAGCTCGATGGCCGTGCAGTTGGGCTGGCGCGTGGGGCAGGCGGAGTTCGGAGGATTCGCCACCACGTTGATCGGCCCGCGCACCGACGTCCAGCTGTCGGCGAAGTTCGTGGATCGCCAGATGCTCGATCCGCCCGCGAACAGGCGCCCCGGCACGACCGGGTCGGCCTTGAACGGCGCGATGAACTGCGAGTTGCACCCGTCGTTCGCGTCGGTGAGCCCGCCGATGCACGTCACGTGGAAGCCCAGGAAGCCGACCTTGAACATCCGCAGGTTGATGTACTCCCAGTAGGCCTGGCTCCCGTCCGCGTCGAACGCGCAGTAGCCGCCGTCGCCGATCTCCCAGAACGTCCACGCGTTGCTTCCCTGGCGGCGCCACGAACCGTTGTCCTGCAGGCCGCCGAGGAGCTGGTTGGTGCCCGCCTGGATCGCACCCTTGTAGAACTGCGACGAGCGCAGCCCGTTCGAGAGATCCGTCCAGCCGCCCGAGCCGTTCAGGATGTCGTCCTTGCGCTGCACGCCACCGTCGTTGCCGAAGTACACGATGCGATTGGTGGTGCCGTTGTAGCCGGGGTGGTTCAGGATGATGTGGTGATCCGCGTGCGCGCTGCTGCCCGGATAGGAGGCCCAGTCGCTGATGCGCGCGAAGCTCGCGCCCCCGTCCGTGCTGCGCCACGCGTCGATGCCGCCCACCACCACCACGTTGACGTTCGTGGGATCCACCCAGATCGCGTTGTCGTACCAGCCCTGCGCGCCCAGGTAGTTGTCGCCCGAGCGGCGCAGCGTCCACGTGGCGCCGGCATCCGTCGAACGCCACACCTCGCCCCCGTTGCGGTCGATCGACGCGTAGCACGTGGACTGGTCGGGCGCGATCGTGAACTCCACGCGCATGGTGCCGATCGCTCCCGACGGCAGCACCGGCGGCGCCGGCAGCGCGCCCGGCGAGCCCGTCGTGAGCGTGGCCCACGTGCCGCCGCTGTCGGTGGAACGGATCGCCCCGAAGCGCGTGCCCACGAGCACCAGGTGGGTGGTCGGCGTGGCCTTCACGTCGCGCAGGTTCTTGATCGTCTGGATGCGCGACCACGACACGCCCGAGTTCGACGAGCGGTACAGCCCCGAATCGGTGGCCGCGAAGATGAACCCGTCCGCCGGAACCACGGCGAGCCGGCTGACCTGCGTGATCTGCGCCGTGGACGTGAGCTGCGTCCACGTGGAGCCGCCGTCGGTGCTGCGGAAGATGCCCGCGCCGAGGTGGCCGCCGCCGGTCGAGGACCCCGCCTCCGTGAACTCGCCCGTGCCCGCGTAGAGGTAGTTCGTACTCGGGTCGATGGCGAGCGAACCGATCGACAGCGACGGCAGGAAGTCGTTGATCGCCGACCAGGTGAAGCCGCCGTCGAACGACGTGAAGATGCCGCCCGTCGCGGTGCCCGCCCACAGGTGGTTGGAGTTGCTCGGATCGAACACGATCGCGCGCGCCCGCCCGCCCACGTTGTCGGGGCCCATCCACTCCCAGTCGCCGAGCCCGGCATCGAGCGCGCCGAACGCCCCGGTGCGCTTGGCCGCCGCCTCCATCTGCACGAGCTGGTCGCGCGCGTCGAGCAGCGCCTGCGCGGTGACCGTGGTGTCGCCCGAGGTCATCATCTGCCAGCGCTCGCGCAGCAGCCCGCCGGGATTGTCGGGGCGGAGTTCGCGCTCACCCTCGCGGCGGTCCGCTTCGCGCTCCTCGCGCTCGTCGCCGGGGCGCTCGAATCGGCGAGCGAAACGTTCGGCGGCCGTGGAGACCGCGTCGCGATCCGCCGCCGCCGCGCGCCACACCGGCACCAGCCGGCCGGCGGCGTCGACGTTCGCGGGCGCCGGGGGGCGCGACTCGCCCACGCGCATCGCGGGGCTCGAGGGGGGACTCCGGCCGGGCGTCCGCGGTGGCCCGCGCCACCAGCAGCACTCCCGGGATGGCGAGCATCGACAGGCAAAGCGGTGCGGACCTGAGCCAGTGGGAGCGCAAGGGGAACCTCCATGCAGGATGCGCGGCCGGACGGGGAATGCGGTCCGGGTCACGCGCCCGGTCGCACTCCACCTCACCGTCGGGCCCTCACGGCCCGCCACTGGAACGACGGGATGCGCGGTCCGTCACAGGAAGATCCGGGCCTGCGGCCCGGCGGGCGGCGACTCGCGCCCGCCCCGTTCACCGCGGCTCGCCGGACTCCGTGGGCAGCGACGCCCCGATCCAGCCGCTGATCCCGGCGGCCATCACGTGCGCGTTGCTCCAGCCCAGCGCCTTCGCGCGCCGCGCCGCGTTCGGCGCCTTCCGGCACAGCGGGCCCGAGCAGTAGAACACCAGCGTGGCGTCCTTTTCGGCGGGCAGGTCGCCCGCCGCGAACGACGTCGGGTCCAGGTGCCGCGCGCCCGGGACGCGCTCGGTGAGCCAGCGTTCTCGGGCGTTCACGTCGAACACGTGCAGGCGCTCCGACTGCACGCGGCGGTGCAGGTCACGGGGCGAGATCGTGGGCAGGCCCATCAGCTGCGCGATCATCCAGTCTCCGATCGTCGAGGGTCAGATCGTCTTCGGCGGCGGGCCGCCGAGGCCGATCCAGCGCCACGCCACGATCAGCATCGCGGCCGGCACCACGGTCAGTGTGACCAGCCCCGCCGTGTCCAGCGGCAGCGCGAGCCACGAAGCGATCAGTGCGAGCCCGGCGAGGACCCAGATCCAACCGGCGAGCCGGAAGAACGCCTGCGCCCGCGCGGGATCCGTACGCAACCGGTCGAGCGGCGTGAGGCGCTTGGGGATCGTGTTGCCGATCCACGCGAGGAACGCACCGATCGTCGCCATGTGCGCCCGTTCGCCGAACGCCTCCGCCCCGGGCACGCCGGAGCGGGACGCGATCCGGGCCCCGGCGGAGACGGCCAGCATCAGCGCGGCGAACGCGATGCCGATGCGCAGGTCGCGGGCGCGGAAACCGCGCCGGCTCTCGTGGACGTCTGGCGTGTTCATGCTTCACCTCGCAGGGTGCGACGGTCGGACGACGGAACGCGTGCGGAACGGGATCGACGCGCGGGGGCCACCGTCTGCGCGAAGCCGAGCAGGGCATCCTCGAGCACGGACAGCTTCAGTCGGTAGAGGATCGTACGACCGGTCTTCTCGGCCTCGATCAGGTCCGCCTCCAGGAGCACCGCGAAGTGCGCCGACATGGTGGGCTTGGACACGTCGAAGTGGTCGGACAACTCGCCCGCCGACAGCGGCCCCTCGCGGAGCAACTGCAGCACGCGGCGTCGCGTCGGATCGGAAAGCGCCTTGAAGACCCGGTTCATGGCTCGATGATTAGCTAATCATCGAACTATTGTCGAGGGAAATTTCCGGAGCGCACGCCGCCTCCCGGTGCGCTCGACCTTCCCCCGTCGCGAACCGCCGCCGATGCCGCTAGGCTCCCACCGTCCGCGGGCTCCCGGCCGAACGGATGATCGCCCGCCCCCGCACCACCCTCGAGGAGAAGCTCCCGTGAACGTTCGCCACACCCTGCCCGCCCTGCTGCTCGCCGCAGCCCTCGCCATGGCGGCCACCGGCTGCAACTCCGAGAAACCGGCCGGCGAGGGCCCGGATGCCGCGACTTCGTCGGTGGTCCGCCCCGGCGACCCCTGGTCGACGGCGCAGGTGATCCGCCCCGCCGACCTCGCCGCGCAGCTCCAGGACGCGGCCGCGCCGAAACCGATGCTGTTGCACGTGGGCTTCCGGCGGCTGTTCGACCAGGGCGGCATCCCGGGTTCGAAGTACGCCGGGCCGGGCCAGACCGACGAAGGCGTGACGCTGCTGGAGCAGACGATGGCGTCGGAGCCGCGCGACCGTGACGTGGTGCTGTACTGCGGCTGCTGCCCGTGGAAGGACTGCCCGAACATGGCCCCCGCGTTCCGCAAGCTCGCCGACATGGGCTTCACGCACGTGCGGGCGCTGCACGTGGAGAAGAACTTCACCGCCGACTGGGTGGAAAAGGGCTATCCCGTGGACGCGCCGACGCACTGAGTCCGCGCGGCGCCGCCCCCTACTCGGCGTCCACGTGCGGCACGGCGTCGGGGTCGTGCTGCGCGTGGCGAAGCAGCAGCACCAGCGGCAGACACAGTACGAACAGGATCGACACGAGCACGAACAGGTTGTCGTACGCGAGCACGGCGGCCTGCCGGGCGATGCGGCCGTCGAGCACCTTCATCGTGATCGCGCGCGCGGTCTCGCGGTCGTAGCCGCGCGCGGCGAATGCGGTGATCGTGCTCTCGATCCACTGCCGCCCCGTCGCGCCGACGCCCGCGGCTTCGGACAACACGGCGCGATAGCGGCCCACGCGCGTGCCGAGCGCGGTGGCGGCCACCGCCACGCCCACGCTGCCCATCACCTGCCGCACCACGTTGTAGAGCCCCGCGGCCGCGGTGATGCGCGGGCGCGGGATCGTGGACAACGCGGCGGTGCTCAGCGCCACGAAGATCAGGCTGAAGCCCACGCCCTGCCACACCTGCGGCCAGAACAGATCCCAGTAGCCGGTGGCGGTCGTCAGCTGCGACATGCCCCAGAAGCCCAGTCCCGACACGACGAGGCCCGCGCCCACGAGCACGCGCGGACCGAGCTGGTTGTAGAAGCGCCCGCCGATCGGCATCAGCAGCGCCATGGCCAGGCTGCGCGGCATCATGGTGAGCCCCGACTGCATGGCGTTGAAGCCGAGCAACTGCTGCAGGAACACGGGCAACAGGAACAGGCTGCCCATGAGCGCGAAGCCGAGCACGCCACCGATGGCCGTGGCCGAACTGAACGACGTGTTCGCGAGCAGCCGCAGGTTCACGGCCGGGTGGTCCGCGGTCAGCTCGCGCCACACGAACATCACCAGCCCGAGCACCGCGGCCACCGTCAGCCAGACGATGTGCATGGAATGGAACCAGTCGTCGCGCTGGCCCTGCTCCAGCATCAGCTGCAGGGAGCCGAGGCCGATCACGAGCAGCGCGAGGCCGGGCCAGTCGATGTCCCCGCGTTCACGCACCAGGTACGGCGGGTCCTCGATGTAGCGCGCCGTCAGCATCACGCTGAACACGCCGATCGGGACGTTGATGTAGAAGATCCACGGCCACGAGTACTTGTCGGTGAGCCAGCCGCCGAGCGTGGGACCGAACGCGGGCGCGAGCACGGCACCGAGGCCGTAGAGCCCCATCGCCAGCCCCTGCTCGGCGGGCGGAAAGCTCTCGCGCAGGATCGCCTGCGACACCGTCAGCATCACGCCGGCGCCGAAACCCTGGAAGATGCGGAACGCCACGAGTTCGTCCAGGTCGTGCGCGAGGCCGCAGGCCATCGACGCCACGGTGAACAGCAGCACGCTGCCGAGGTAGAAGCGCTTGCGACCGAACCGCCCGGCCAGCAGCCCCGTGATCGGCATGATCAGCACCTGCGCCAGGATGTAGGCGGTGACCGTCCAGGTGATCTCTTCGAGCGTCGCGCCGAGCGTGCCCGAGATGTCGGGCAGCGCCACGTTGACGATGCTCGAGTCGAGCACGGCCATGATCGTGGCGGTCAGCACGGTGCCGGCCACGATCCACTTGTGCGTGGACGCGGGGGCCGAGGTGTCACTCATGCGCGCAGGGTAGTGCACGCGGTGCGCGAGGGGCCGGCGCGACGCGTCGCCGCCGCACGGGACCGGCGCACCATGCCCTCGTGCGCGCAGGATGGCGGCTGGCCGTTCCCGGCCCCGGCTCCGAGCGGGTGAGGGCGCGCGCGGCCGGTTCGGCGCTATCTCATTCACCCAAAACGACTTGCCGACATCCACCGGCCATCTTCCGCGCACCGCCCGGCGCCGGCTCGATGGCGCGCCCGCCCGGTGCGAAGAATTCTCGAAGCCCCCGTGCGTAATCCGTACAAGGTTGCCGTCCAACCAGTGTGAGCCCTCGGGGGAAGGCTCATTGTCCTGGCGGGTCCCCTGCGAGCCGTTCGGTCCGTCACCGGCGCGAGCCGGCGCGGGCAGTCGTCCACAAGGGCCCCCCGCCGGGGCGAGTTCTCCCGGGCTCGAGCAGCATCCCGCCGAGATCCTCTTCGAGAGCGGGCCGCACGCGAGGGTTCGCACCTCCGCGAATCTGCTGGAGACGCGGGGAAGGTCCCCTTCCTCGTCGCACGCAAGGCTATCGGGCGTGCGATCCGAACAGCCCGCTCCGGCGGGCTGTTCGCGTTTCGGGCGCGGGTCGGGTCAACGCCTCGCGAGCAGTCCACCCTGCCGGTCGCGCGTGGTGGCCACCGACCACGCGGCCCACACGCGCGGCGGCACGCCGGCCTCGCGACCCATGACCGCGCGCCGCGCGGCGTTCAGCGCGATCACGGCGTCCCCCATCGCCTCGTCGCGGGCGAGGAAGCGCTCCATGAACAGGCGCGTCTCGGCTGTTCGCCCACGCGGTAGGGCGCGCCGCTCGCGCACGACGCGAGCACGGCGAGGCGGCACGCGGACAGGTCCAGCGCGCGGATGTCGGCCGCCTCCAGCAGCGCGCTCCCGGCCACGGACGACTCCGCGGCCATCGGCACGAATCCCAGGAACGGCGCGCCGGGATCCCGCACGTGGTGCGTGGCGATATAGAGATTCGACGCGCCCTGCGCCTCCCGCAGAAACCTCGATCGTGTCGCCCGGCTGCCGTGCAGCACCACGGCATCGGGCCAGCGCTCGCGCGCGCACTGCGACTCCGCTTCGGACCCGAGCAGCGGGCCCGCCCACGCATGGTGCCGTCGCACCTCCTCGGGGATGTCCGGGTTCGACACCACGACCGTGGGCCGGGACGCCGTCGGCGATCGCCGCCCCCAGCCGAGCTGGTAGGACAAGTCCGCCTCGCGCGCCAGCGGCGCGACGCCGTCGCTGGCGGGCACCAGCAGCGCCTCGAAGGGCAGGGCGAGCAGGGGACCGTCGGGCGACACCTCGAGCCGCACGGGCGCGCCCGCGGACCCCGCGAGGCCCGCCGGCAGGATCTGCGTGGCGAGTCGCGCGAGCAGCGCGGTGGATCGCGGCCCCAGCCACTGGCCCGGCGCCGGCGATTCGGTGCGCAGCAGCCCGACGGCCTCCCGCACGTCGGCCAGGCAGGCGTCCGAGCGCAGGTCGAGGGTGTCGAGCGACACGCCGCGTGCATCCGCGGTCCAGCGCAGCAATCGATCGGGCAGGAAGTGATACACGAGGTGGCGACCGATCGCGGGCCCCTTCGCGGCGGCGAACGGATCGCGCGAGCCCTCACCGGGCCGGGCCGCCCGCCGGCCCAGCGAGCGCCACTCCATCTCGAAGCCGTACGCCTCGGCGGGCGTGAGCCCGAGCCGTTCGTGCACCGCGTCCCGGATCGACAGGTCGAACGAGTCCTCGGGCCGCGCGGCCTCGTTCGTCTCGGGGCGGGCCGAGACGCGCCGCAGTTCGGCGAACGCCTCGCGCAGCAGGGCGCGACCGCGCGCGTCGTCGCCTTCCCGCAGCAGCAGCCGCGGGGGG
>JBGAOB010000421.1:0-2422 GCA_044222045.1 Candidatus Eiseniibacteriota bacterium
GGGCGCCCGCCCGGGCCGGCGACTCGGTGCTGTTTTCCCGGGTCTACTGGCCCCAGCCCGAGAGCGCCACGTTCACGTTCGGCGCGTTGCCGGCGTTGCTCGTGATCGTGAGGGATCCGGCGTAGTGGATCGGGGCGGTGGGAGCGAATCCCACCGTGAGCTTGCGCGACTTGCCCGGCGCCAGCGAGAACGTCGTGCCCGACACGACGAACGGCGCGACCGTGCTCACCGAAGTCACGTTGAGCGTCGCGTCGCCGGTGTTGGTCACGGTGACCGTGGTGTTCGCCAGCGCGTTCACGGGCACGGTGCCGAAGTCGTACGACGCCGGCGTCACCGAGATCGCGGCGGCGGCGTGCGCGCTCACGGCGAACGCCGAGAACGCGAGGGTCAACAGGGCGAGCGAAAGGGCCAGCTTCTTCATGCTTCTGCCTCCAGGTGCGAACGTGGTCCGTGATGTCGGACCGCCCCGGGATCTCGCGCTGCGCTTACCGGGGTCCGTGCCGACGTCGCGGGTGCCGACCGCACGCGGGCGGGCGAGCACGCCCGGACGACAGCGGAGCCGGTCGGCGTTCAAGGCGCTTTCGCCGCGGAAGGCCGGGCACTTTCTTCCTTGAAAGTCGGCCGCCCGGGTGTCGTCGTGTCGGGCACACGCGTCCGGTTCGCCCGATCCGAGCTCGCCGGCCGTGTCCGACCCGGACGCTCCCCCGTGGGAAGTCCATCGTGACGTGATCGCACGTCAGGAGGCCGAATGAAGCGGATCCAGTTCATCCCTGTCGCACTCGCCCTGCTCGCACTGGCCGCCGTGCACCTGGTCGGTTGTGGCAGGGATTCGGGGCCCGTCAGCCGCGTGGCCTCGCCGAGGTACCTGATCGCCGGCGGCGCCGTGCCCGCCACGCTCAACCTGGACGACCTGGTCTACGAGGAGATCACCGGCACGCTGCAGCCCGGCATCGGTGGCGTCATGGGGCGCAACCTGACGTCGTGGCCGAAGAACTGCTACTTCGGCTTGATCGTGCCACCCGAGGCGACCAGCCAGATGAGCGAGAACCTGGACTTCAAGGTCCGCGTGCCGACCAAGGCGTCGTACCTGGCGCATCCGGAACTCGACGGCACGCTCGTGATCCGACTGGAACCCGAGGGCTACTACTTCGCGGACACGCTCAGCGTGATCGGCACCTGGATGCCGTGGCAGCCGATGCCCGCCGACCACATCGTGAAGTACTACTCGGGCGCGGATTCCGGGCTGGCGCAGGTGGATTCCATCGCGAGCACGGGTCGCTACCGCGTCACGTTCCGGGTGCCGCACTTCTCGGACTGGGAGATCGGACCGAAGCGGCGCAATCCGTGAAACACGAGCGCTCGCGAGGGCTACGGCTCGTTCACCTGGTAGAACGCCCAGTCGGCCAGTCGAACGCGGCCGGGATCGGCGCCCCGGGTGTCGAGCTGGGCCCTGCGGAGCGCGGCCTCGACGGAAGCCCCGCCGAGCCAGTGGCGATAGAACCGCGCGGCGAAGTGCCGCGCGGCCTCGTCGTCGATGCGCGTGGAGGGCGCGAGCACGCGTTCGGCGCCCGCCGCGAGGAAGCTGCGCACGAGGCCCGCGTGCCCGGGCCCGGCCGCGCGGCGCACGCCCTCGGCGGCTTCGCACGCCGACAGGTAGACCAGCCGCGCGTGCAGGCCGAGCCGCCCGATCTCGGCGGCGGTCAGCGGCGCGTCGCCGGCGCCCGCCAGCAGCAGCGACGTGCTGTCGGCGAAGCTGCGGTAGACGAGCGCGTGACTCGAAACGTGGATCACGTCGAATGCCGACAGCTCGTGCCCGGTGAAGGCGGCGCGATCGGCGGCGGCGCCCACGCGCAACGTGGCGCGTCCCGCCGGCCACAGCGCGCAGACCTCGCGCGCCTCGCGCTCGGCGTGACGAAGCGAGGGCAGCCCGGCGTCGCGCCCGCGCGCGCTGCCGTCGACGCCCAGCGCGAGCAGCCGGAGCGGGGCGCGCGTCGCGACGTCCTGGCGGGCGCCCCGCGTGCGCGGCGCCTGCGCGAGCACGATCGGGCCGCGGTCCAGCCAGTCACGGCCGGCCGCTCCGGGCTGCGGCAGCGCGGCCCAGGGCACCGCGAACAGCGGCCCGTCGGGAACGATCGTGAGCGTGGCGCCCTCGGGCCAGCCGCGATCGAATCCACCGAGCACGGCCGCGAGCGCGGCGACCTCGGCCTCGACCGGCCGGCGCCCGGGCTGCTGCATGTCGGCCACGACGGGCGCCATCGCGGCGAGGACCCCGCGCTCGCCGGGCAGCCGGGTGAGCGTCAGCTCGCCCGCCGCCGCGGTCCAGCGGAACGACGCCTCGCGCCCCACGAAGTAGACGACCTGCGGCTCGACGAGTCGCGCGGATGCACCGACGGCGGCGCGGTTCCACGCGGGCAGCACGGCC
>JBGAOB010000422.1:0-2402 GCA_044222045.1 Candidatus Eiseniibacteriota bacterium
GCCCGCGCTGGGCTGCGGCCGCGCCGCGAACGGCGCGAGCGCGCCCGGGGCCGGCTGCACCGCCACCGGCTCGGCGCAGCCCACGCCGAGCGCGCCCACGGGCCCGCACGCGAGCGCCAGCAGCGGCGAGATCGCGCTCAGGTGCAGGTCGCGCGCTAGCGCGTCGCAGAACATCGGCGCCAGTTCGACGTCGCTCGGCCCCGGCGACACGCCGGACGTGGGACCGCCCGCGTTGTTCCACCAGTCGTTGCACACCATCGCCGGCGCCTTCGCGCCCCGCCACAGCAGGCCGACGCCGTCGTTGTCCGAGCTCAGGTTGCCGCGCAGCGAATCGCCGGCGCCGCCGCCCAGGTCGAGCCCCGGGCCGTGGTTCAGGTAGAGCGTGTTCATGCGGACGAGGAGCTGGCCCGTCGGCGCCTGCACCCGCAGCCCGAACGCGCCACAGCCGGCAATCACGTTGGAATCGGCGCGCACGACCATCTCCAGTTCCGCCCCGCCTGCTGCGCAGTCGATCAGGGTGTTGCGGGCGAACTCCGTCAGGAACGGAACCAGCGCGATCGCCCCATGCCCCTGCGAGCGCTCGATGACGTTTCCCGTCACGACGCCCTGAATCGCGCCCGTCACCTGCACGCCGTCCCCGGCCACGTCGGTCACCACGTTGTCTCGAACGGTGTACTCGCCGTTTGTCAGCACCAGCCCCGGACCCGTGTCACGAACCTGGTTGCGCTCGACGCGAGCGAACGCGGACGGGTAGCCGGAGGAGTGATCCACGCGGATGCCGCCCTCATCACAGTGCTCCACCGTGTTGTCGGTGATCCACGTGCCCGGCCCCGCCGTCACGTCGATGCCCTGCTCGCACCCACTCACCGCGTTCCAGCGGACGACCGTGGTGCCATCGCAGTTGTAGAGCCCGATGCCGACCTCCGCGGGCCCGAGGATCGTGTTGCCCAGGATCTGCACCTCGGACTCGTGACCAGTGAACTGCACTCCGCCCGCGATCGTGTTCACCTCGAGCAGCGCGCCGTAGGGGCCGCCCACGACGTCGCCACGCACGATGCAGCCCAGCATCGCGAACTTGCTGGCATAGGAACCGGAGGCCAGGTGCACGCCGCCGGCTTCGACACGGCAGTGCTCGAGCCGCGTACGAAGGTCGTGAAAGATGGTCGCCGTCGATCGCACGCCGCGCTCGATGCGGAACCCGCGCACCAGGACGTTGCCGGCCGGCCCCGGCCCCACCGTGAGCGCGCCCAGCGTCGGCAACTCGCCATGGAAGTAGACCGACTCTTCGTAGGCGAGCAGCGTCACAGGGCGGAGAACGGTCACGCTCTCGACCGGTGCACTCGCGCGCACCACGATCGTTTCTGCAGCGCCGTCGACCGCCTGCTGAACCGTCGGCACGTCGTCGGGGACCGTCACCGTGACGCCGTGCACCGGGCGCGGGATGCACAGCAGCGCCAGCGCCGCCAGCAGCGTGAGGAGGGATCGCGACATGACTCACCTCCGCGATGCGTTCCCGGCGGAGGCGGAGCGGTGCGCCGGGAACGACGAATCCGGCACGAGCTGCCCGCTCCGCGCGGAACGGTGCGCCCGTCCGCGGAGGCCGGCGGTCAAGAATCGCGACGAGTTCCCCGTGCGGAGAAGCCGCGCGATCCGCGCAGGCCGTTGCGAACGCGCGGGTTGGCATCGGAGCCTCCCGCGCGTCCTCGCGACGCGTCCCGCCTAACGCGCTTGCCGCTCCCGCAGCATGGTCTGCTCCACCGTCTCGAAGCGCTCGGGGTGCTCCAGCATGTACTGGAACATCGCCGCTCTCTGCGCCAGCGCGGCGTCGCCGGGCACGTCGGCCTGCGCCTGGCGGAACAGCGCGAACGCCTCCCACGCGCGGCCCCACGCGAACTGGAACTCGGCGAAGTCGCGCAGCACGCGCGCCCGATCGGGGCCCGGCGGCGCCATGCCGGCCGCGCGTGCGAACTCGCGCTCGCACTCCCGGGCCAGTGCCACGCGCTCCACGCTCGAACGCGCCAGTGGCTGCTCGATGCCGGCGCGCAGCGTGGTGAGCATGGTCACCTTGGCCATCGCCGTCGCGAGCGCGTAGTGCGTCTGCCACTGCGCCTCGCCCATCCCCTGCGTGGCGCGCCGCAGCCACGGCAGCGAGGCCACCCACTGGCCCGCCTGCATGTGCCGCACGCCCGTGGCGGACGCCTCCTGCGGCGTGGCGCGCGCCACCGCGGGATCGACTCCGGCCGCCGCCGGTGCGCGGCCGAACGTGCGCCACGCCCACACGCCACCGCCCACCACGAGCAGCGCGAGCAGCGCCGGCGCCCACGCGGGCACGCCGCGCGAGCCGGTGCGCTTGGCCGGCGCCTCGGCCTTGTGGCGTGGCGGTGCGGTGTTCGCGCCCGGGC
>JBGAOB010000423.1:0-2398 GCA_044222045.1 Candidatus Eiseniibacteriota bacterium
CGATGCGCGTCACCACCGCCGCCGCGCGCTCGCCGCCCGCGCGGTCCACGATCGCCACGTCGCAGCCCTCGCGGGCGAGCTGTTCCGCGATGGCCGCGCCGATGCCGGCGGCGCCGCCCGTGACGATCGCGACCTTGCCCTGCAGCCCGAAGTCCATGGCGTCCGCCGCGCGCGTCAGCGCGCCGCCGTCTCCGACTGGAACTGCGGGGACACCGCGCGCAGCAGTTCGTCGTTCCACGGGTGCCCCTGCGCGAGCAGCTGCCGCAGCTTGATGAAGTCCACCTCGCGGCGGTCCTTCGGGCCCTCGTTGAACGCGCGGAACCCGGCGCGCCCCTCGGTCATCATGTTGAGCGCGAGCCAGTCGCGGTTGGTCTGGCTGTTCGCGTTCCAGTGGTTCAGCTTGTGCTTGCGCACGCTGTTGATCGTCTTGGTCACGCAGTCCGGCATGAGCATGAGGATCTTGGTGCACAGCCGCTCGGTGGCCTGGTCGAGCGCGGACAGGTCGGTGGTGGCCTTCGCGAGCACGGCCTTGGCGGCCGCGGCCTCGTCGCCGGTCTTGTAGTCGCCGTAGACGATCCGGCCGAACGCGTCGACGAACCGGTCCGTGATCACCATCGGGTTCGGCACCCACTGGCCGTCGACCTTGTAGACGGGCACGACTTCGTTCACGAGCCCGAGGAACGCGGCCTTGTGCGCGCTCCACGTCTCGCACAGCACGCAGCTGGCCATGGCGTGCGAGAAGCCGACGTAGAGCGGCAGGAAGTCGGTCGAGCCGCCGTCGGGCGCCGAGCCGTGCTTGGGGCCGGCCTGCCCGTAGCGCGCGTGGTCGCCGCTGACCGTGAAGTCGCACGCCATGCCGATCTCCTGCCCGCCCGCGATGCGCATGCCGTTGACGCGGTTCACCACCGGCTTGTCGCAGCGCAGGATGGAATCGATCATGTCGTTGAAGATCCGCATGTACTGCTTGTATTCCTGCGGATTGCCCGAGTAGTACTCGGCGTACTCCTTGGTGTTGCCGCCGGTGCAGAACGCCTTGTCGCCGGTCGCGGTGAACACCACGCACACGACCCGGCGGTCCATGCTCGCCTCGCGGAACGCGAGCACCACTTCCCTGGCGATCTCGGTCGTGTAGCTGTTCAGCTGCGGCGGGTTGTCGATCACGATCCACGCGTTGAAGAGCCCGTCCACCGGCCGCCCCTGCGGGTCGAGCGCCGGGCGCAGCTCGTACTTCACGTGCTCGAACTTCCAGTCCGGGACCAGCGTGTGGCTCTTCAGCATGTCCTCGTCCTTTCGTGGCGCTCGGAGGCGCTCTCTCAGGCGTTCCAGTCGGGCACGAGCACGGCCCGGCGGTGGATCTCGTGGTCGGCGACCCGGCGCAGGATCTCGGGGCCCTGGCTCATCGGGTGCCGCTCGACGAACGGTTCGAGCGCGACCTTGCCGGCCAGCACCAGCTCGAGCGCGGCCGGGTACAGCTCCGGCAGGCAGCCCCACGTGCCCTGCACGGTGGCGTCGAACGCCATCAGGTTGGAGAGCCGCACCTCGATCTTGCCGAGCGTGAAGCCCACCACGACCAGCGTGCCGGCCAGGCCGAGCAGGCCGAACGCGGTCTCCTGCCCCGCGGTGTGGCCGGAGCACTCGAAGATCTTCCAGCCGTGCGCGGGGCAGCCCCATTCGGCGGCCCGGGCGGCCACGGTCTTCTTGAGCGTCTTGAAGTCCGTGGACATCGAGTTGAGCGTGAGCGACGCGCCGTGCGGCGCGATCGCCGCGAGCTTGGCGTCGTCCACGTCGATCGCGACCACCTTCGCGCCGAAGGCGGCCGCGATCTGCACCGCGTACCCGCCCACGCCGCCGGCACCGATCACGATCGCCAGTTCGCCGGCCGCGAGCCCGCTGCGCACCACCGCCTGGTAGGGCGTGGTCACGGCGTCGGCGATCACCGACAGGTCGGCGAGCGCGTGCGCGCCGCGGTCGCCGACCACGCACAGCCCGCGCCCCGGCACGACCAGCGCCTCGGCGAAGCCGCCGTCCAGGTCGTTGCCCGGCATGATCTGGTGCTTGCAGGCGTTGCCGCGCCCGGCGCGGCACAGGTCGCAACCGCCGCACGGCATCACCGCGGGCACGATCACTTCGCGCCCCACGAGGTGCCGGAACGCCTCGCCCGCCTCGTCGACCACGCCGCTCACCTCGTGGCCGAGCGTCAGCGGCAGGGCGCGGCGGGTGGGCACGCCGTCGCGCCAGAAGCCGATGTCGGTGTGGCACACGCCGCACCCGGCGACGCGCACGCGCACCTGTTCGGGACCCGGAACGGGGACTGGGACGTCCTCGACCGCGAGCGGGGCGCCCGCGGCGTTCAGGCGGATGGCCTTCATGCACTCACCTTTCGTGGCATGCGGGCCCG
>JBGAOB010000046.1:0-21074 GCA_044222045.1 Candidatus Eiseniibacteriota bacterium
GTCGCCGGTTGCGTCGCGACCGCGTCCGCGCCCCGGGGTTCCGCGCCCGTCGCGCGCGCGCCGCACTGGCCCGCGATCGGCGCACGGCGGACGCCGGAGCACGTACGTTGGGACACGCGGTTCGCCTCACGGACGCGACCGCAAGGAGGCCCCCATGGTGTACATCCCGCACGTCCCCGCCCCGCCCACACCCAGCGCACGAGCGCGTGAACTCGGCTCGCGCCTGGTGCGGGACATCGCCGAGTACCGTGCGCGCACGCCCGACCTGCAGGCGGCCGAGGTCCAGCAGGCGCTGCAGATCGCCGCCATCGAATCGGCGAGCGCCGCTTCGAGCTCGCCCCTCCGCGCGGTCGCGGCCGCACTGGTCGCGCTCCTCGCCCTGTTCATCGTCGAGATGCTGCGGACGCGCGGCTCGCTCGACGGACCGGTTCCGGCCGTGCTCGCGGTGGTGATCGTGCTGCTGCTGGGCGCGGGGCTGCTGCTGTTCCTGCGCAGCCGCTGACGCCCCGAACGCACGCGGGCGCCCGCCACGTTCGCGGGCGCCCGCTCGTGCTTCACCCGCCGGAAGCGATCAGCCCTGCCGCTCCTTGAACACGATGTCGATCGCCAGCGCGGCCGCCAGCAGCAGTGCGACGCGGTCCTTGTCGCGCGGGGCGGTTTCGCTGATCGCGATCATGTACTGGTCGGCGTTCGTGAACAGCTCGCGGCCGATGCCCGCCCACTTCTTGGTGACCACGCCGACTTCGGCGCCCGACGCGTCGAGCAGCTTGAAGTTCCAGCCCTTCCAGTCACCCTTCACCTCGCCGATGCGCTCGCCGTTCGGATCCAGCAGGTGGAAGCCGCCCCCGATCGTGAACAACTTGCTGCGCATGCGGCCGATCGTGCGGCCCTGCGCGTCGGTCACGGTGACCTTCGTGTGCAGGAAGCCGGGCCCCTTCCGCAGCGACAGCACCGGCGGCAGGGATTCCTGCTCGTAGACGTTCACGGTGGTGGGCAGCAGCACCTTCTTCACGATCAGGCGCAACCACTTCGCCCAGCCCGCGGGCTGGTCGCGGGCGATACCCAGCGCCTGCCCGCCCGAGGGGTCGAGGATCTCGTAGGTGTCGGTCAGCTTGAGGACGGCGACGCGTTCCTTCACGAAGAACTGCCGGTGATCGAAGAGCAAGGCGGCCTCGACGGAGGGTGGTCAGGGAAGTCGCGCCACCAGCGCGCGACCTGCGGTCATCGCGAACTTATCGGCATCCTCGCCCGGGCGCCAGAGCTGCAGTTGTGCAACCACCGCGCCGCGGCGGAGCGTCAGCACGGCCAGGTGCGGCGGCGCGCCGTCGCCGGTCAGTACTCCGGATCGCACGAACGCCTGGTCGCCGAGCGAGTCCACGTCCGCGAACGCGTGCCCCTCGAACGGGCCGCCCGGCTCGACGAATTGCGCGGCGCTCTCGCGCAGGTGCTCGAACATCGACCGCGCGTCGTCGTCGGCCCGGAAGGCGTGCACCGTCAGCAGCACGCCGCGAGCCGGCGGCGCCTCGGCGGTGGCGAAGTCGTAGCCTTTCGGCACGAACGCACGCACGGTGGTGTGGTCGTGCCCGTTCTCGGGAGTCGCGGGCTGATCGCGCTCGAACGCGCCGCCGAGCGGAGCGCCCGCCCACGCCAGCGCGTCCTTCTCGGTGAGCAGCGTGGTCGCCGTCGGCGAGGGCGCGCCGTGGTCGTGGCGGACCGTCGCGAGCGCGAGGAGCAGCAGGAGTGTCGTGGCATGTGCGGGCATGGATTCGCACCTCGATGTCGGGTGAGCATCGGCGACGATCGTGCGGGCCACCCCGCGAGCCGTCGTGTCATCGGAGGAACGGTGAGGGACCCCGAAAGCGCACTCGCGGGGTCGCGCGCGGGCGAATCGACGAATGCCACCGCCCGCCGCCCGGGTCTGCGTCAGGTGGTCTTGAACAGGTACCAGCCCCCGCCCACGGGCAGCACCAGGATCCAGCTGCCGGGCTCCATGCGTGGCGGCGACGATCCGGGCAGCACACGCAGGAAGCCCACCTCGTTGTCGAGGATCCCGCCCACGCCAACGAACACGCAGCCCGGGTAGCCGGGATCGGTGCTCACGTATCCGACGTGCAGGCGACGAATCGAGGCCCGCAGTCGAAGAACCGGAGCGCTCCGGCCCTCCTCGCCTTCCGGCCGGTCGACGCTCACGAACGTCTGCCCGGAACCCACGAACGTGGTCACGATCGAATCGAGCGCCGTCCGGTAGCTGCGGGCGTACGCCACGAGGGAATCGTCCGACGCCATCAGGAGGTGGTAGTTGTCGAGAAACGCGACGACCGAGTCGGGTGGATCGGGCACCACAGCGAATGAGTCGGCCAGGACGCCCATGAACGCCGGCACCCACAGCGTTCGCACGGCGGCGAGTTTCCAGCCCCCCACCTCGCGGGCGAAGTGCAGGTAGTAGTCGATCCCCGCCCCGGTCGAATCGCGAAGGGTCACGGCTTCGACGGCCGCGGAGTCGCCCTGCGGCAGTGACCGGAACACGGGCCGGATTCCCGCGAAGTACTGCCCGAGCGTCCTCTCGTCGCTGTAGTGCTCGAGCATTTCGCCCGTGTAGTAGCGAGTACGATCCGGAAATCCGCGGGGATCGAGGAAGCGCTCGGCCAACTGCCGCGGCTCGAGCGCACGCGTCGCCGCCGTGGCCTTCGCCCCGTGCGCAGGGGAGACCGGCCCGACGGAAAACGTCGCGAGCAGCACCACCAGGGCGACACGCCGAAGCTCGTGCACCACGCGCCCGATCATCGTGCCTCACTCATCGACACACGCGGTCGAGTTACCCGTCCCCCTCGACGGGTTGCACCCGCATCCAGCCGTCGGGCGGCCGATCGCTCCGGCGCGCGGGCGCAGCCGGCGAGCCACAGTGCGAGCACGACGAGACCGGGCGAAACGATCGAACGCGGCATTCCCGACGAGCGCTTCATGGCGCGGCCCTCCGCGCGTCGGCAGCGGGCACCGCGGCCACGGGCGCGCCGCCGACACGCCGGGGTTGTCGGCCGTCGCACGCCCCCCGCTCAGCGCCGGCGTGCAATCGCTTCGGCCCGTTGCACATGGCTGGTGAGCCACGCGCCGCGGAAGAAACAAGGCCCCGGCTCGTTTCCGAGCCGGGGCCTGGAACTTTCGGTGTGAGTGGCGCTGGGTGACCCGCAGGGGTCGCACCGGCGCTCACGACAGCCGGAGGTCCCTACGAGGACGCCACCTCCACCGAACGACTACGTGAACTGTCCAATGGATCACCTCCTTTTCGGGGCTCCGCTGCAAGTGGAGGGACCCAACCCTCCCGATCTCCTCGGCTGCCCTCGCCTCATAGATCGCGCACGATCGTTCGTGCGAGTGAACGGCTGCGTCGAAGTGTGCGTGCTGCCTGCGTGCTCGGCAAGAAAATTCTCGCGCAGCGACTCACCGGGAGGTGTCGGCGGTTTCGCACGCCGTCTTGATCCTCGAATCACAAACGGAGTCCGAACACGCATGCGCTCGCGCGGCGCTCGCGTGCGCCATCGCGAAACGCCATGCGCGGCGTCGACGCGCGGCCCTGCGAGCGAGGCGGTTTCCACGCCGCACCCGCCGGAAGAACCGATCGGGGCCCGCACATCACGGGCCCCGATCCGGGGAACGCCCCACCCCGCCGGAAGCGCACGCGAGCGTCGGCCGCGCGCCCGCCGCGTCAGCGGAGCAGTGACGCCACCTCACGATCCAGTGCCGCCTCGGTCAGTCGCGTGGGGGTGTAACCCCGCACGACGCCGGCCGGGTCCACGAACACGAACGTCGGCGTGCTCGAACCGCCGTAGCGTTCCATCGACGCCGTGCTGAACACGATCGGCGTCTCACCCACGTCGGCGTACACCGACTTCCACACGCTGTCGGCACGCGCCGACTCGGCGGCGCGGTCGGCGGGCTCGGCGTAGTGCCGCGTGACCGCCAGCCACTGCACGCCCCGGTCGGCGTACCTGCGCTTGACCCGCGCGAGCGACGCCGCCTGCGCCTTGCAGTCGCCGCAGCTCTCGGCCCACAGGAACAGCACCACCGGCTTGCCGCGCAGCGATGCCAGCGTGGGTGCGGCCGGCCCGAGCGACTCCTCCACCACCAGTTCCGGTGCGGGTGCGCCGGCGAGCGCGAGCAGGTTGAGCCGCTTGGACAGCCGCGAACGCAGCGCCACCGGGCCGCTCACGTTCGCGAGTTCGCCGCGCACGAACGCCGCCGCGCGCCGCGCGCCCTGCCGCTTCTCGAGGACCTGCGCCTGCACCTCGATCGCCGCGCCGAGCGCGATCTCCGCGTCGTGGTCGTCCTCGAGCTTCGCCCCCTTCGCGAGCCGCGACGCGCAGCGTGCGCGCACCGTGTCGGCGTACTGGCCCGCCTTCGCGACATCGCCGGTGAGCAGGGCGCCGCGCGCCAGCCACGCGAGCCCGTTGAGCCACGGGCCGTCCTCGCCGTTGCGCTCGCGGTACACCTCGAGCACCGACTCCGCGCTCAGGAGGTCGGCCGCGGACAGCTTGTTGCGGATGGACGGCACGGGTGAAGTGGGAGTCGCGGGCGCCGCGGGGGGCGACGGCGCCGTCGGCGACTGCGCGGAGGACGGCGCGGCGAACGCGATCAGTGCGACGACCGCGGCGACTCGGGGAAACCACGGGGTGGCCAGGGGCATGGGGAGTTCCTCGTCCGGGCGACGCGGCCGATCCGCGCCAGGGACAGGAGCAGACCACTCGCGCCCGGGCCCGCGTGTCAGGCGGCCGACACGCCCGCGCCATGGCGATGCAAGGAGTCGGAGGTCCGCGCTCGCCGGTGCGGCGCGACGCGCCGTCTCGCGGCTGCGGGCCGGGCCGCGCGTCAGCGGTACTCGAACAGCACGAACCCTTCGTGCCTCCGGCCCGGCCCGCGCAGGTAGTCGCGCCACGGCATCGTCACCACGCGCCCGGTCAGGCTCGACGCGTGCAGCAGCACGTGCCCGCGCCACAGCAGCGATTCGTGCACGACGTCGAGACCGTCGCCCAGCGTGGACTCGCGTACGAACGCCACGCCGACCACCTCCGGCAGCCGACCCGACGCCCACCACGCACCGAAGCGCTCGCCCGATGCGCGCGGGATCCACGTCACGGTGCGCGGGCGGCTCCAGTCGATCGGAATCCAGCGCGTGCCGTCCGCGCGACGGTTCAGCGTCACCACGCGGCTGCGGCACAGCCGCCCGCCCACGCGGCGGGTGACGTCGGCGTACCACGCGCACGAGTCGAGACGGTCGGTGGTGAAGTGGAACCGCGTCGCGTACGACACGACGCCGCGCCGGTAGTTCGCGATCGCCATCGCGGCGCGCTCGCCGCCGGCGTCGCCCGCGTGGGCGAGCGCGACCGACGTGAGGTTCAACACCGCACAGTCGGAGACGTCGTAGCGGATCAGCGGATCGGTGTCGGGAGGCGCCTCCTCGCCGAGTGGGCCCAGCTGGTAGGGCGTGCCGACCTGGAGAAACGCCCACGCCGCCACGCGCCGCGGCACGGGCCACGACGCGAGCGACTCGGCCACCGCGGCGCGCGACACCGAGTCGAGCGCGGCGAGCCGCGGCAGCGTGGTGTCGGCGAGCGCCGACGGCTCGTGCCGCGCGAGCGCACGCTGGAGCACGGGGGCGAGCGCGGCGCTCGCGAGCGCGGGCGCCGCCAGCAGGATCACGAGCAGGAGCGCGCCCACGAGCCGGGCGGCTCGGGCGCGGCCCGCGACGTCCGGTCGCGCGTTCGCGCTTCGCATCGGTGAGTGCCTCCGCTTGCCGCGTCGCGCCCGTTCGGCGACGACCGCGCGGCACTATCGCACAGCTGCGGACCCCCGGGCGGCTCGCGGGCGCTTCCCTCGAGGGCGCCGCGGCGGAGCGAGCCCGCCGTCGCACGCCCGAGCCGCGTCGCATCGGGGCCGGGATCAGGCTGCCGCTCGCGCCCGCCGACTCCCGCCGGGGTGCGCGACTCGAGTTCGTCGTGGAACCGCTCGCGCGGCCGGCGCATGCTCGGCACGTTCCCTCCGCTCCCACCTCATCGCGGGTTCGCCATGCGCTCGTTCGCACGCTTCGTCGCCTGCATCGCCGTCGGCATGTGCGCCCTGCCGCCGACCCCCGCTCGCGCGATTCCCGGACGCTGGATGCGCGTCGCCGAGGGCAGCACGTCCGCGCCCACGGCGCGCATGGCGCACGCATTCGCGGCCGACCCGGTACGCCAGCGCGCCCTGGTGTTCGGCGGATACGGCTATTCGTTTCCCGCATACGACGTGTGGGCGCTCTCGACCGAACGTCCCTGGACATGGGCGCCGCTCTACGTCCCGGGCACGGCACCGTCCGGACGTTTGAGCATGACGCTGGTGCGCGACCCGGTGCGCGATCACTTCCTGGTCTTTGGAGGCAAGTCGCTGTCCACGCGCTACGCCGACACGTGGCGGCTCGTGTCCACGGGCAACCTCGCCGAGTGGAATCGCGTCACCACGGCCGGCGGGCCTTCCGCGCGCGAGGCGCCGGCGGTGTGGGACTCGCTGCGCGACCGACTGCTGGTGTTCGGCGGCTACACGAGTTCCTCCGGGCCCACGAACGAGCTGTGGGCGCTCGCCACGGACGGCGTGAACGGCAACTGGAGCGCGTTGACGACCTCGGGGACGCCGCCCGTAGCGCGCTACGGCCACACGCTCGTGCTCGACACGCGCCGCGATCGTCTGCTCGTATTCGGCGGCGTCTCGGGCGGGATGGTCGCCCAGGTCTGGGCGCTGCCGCTCTCGGATCCGTTCCCGGCCTGGAACCTCGTGTCCCCCGCACCGCCGGTCGGCCCTTCGGCCCGCTACGGCCACGTCGCGGTGGTCGACGCGGAAAACGATCGGATGCTGGTCTTCGGCGGCTACGACGGGGTCTCGTTCCTGAACGACGCGTGGGTCCTGAACCTGGGCGACGGGCCGGCGTGGGAGCGCGTCGACGTCACGGGCCCGCAGCCGGCGCCCCGCGACTTCGCCGCCGCGGTCTGGGACGCGGCGAACGGCCGCCTGCTCGTGTTCGGTGGCAACACCACCGGCGCCGCGTTCTCGGACACCTGGGCGCTCACGCTGGGCGACTCGCCGCTCGACGCGCGTCCGGCGCCGCCGTCGCTCGCGTTCGCGGGCGCTTCGCCGAATCCCGCGCGCGGCGACGTGTGGCTGTCGTTCACGATGCCCGCGACGGGCGCGGCGCGCCTGCGGCTCTACGACGCCGCGGGCCGGCTGCGCGGCGAGCGGGCCGGTATGTTCGCCGCGGGCGCGCATCGCGTGCACATGGAGGCCGCGACGCCGCTCGCGCCCGGGCTCTACTGGGCCACGTGCTCCGCCGCGGGCGAGCGTCGCACGGCTCGTATCGCCGTGCTGCGCTGACGCGCGTCGTTCAGGGCAGGTCGATCGCGCGCGTGCCGGTGCTCGCCAGCACGTCGGTGCCGCTGCGCGCTTCCACCTGCCACGCCACGGCCGCGCCGGGGGCGAGTCCCGCCGGCCGGTCGGCGGCGCGCAGCACCACGTGCGTGTCGGTGGTCGGCGCGAGCCGGCCGACCTCGCGCAGCCCCTCGCCCAGCAGCACGACCTCGTAGGACGTCGCGCCGGGCATCGCGTTCCAGCGCAGTTCCAGCCCGCCCTCCACCGCCTCGGCCGGCTCGCTCGCGAACGCGGCCGTCGCCGATCCCGAAGGCGCGGAACGCATCACGTCGGTGCTCGGCCGCGATGCCCACCACGCGGCGCCCACCACGCCGGCCAGCACCACCACCGCGAGCGCGCCGGCCAGCCGCAGCCGCGGCCCGGCGAACCCGTCCGCGAGCGCCTGCCACGCCGTGCGCTGCTCGCGCGCCGCCGCCGCGGGCACGTCGGTGCTCACGCCGGTGAGCGCCTCGATCGAGCGGCGCAGCGAAGCGTCGGCGGAGTCGAAGCGCGCTTCGCCCGGCCGCACGGCCGGTGCTTCGAAGTCCCGCAGCAGCGCCGCGTTCGCCTGGCAGCGCGCGCACGAATCCACGTGACGCCGACGCGCGTGGTCGGCCGGCAGCGCCAGCACGCTGGCCAGCTCCTCGACGGGAATGCAGCGCTCGCTCACGACGCCCCCTCCTTCCGGCCCGGGGCCAACGCCTCGCGCAGCTTGCGGCGGGCACTCTGCAGCACGCTCCGCGCACCGGCCGCGCCCGACAGCCCCAGCACGCTCGTGATCTCGTCCACGTGCAGCCCCTCGTGCGCGCGCAGCCACAGCGCCTGCCGCTCCAGCGGCTCCAGGCAGGTGTTCATCGCTTCCAGCACCCGTTCGAGCCGTTCGCGGTGTTCGGCCTGTTCGTCGGGCCCCGCGAACGCTTCGTCGAGTTCCTCCATGTCCACGTCCGGATCGCGCTGCAGCGGCCGCTTGCGCATCGCGGTGCGGCAGCGGTTGAGCGCGATCGCGAACAACCACGACGAGAACGCGGCCCGCTCGCCGAACTTCGGCAGCCCCCGGTAGGCGCGCACGAGGCATTCCTGCGTCAGGTCCAGCGCCAGCTCGGGGTCACGGACGCGCTGCCAGCACCAGAAGTAGACCCGCTCGCGCCATCGCAGCAGCAGCACCGACGCCGCACGGCGGCTCCCCTCGGATTCCGGCTCGGATCGGGCGACGGCCACCAGAGCTTCGTCGCTCAGGAGGTCGAGCTCGTCCCGCTTCTGCCCCTTGGACCCCGTCATCGTGTTCCCGTCATCGGCCATTCCGGCCGACGAGCGCACGGGCGGGCCAGCCCGCGAATCCCCGTCGCGGCAGCGCCATACGGACGTCGGGATCTCCCAGCACCACGAAACCCGCCCAGTCGGCGGGCGTCCAGCGCGTGTCGGCGGCCATGCCGCGCTGCGCCGCGGCGACCGCATCGGCGACGTCGCGCCCCTCGTCGAGCGCGGTGTAGAACCGGCGCACGAACTCGAACCCGGCGGCATCGCTCACGTCCCACTGCGCGCCCACCACGGCGCGTGTGCCGGCGAGCGTGAACGCCGAAGCGAGCCCGCGATGTCCGATCAGCCCCTGCTCGTCGCCGCGTGCCGAGGAGCAGCCGGCCAGCACGGCCAGGCGCGCGCGCAATCGCATCGGCGCCACGGTGCTGGCGCGCAGCCACGAGCGGTCCTGCGCGGGGTCGCCGAGCAGCGCACCCGACCGCCACGGGTTGTCGTCGTCCGCGGCGAAGTGCGCGCTCAGGTGGATCACGTCGGCGCGCGGCAGCTCGGCGAGCACGGCGCCCAGGTCCTGCTCGCGGCGCGGCGTGCGCAGCGTCGCGGTGGCGTACCGCGCACCCAGCCAGTCGCGCTCGGCGACCACGCCGGCGAGCGGCCGGCGGTCGGGCCCGGTCGCTCCGGCCACCACCAGCGGCCCGCGCGCGGCGGCGGTGGCGGTGGTGCTGCGCACGCGCGCGAGCGTCGCCAGCGTCGGCACGAGTGCGATCGACACGCGCTCGCCCAGGCGCGCCGTCGTGCCCGGCCGCGGCAGCCACGCGAGCGGCACCTCGTCCACGAAGCCCGAGCTGCTCACGAGCAGCCGGCGACTGCCGCGCAGCAGGTCGGCGAACGGCGCCAGCAGCACGTCGGAGAACTCGCGCCCCACGCTCGCGCGCAACTCGGCCGCTTCGGGCGAGCGCTCACGGGCCAGCGTCCGCAACCGGTCGGCGCGGTCGAGCAGGTCGCGGCTGTCGGTCACCACGCGCGCGCGCACGGCATGGCGCGTGACCGCGAACACGAGCGTGCGGTCCCCCGCGGGGTGCACGTCGAGCGCGAGCTCGCCGTCGCGCAGCACCTCCGATCGCAGGCGCGCCAGCGTGAGCGGCGCCTCCTCGCGCGCATCGGCGGCCCGCCGCTCCAGCGACAGCGCGCGCACCTGCTGGAGCAGTTCGAACGTCTGCAGCGTCAGCGCGTCGTCGGTCTCGGAACCGACGATCGCCGCGGCGGCGGCGCCCCACGACGTCGCGCTGCCGGCGTCGAGCGCGTCGCCCCATTCGGAGGGAGGCCGCGAGCCCTGGTAGTGGCGCCACACCGGCACCGCCTCGCGCAGCATCGCGAACCCGCGCAGGCGGTCGCGCGCGGTCACGAGCGCCGCCACGTGCAGGCGGGCGTTCACCCAGCGTCCCTGGTTCGCGACCGCGGAGGTGTCCACGTCGCGTTCGAGCGCCAACCAGCGACGCAGCGACTCTTCCGGGTAGCCCGCCTCGGCCGGCAGACCGGCCGCCGTCGCGCGCAGGGACAGCACGTCGTCGAGCGTCCATTTGTTCTCCGCGCGCGCGGCCACGAAGCGGTCGGCCAACACGAGCGCGTCGTCGATCCGTCCGGCGCCGGCCAGCAGCCGGGCGCGCGTGCTCACGAGCACGGTGTTCGGCGTCACCCTCGCCGAGTCGCACAGCCGCCACGCGTGCTCCGCCAGTTGCGTGGCCGCGTCGGTCCGCCGCTGCTTCCAGCGCACGTACGCGAGCTGCGTGAGCACGTCCACGCGCTGCCACGGCCGCACGTCGCCGCGCGTGGTGTCGGCCAGCGTCACGAGCACGTCGGCGGCCTCGTCGACGCGCCCCATGCGCACGAGCGCGTCGGCCAGGTTCGTGGCGGTGGTGAGCGCCTCGGACCACCGCGCCATGCTCCGCTGCAGGGAGAGCGAACGCCGGTAGCACGGCAGCGCCATGGCCGGCTCGGAACTGGCGAGCGCGTGGATCGCCAGGTTGTTGAGCGCGATCGACTCCCCGACCGGGTCGATCTCGCGGCGCGCGTCGCCCACCAGCGAAATGTCGATGCGCATGGCCTCGTCGACGCGCCCCTGGCACAGCAGGCGCGCGCCAGCCGGGTGCGGGCGATGCGGCGCGGGATCACGTCGAGCGCGGGGTCGAGCAGGCGAAGCGCGGCGCGATAGCCGCGCTCGGCGGCCTCCGCGTGGCCGGCGAGCAGATCGAGGTACGCGACGGCCATGCGGCCGCGGCCCTCCTCGCGCGGCAGCTTCATCGCGCGGCCCAGCGCCAGCAGCCGGTCCGCGTGCGGCCGGGCGTCGGGCACCTGTTCGGACAGCGCGTACGCCGACCACAGCGGATAACTGGCGAGGCAGACGAGCAGCGAGTCGCCCGTGGCGAGCCCGCGATCGAGCGCGGGCCGGGCCGCCTCGACCGCCGACCGGTAGCGCCCGCCCATGGCCAGCAGCCAGGCCCGCTCGGCGTGCGTCACCACGCGCAGTCCCGAGTCGGCCGCGGCGGCGGGCTCGAACGTGTCCAGCCATCGCCACACGGAGTCCGGCGGGCTGGAGCCGATCACGCGGTAGAACTGCCGCACCTGCCCCGCATGTCGCACCGAAAGGTCCGCATCGGCGTGCGAGGCGCTCGCGTACGGAAAGGCCAGGGCGGCGAGCCACACACCGAGGCCGAGTGCGCGCGATGCCGACATGCGAAACATGGGCCGAGCATGCGAGGGCCCGTGGGGCGAGTCAACGCACGAGTGCCGAAACGCCGCGGACGTGCATCGCGGCGAGGGTCCCCGGCAGGAGAACGACGCGGGACGGGAAGCGCTCGCCGCGCGCGTGTCGTAGTCTGCGCGCTCGCCGACTCGTCCCGCGAACCCGCGAGGTCCCATGAGCGCCGTCCACACGCCCGACTGGGTCAAGCACGCCGTCTTCTACCAGGTCTTCCCCGACCGCTTCGCGAAGAGCGCTCGCGTGGAGAAGCCCGCGCACCTGCAGGCGTGGGACAGCGCGCCCACGCCGATGGGCTACAAGGGTGGCGACCTGCTGGGCGTGGTGGAGCACCTGGACCACATCCAGGAACTGGGCGCGAACGCGATCTACTTCACGCCGATCTTCACGTCGCCGTCGAACCACCGCTACCACACGCACGACTACTTCTCGGTGGATCCGATGCTCGGCGGCGACGCGGCCCTGCGCACGCTGCTGCGCGAGGCGCACGCGCGCGGCATGAAGGTGGTGCTCGACGGGGTGTTCAACCACACCGGCCGGGGCTTCTTCCCGTTCGTGGACATCCTCGAGAACGGCCGGCACTCGGCCTACCTCGACTGGTACACGATCGAACGCTGGCCGTTGCATCCCTACGACGGCACGAAGCCCGCGAACTACCACGGCTGGTGGGATCTGCGTTCGCTGCCGCGGCTGAACACCGACCACCCGCAGGTGCGCGAGTACGTGATGCGCGTGGCCGAGCACTGGCTGCAGCAGGGCATCGACGGCTGGCGGCTGGATGTGGCCTACGAGATCAAGGCGCCGGGGTTCTGGCAGGAGTTCCGCCAGCGCGTGAAGGCCGTGAATCCCGACGCGTACATCGTGGGCGAGATCTGGACCGACTCCCGCGCGTGGCTGGACGGCACGCAGTTCGACGCGGTGATGAACTACCTGTGGACCGAGAAGGCGATCGGGTTCGCCGCCGGTGCGCGCGTGCGCCGCGAACTGTTCAAGAACCTGCCCATCGAGAAGGCCGGGCCGCTCTCGGGCACGGCGTACGCCGACGCGATCGAAGCGCTGCTGGAGCTCTACCCGTGGGAGATCCAGCTCGCGCAGATGAACCTGCTCGACAGCCACGACACCGCGCGGCTGATCGACGTCGCGGGCGGCGACGAGGCGAGCGTGCGGCTGGCGACGCTGCTGCTGATGACGTATCCCGGCGCGCCGTGCATCTACTACGGCGACGAGATCGGCCTGCCCGGCGGACGCGATCCCGACTGCCGGCGCACGTTCCCGTGGGAGCATCGCGAGCGCTGGGACCTGGACGCGCTCGCGCACCACCAGCGCGTGATCGCGCTGCGCCACGCCCACCCGGCGCTGCGCACCGGGGCGTATCACCGCCTGGGCGACGACGCCGACACGGTGGCGTTCGCGCGTACGGACGCGCGCGAAGCGCTGGTCGTGGCGGTGAACGCGGGCGAGTCGGCGCGCACGATCGAGGTGCCGGTGGCGCCGCACGTGGCGGACGGCACCGAGCTGCGCGCCGTGTACGGCGCGGGCGGCGCGCGCGTCGAGGCCGGCCGCGTGCGACTGGCGATCCCGGCGCGCGACGGCGTCGTGCTGCACGCGAGCCGCTGAAGGCGCGCTCAGTCGCCGCGCTCACCACTGGATGGCGAACACGCACACCTCTTCGGTGGTGCCCGCGAACGGCCGGCGCCCTTCGAGCTTCAGGCCGAGCTTCTCCAGCAGCCGCTGTGACGGAGCGTTGTCGAGCGACGTGAGGGCCACGACGCGGGCCAGCTTCAGCACGTCGCGCGCGTGGCGCAGCGTGCCGGCGGCGGCTTCGAACGCGTAGCCTTGCCTGCGGTGGGCGGGCAGGAACGCGAAGCCGATGTCCACGTCGGGCATCCAGTCGCGACGCAGCAGGCCGCACATGCCGAGCGGGGCGCGATCCGCGCGCCGCTCGACCATCCACAGGCCGAAGCCCTCGCGGCGCACCATCGCGATCGGGCCCTTCTCCAGGTAGGCGCGCGCGTCGTCCAGCGTGCGCACGCCGCGGTCGCCGATGTAGCGGATCCAGTCCGGGTCGTTCACCAGCTCGAACGCGAACGCCGCGTCGTCGGGGGTCAGCACGCGCAGCACGAGTCGCTCGGTCTCGAAGACGCTCAAACGCTCCTCCACACGTGGGCGCGGCCGCCGGGCGCGACTGTACGCGGCGGCGGCCGGCCCGGTCACGCACTCCGGTGCGGCGCGATCTCGCGCCGGCCCCGACTGGGACGCCGGCCGCCGCATCGGCTATGTTCCGGGGTTCCATCCCCCCGCGGCGGCTGCCCGGGCCACTTCCAGCGCCTTCGAGAACCCATCCCCATGCTCCGAGCCGGAATCGTCGGGCTGCCCAACGTGGGCAAGTCCACGCTGTTCAACGCCGTCACGCGCACCCGCAAGGCGGAAGCCGCGAACTACCCCTTCTGCACCATCGACCCGAACGTGGGCATCGTCACGGTGCCCGACGCGCGGCTCGCCGTGCTGCAGGGCATCGCGAAGACGCAGGTGGTGATCCCCGCCGCGGTCGAGTTCGTGGACATCGCCGGGCTGGTGAAGGGCGCGAGCGAGGGCGAGGGCCTGGGCAACCGGTTCCTGTCGCACATCCGCGAAGTGGACGCCATCGTGCAGGTGGTGCGCTGCTTCGAGGACCACGACATCCACCACGTGGAAGGCGACGTGCACGCGGTGCGCGACATCGAGGTGATCAACGCCGAGCTGATGCTGTCGGACCTCGACACGGTGCAGCGCCGGCGCGAACGCGTGGCGAAGGACGTGAAGCGCGGCGACAAGGCCGCCGCCGCGGAGGAAGCCGTGCTCGCGAAGCTCGAGGAGGCGCTCGCCACGGGCCGGCCCGCGCTGACCGCGGACCTGGCGCCGGAGGAGCGCGCCATCAGCCGCGGCTTCTTCCTGCTGTCGGACAAGCAGACCATCTTCGCGTGCAACGTGGCCGAGGACGATCTCGCCACCGCCGAGTCGAACCCGCACGTGCAGCAGGTGCGGGAGTACGCGCGCACGCACCTGGCGTGCGACGCCGTGGTGATCAGCGCGCAGCTCGAAAGCGACCTCGTGGACCTGTCCGACGCGGAAGCGCAGGAGTTCCTGCACGCGCTGGGCGTGGCCGAGAGCGGCATCGGCGGGCTGATCCGCGCCACGTACGCGCTGCTCGGCCTGCGTACGTACTTCACCGCCGGCGAGAAGGAAGTGCGCGCGTGGACGATCCACGCCGGCGACACGGCCCCCGCGGCCGCGGGCGTGATCCACTCCGACTTCGAGCGCGGCTTCATCAAGGCCGAGACCGTGTCGTACGACGACCTGGTGCGCTGCGGCAGCATCGCCGCCGCCCGCGCCGCGGGCGTGTACCGCATGGAGGGCAAGGAGTACGTCGTGCAGGACGGCGACGTGCTGCTGTTCAAGTTCGCGGTGTAGCGTCGCGGTCGCGAGACCCGACACATCGACGGTCCATCCGAAACGCGCACGGCCCCGGCGGGGCGATCCGCCGGGGCCGCGTCGTGTCGCGGGGTCAGTGCAGCGACTTCGCCGAGTCGAGGATCCACTGCAGCGTGCGCTGCGAACCGCCGTAGCCCTTCATCTGCACCGATCGGCCCGTGCGCGGCGACATCACCACCAGCGTCGGGAACGCTTCGACACCGAAACGGCTCTGCAGCTCGGCGATCTCGGGCGGGTTCGCGCCGTCCTCGCGTGTGCGGTCCACGATCGACACCGGGATCACCGCGGTCTGCACCTGGTCGCCGAGTGGCGTGTTGTCGAACACCTCGGCCTTCATCCGGCGGCACGGCGGGCACCACTCGGCGTTGAAGTCGATCAGCACCGGCTTGCCGTTGCGCTCGGACGCGCTCAGCGCGTCGTCGAGCGTCGTCCACGACGAGAACTCGGCCTTCGGCGACTCGGCTCCGGGCGTCGCCGGCTCGGCGGCGACAGCCGCATCGCCCGCGGGGCGCGCGGAGACCGCGCTGCCCGGCAGCGCCTCGGCCGCGGGCGCGCCGTCGGCGGCCACGGTGGCGGTGGTGGGCGCCGGCCTCGCGGCGGGATCCGGCAGGTGGCCGAGATACCAACCGGCGCCCGCGCCGAGCGGCAGCAGCAGCAGTACCCACAGGGCGGACAGCGAAGCGCGTCCCGAACTCGACGTTTCGGACATGAGGGGACCTCCGATCGCGGCAACGCGCGCCGGACGATGCGGCCGGCGACACGTCGGGCGTTATCGGCAGGCGCGGTGTCCGGCTCGCGCCCGTTGACGCCGGGGGCCCTCACCAGTCCGTGGGCGCGTAATCCTTGAGGAATTGCCCCCAGACGTGCCGGCCGGTGTTCGCCCCCACGATGATGGGGTCCACGATGCGGGCGGCCCCGTCCACGATGTCGAGCGGCGGGTGGAAGCGGTGCTCCATGCGCTTGCGCTCGGCGATCTGTGCCGGGTCCTCGTCGGTCACCCAGCCGGTGTCCACGCTGTTCATGTGGATGCCGTCCTGGAAGTAGTCCGCGGCCGACGTGCGCGTGAGCATGTTCAGCGCGGCCTTCGCCATGTTCGTGTGCGGGTGCCGGGTGGTCTTCGCCTTGCGGTAGAACTGCCCTTCCATCGCCGACACGTTCACGATGTGCTTGTCGCGCTCGGGTGTGCGCGTCATGAGCGGCTTCAGCCGCGCGTTCAGCACGAACGGTGCGATGGCGTTGACCAGCTGCACCTCGAGCAGCTCCACCGTGGGCACCTCGGCCAGCAGCATGCGCCACGAGTTGCGGTCGCGAAGGTCCACCTGCTGCAGGTCCTGGTCGAGCCGCCCGATCGGGAACAGGTCGCGCTGCGCCAGCTCCTCCTCCGGCAGCAGCCGCACCTGCGAGAGCTCCGCGGCGTGCGTGAGCCCGGCCAGGTCGGGTCGCGCGAGCGGCAGCCGCGCCGGCGCGGCGCCCGCGCCCTCGGGCAGCAGGTGGTAGCCGCGCAGACCTTCGTAGCGGCCGAGCAGCCGCCGCTGCGCCTCGGGCATGTCGTGCACCGCCGCCGTCTCGGCCTCCATCATGTGCTCGTAGAACTCCGGAGGGCGGCGCACGGTCTGGCAGGCGTTGTTCACCACGTAGTCGAGCCGGTCGTGCGTGCCGAGCACTTCGCGGCAGAACGCCTCCACGCTCGGCGTGTGGCGCAGGTCGAGCCCGAAGATCTCGAGCCGGTCCGCCCACGTCTCGAAGTCCGGCTCGCGCGCGTAGCGCGAGGCGGCGTCGCGGGGGAAGCGCGTGGTCACGAGCAGCCGGGCGCCGCAGCGGAGCAGCTTGAGCCCGGTCTGGTAGCCGATCTTCACGCGGCCGCCCGTGAGCAGCGCCACGCGCCCGCGCAGGTCGGCGAGCTCGGTGCGCTTGCGCCAGTTCAGTTCCGCGCACGGCGGGCAGAGCTGGTCGTAGAAGTGGTGCACGCGGTCGAACGGCTGCTTGCACACGTAGCAGTGCCGGGCCTCGTCCACGCGCACCTCGCCCGAGGTGTCGGCGGCCTCGGTGGCCTCGTCGGGCGGTATCGCGGCGGGCGGCAGGAAGTTCGGCGTGTCGAACACGGGGCGGCGCCGCAGCTCGCGGATGCCGGTGGCGTCGAGCGCGCGCTGCTCGCGCACGGTGCGGCCCGCCTTGCGCAGGCGCGAGGTCTCCTTGACGAGCCGGCGGCGCTCGGCGCGATCGGGGTTGTAGACCTGGCCGGCGGCCATGATGAGCCGCTTGCGCTCCTCGGCCGTGAGTTGCGCGAGCGCACGCCGGTTCGCGGCGACGCCTTCGAGCGCCTCGATCGCAGCGCGCAGGCGCTCGATCAGCGCCGGGTCGCGCGGTTCGTCGGGGGTCGGATCCTCGAGTGTGGACATGGCGCGAGCCTATCCGACGGGCGCCGGATCGCGCATCCGCCGGGCGGGCGGGCGGCAGGGCGAGCCCGTCCGGAGAATCGACGCGGCCCGAGCCCCAGAACGGCGCCACGGCCGGCGCCCGGCGGGCTATCATGCCCGGCGCCGAGTCGACCCGCGGTCGCGCCGGCGTCACCTCCCCCGACGGTTCCGCCGTGCGGTGATCGCGCCGGGCCCGCAGCGAGCGCGAGCGTCCCGGCTCGATGTCCGGAACAACTCCCGGGAGGCCGTCATGTTCGTGCGCTTCGCATCCACGGTCGCGGCGCTCGTGCTGCTGTCCGCATCCGCCCACGCGCTGCAGCTGGGAGCGCGCATCGAGTTGGTCACCAACGGCACGCCCACGTGCGTGGCCGTCGGCGACGTCGACGGCGACGGACGCGACGACGTCGTGCTGGGCGTCTCGAGCCCACCCGCACTGGCGGTCTTCCCGGGCACGGGGCTCGGCACGTTTGGTTCGCGCACCGACTACGCGATGCGCGGCCAGCCCACGGCGGTGCGCGTGGCCGACGTCAACGGCGACGGCATCCGGGACCTCGTGGCCACGTGTTCTCCGCAGTGGGTGTGCGTGGTCCCGGGGGCAGGTGGCGGTGTCTTCGGCGCGCGCCTGGACTTCGGGGTCTCCTCCGGCCCCGTGGCGCTGGATATCGGAGACCTGAACGGCGATGGCCGGCGCGACATCGTGGCGGCCTGCCCGCTCGCGACGTGCGTGTCGGTACTGCTCGCGAATTCGAGCGGCGGTTTCGGCACGCGTACGAACTTCACCACCGGGGCGATGCCGGCGGGCGTGGCCATCGCGCTCGTGACGGCCGACGCGCGGCCGGATCTGCTCGTCACGTCGTCCGGCGCCGACGTGATGACGGTGCTCGAGAACACGGGCGCGGGCCGTTTCGAGTTCTGGCAGGACTTCCCCACCGGGCACTTCCCCCACGGCATCGCGGCCGCGGACTTCGACGCCGACGGCCGCGCCGACGCGGCGGTGACCGAGTCGGGCGCGGGCACGGTGCGCCTGCTCATGGGCGACGCGGCCGCCGGCTTCGTTCCGGGCCCGCAGCTCGCATCGGGCGCGACGCCGGAGGGCATCGCCACGGGAGACGTGGACGGGGACGGAAAGCTCGACCTCGCGGTCACCCATCGCGGCAACAACACCGTGACGATCTTCTTCGGAGACGGGGCCGGCGCGTTCGGCACGCGCACCGACGCCGCGGTCGGGATCGCGCCGGTCGGCGTGGCCCTGGGACGCTTCGACGCCGACACGCTCGTGGACATCGCGACCGCCGGCACGGGCAACCCCTACGGCGTCGTCCTGCGCTGGGCCACGGGCACCACCACGACGCTCGCTTCGTCGGCGAACCCGGTGGCGATCGCCGACACGCTGACGCTGACGGCCACGGTCAGTCCCCCGGCCGCCACCGGGCAGGTCCGTTTCCTGGAAGGCGTCAACGTGCTCGGCGCCGCCGATCTCGTGGGCGGCCAGGCGAAGTTGCGCATCGCCACGCTTCCGCTGGGCACGCACCTGATCGTGGCCTCGTACACCGGCGGTCCGCTGCACGCGGCGAGCCAGTCGGCGGCGCTCGTGCAGCAGGTGGCGTTGCAGGCCACGTCGATCACGCTGAACACGTCGCCGAATCCCTCGGCCGTGCAGGCGACCGTCAACCTGACGGCGGTCGTCACGCCTTCCACGGCCCGGGGCCTCGTGGAGTTCCGCGACGGCACGCTGCGGATGGGGCAGGCGTTTCTCGGCGGCGGCGTGGCGACCGTCGCCCTGCCGTTCACCACCGTGGGCACGCACACGCTGACCGCCGTCTACGCGGGCGATGCCCCCTACGCTCCGAGCACGTCACCTCCGGTGCAGCAGCAGGTGAACCCGGCGAACGGCGTCACGCTGACCGCGACCCCGAACCCCGCCGCTCCGGGCCAGCCGATCTCGCTGACCGCCACCCTGATGCCGAGTGACGCCACGGGGACGGTCACGTTCTGGTGGGGCACGACGTCTCTCGGGGTGGAGGCGCTCGCCGCTGGCGTCGCGACCCACGTCGTCGCGTCGTTCCCGCTCGGCAGTCACGTGCTCACGGCCGCCTACTCCGGCGACGCGACACACCCGGCGTCCACCTCTCCGCCGATCACGCTGGTCGTGCGCCTGGCGCCGACCATCACCACGCTGCAGCTCGGCGCACCCGATGCGGTGGCCGGCAGCCCCGTGTGGTTCCGCGCCCGCGTGAACCCGGTTCCGCCCGACACCGTGAGGCCCACCGGCACGGTGCAGTTCCGCGTGGACGGCGCAGCATTCGGCGCGCCGATCGCGCTCCCCTCCGACACGAGCTGGGTGACGAGCGACACCACGCGCACGCTGACGCTCGGCACACACACCGTGACGGCCGTGTACGGCGGGAACGCGAGGTTCGCCGGCTCGACCTCGGCCCCGTCGACCCAGACCGTGCGCACGCGCGACGAAGCGCGGATCCTCCATGTGACGGACGTGCCGAACGACCAGGGCCGCTTCGTGCGGCTGGTGGTCGCGCCGAGCGGGCAGGACGCTGCGGAGGCCGCCACGCCGATCGTGCGCTACGAGGTGTTCCGCCGCATCGACGACTCCGCGGCGTCGCGCGCCCCGGGCGCCGAACCGGCAGCGGCACGGCTCGCCGGCTGGGACGCGGTCGGCAGCATGGGTGCGTACACCGACACGCTCTACAACATCGTGGTGCCCACGCTCGCCGACTCGAACGTGGCCGGCCTGCGCTGGTCGGTGTTCTTCGTGCGCGCCGCCACGGCCGCGCCGAGGACCTACTACGATTCGGCCCCGGACTCGGGCTGGTCCCGCGACGACCTGGCCCCCGCGACACCGGTGGCGCTGCACGCCGAGCTCGGCGCGAACGGCGTGCGCCTGCACTGGCCGGCCGCGAGCGAACCGGACGCGGACCACTACTGTGTGTGGCGCGGTGATCGAGCGGACTTCGGCGTCGACGACGCGCACCGAGTGGCGACCCCCTCCGACACCGCGTGGGTCGACCCGGCGGGCGAAGGCTGGTACCGGGTGGCCGCGGTCGACGTGAACGGCAACGCGAGCGCACCGTCACCCGCGGTGGCGGCTCTCGGCGCGACCGGCGCGACGTTCGCGCTCGACGCGCCGTCGCCGAATCCCGGACGCGGTGACGGACTCTCGGTGCGCTTCGCGCTGCGCGCGTCGACCGCCGCGCGTCTCGAACTGCTCGACGTGACCGGCCGACGCGTGCTGACGCGCGAGGTGGGTGCGCTGGGCCCCGGGTGGCACCGCGTGAATCTCGCGGCCGGGCGGCGGCTCGCCCCGGGCATCTATCACCTGCGTCTCGTGCAGGCCGGCGAGACCCGGCGCGTGCGCTGGGTGGTGCTGGAGTGATCACACGGAAGGGGCGGACGCTCGACGCGCCCGCCCCTTCCGCGCGCGGCGATCAGCGGATCACGCAGAGCCGCATCGTGCGGGCGTCGCCGCCCGCCGCCAGGCGCGCCAGGTAGATGCCCGGCGCCACCGCCGCGCCTCCCTCGTCGCGACCGTCCCAGCGCACGGCGTGTTCGCCCGCGGGCCGCTCGCCGGCGTCGAGCACGCGCACGCGGCGACCCGACGCGTCGTAGAGCGCGAGTTCGAAGCGGGCGGCCGCCGGCAACGCGCAGCGCAGCGTCGCGCCCCCGCGCACGGGATTGCCCGACGCGAGCGCCAGCGCGAGCGCGCGCGGCGCCGCGTCGGGCGCGTCGAGCGC
>JBGAOB010000047.1:0-15882 GCA_044222045.1 Candidatus Eiseniibacteriota bacterium
GGCCGCAAGCCCCACGTGTAGATCTTGCGACGTGTGGACAGTCGGGCTGGGGCATCCGACCCGCGTCGGCCGCGATCGAGCGCCTGCTCCATTAGAAGAGGCGGCGCGCCCGCCCCTACTTCCGACGCAGCGCCGGCTCCTCGACCCAGTGCCACGATGCCACGGCCAGCGCCAGCGTCACGGCGCCGGCGACGCCCGTGAGCCCGAGTTGCCCGATGTGCGGAAGGCGCTGCACCACGCTCTGTTCGACGGGGAACGCCCACAGGTAGAGCCCGTACGAGTAGTCACCGAGCGCATTGAACGTCCGCAACGGACCGCCGGGCACGTAGGCCAGCCACAGCACCACGTACGGCAGCGCCAGCACGTAGCCCGCCGTGAGCCAGTGGCCGAACACGAGCGACGCCGCGAACAGCACCACCGCCGCTCCGAACAGCGGCGCCGACATCGGGATCCGTTCGCGGAACTGGTGAAACACCGCACCCGTGGCGAACAGCGCCATCAGCCGCAGGCCCTGGCGGATCGTGAAGTCGTCCGTCAGCTCGAGCGCCTCGTTGAGCGTGAAGCCCACCAGCGCCGCCCCCGCCACGAACGTGAACAGCCCCGGCAGCCACGCGCGCGGGAACAGCGGCTTCGCGCGCAGGACCGCGACGCCCACGAGCGTGAGCAGCGCGTACATCGTCAGCTCCCAGGGCAGCGACCACAGCGAGCCGTTGACCACGCGCGCCACCGGCACGTGCTCGAACACGCCGGGCAGCGTCCACCAGACGCCCCACGGCCAGGTGGTCGCGTTCTGCAGCGCGTAGCGCCACGTCTCGAGGTTCGTGAAGTACGCCGCCAGCGGCAGCGTGGTGTGCAGCCCGCCGATCACCAGCGCCGTGCCGCAGGCGTTGACGGCGAGCGCCGGGAAGATGCGCAACAGGCGCGCCCGCAGGAACGCGCCGAGGCCACGACGCCCGAGCAGGCTGCCGGTGACGAGGAAGCCGCTGATCACGAAGAAGACATCGACGCCGAAATGCCCCAGAGAGAAGCCGGCCAGGCGCTCCAGTGGCTCGCCGGGCGTCTTCGTGAGCGGGTAGGCGTGGCTGTACAGCACCAGCGCCGCCGCGACGAAGCGGATCAGCTTGAAGTTGTTGTCGCGACCGGAGTCGTAACGGGACAGCGGCACCGCCATGGAGCCCTCGCGGCCGTGGACGCTCGTCGGAAGCAGGTCGGGAGGCCGGCGGGCGAAGGGCCGGAACTCCCATCGAACGGCGGCGCAGCATCGAACATCGGCCGGGCGTTGTCATCTCGTGAGCCCTCGCGGCCCCGGGCCTTCGGGCGCGCGGGTTTCGGCGTGCTGCACGAGCCCGGTTCCGCGCGCATCCGCATGCGAGCCCTCCGCCCTCCCGCCGGCGCATGCCGGTGCGTCCCGCGTTGACGGCGCCACGGCGGGGGCGGCACGCTTCCCCACGGATTCGCTCTCACCCCCTACTTCATGGAGCCGCCCATGTCGTCGCGCATCGTGCTGGTGATGGTGCTGCTGTGTTCGCTGGTGTCGTCGGCGTTGGCCGGTCCCGCGGTGAAGCCGACGCGGATCTGGGTGGCGTGGCTGGACGGTCGTGACCTGTCGGCGGCGCAGTCGGTGGCGGGCCCGGTGCTGGACCGCTTCCCGGACGCGGTGATCGTGGCCGATGCGGCGTCGGCGTCGGCGCTGGCGTCGGCGGGCTGGCGCGTGGAGTCGCCGGTGGACCTGCCTCCCGGCCTGACGATCACGCTGATGCGTTCGCGCAGCCATGCCGAGTCGGCGTCGGCGCTGGACCCGGCGGCGTTCGAGCGCGTGGGCGCGAAGCTGTTGTGGGCGAGCGGCCGGGACGCGATCGCGGCGTCGGCGGGCGTGCTGGACGAGGACGCGCCGTGGCACGCGCACGCGCGCAAGGTGCTGAGCGAGACGTGGCTCGCGCCGGCGCCGGTGCCGGACCCCACGGCGCTGTCGACGCAGGTGACGGACTTCGCGCCGGGCATCCAGGCGATGGTCGACCAGGTGGACGGCACGGTGTTCATGGACTGGATCCGCAACCTGGCCGGTTCGCGTTCGGTGCTGGTGGGTGGCACGCCGGTGACGTTCACGACGCGTTCGACGCCGACGACGAAGTGCGACCAGGCGGAGCAGTACGTGTACGAGCGGTTCCAGGCACTGGGGTTCACCGACGTGCAGTACGACCCGTACACGTTCAGCAGCACGAGCGCGCGCAACGTGGTGGCGACGCTGCCGGGCACGGAGTCGCCGGGACGGGTGATCGTGCTGGGCGCGCATCTGGACTCGACGTCGCCGCAGGCGAGCACGAACGCGCCCGGGGCGAACGACAACGCGAGCGGCGTGGCGGGCCTGCTGGCGGTGGCGAACATCCTGCGCCAGCACTCGTTCCGGAACACGATCCGGTTCATCGCGTTCACGGGCGAGGAGCAGGGGCTGTACGGCTCGCAGCACTACGCGCAGGCGGCGGCGGCGCGCGGGGACACGATCGTGGGCGCGGTGATCTTCGACATGATCGCGTGGAAGGATGCGCTGTACCAGATCGACATCGAGGGTCAGACGGCGTGGCTGCCGATCATGAACGTGATGAACGACGCGTGCGCGCGCTACACGTCGCTGGCGACGCAGATCCAGCTCAACAGCTGGGGCTCGGACCACGTGCCGTTCCAGAACGCCGGCTACCCCTCCTTCCTCGCCATCGAGACCGAGTACGACGCCTACCCCTGCTACCACCAGACCTGCGACAGCACCGGATGGAACCAGGCCGTGCTGGGCGTCGACGTCTGTCGCGCCTCGCTCGCCACGGTGGCTCACCTGGCCGAGCTGCGGGAGCTCTACTTCACGCACACGCCGCTCGCCGACACGGTGAACACGGCCGGACCGTTCGAGATCGTCACGGCGCTGGCGCGCGTCGGCCCGCTGGTGCCGGACTCGCTGCTGGTGCACTGGTCGGTGGACGGTGGTTCCGAGCACACGGCGCCGCTCACGAGCACCGGCGTGGCCGGGCAGTACCACGGCTTCATCCCTGCCGCCTGGAACGCCGCGCACCTCACGTACTGGCTGAGCGCGGCCGACTCCGCCGGGCGCACCGCGCGCCACCCCACCACGGCTCCGATCGCACGCCACGAGTTCACGGTGTCGGTGCGAGACACGCTGCTGTCCGAGACCTTCGAAACGGGCGCTCCCGGCTGGACGCACGGCGGCACCCAGGACGACTGGCAGATCGCCACGCCCGCGGGGCTCGGCGAAGATCCGGCCGCGGCGTACTCGGGCACGAAGATCGCCGGCACCGACCTCACCGGCCTGGGCGCGAACCTCGGTCGCTACGAGAACGGCGCCGACTCGTGGCTGGAGTCACCCGCGGTCAACTGCTCCACCGCGACCGGCGTGCACCTGGCGTTCATGCGCAAGCTGGCCGTGGAGAAGTCCAGTGGCCGCACGCTGGACTATGCACGCATCTGGGTGAACGGCCTGAAGGTGTGGGAAAGCGCCTCGGGTACGAACACGCTCGACGCCGGCTGGCTGCCGCAGAACATCGACATCTCGTCGATCGCGGACGGCAACCCGGCGGTGCGCGTGAAGTTCACGCTGCACTCGAACGCGTCCGTGGTGTACGGCGGCTGGAACCTGGACGACGTACGCCTGCTGGCCGACCCGCGGCCGCTGCCGCTGGACGCGCCCGGCTCCGCGGTGCACGCGGGCGTGCGGCTGGACGCGGCCCGTCCGAATCCGGCGCACGGCTCGACGCTGCTGCGCTTCGCTCTGCCCTCGCGCCAGGCGGTGCAACTGGCCGTGTACGACGTGCGCGGGCGACGCGTGCGCACGCTCGTGGACGGCGTCCAGGCGCCCGGCGAGCATGCGGTCACGTGGGACGGCCGAGACGGCTCCGGTGCGGCGAGCGCGCCGGGCGTGTACTTCTCGCGGCTCGTGACGGACGCGGGCACGCGCACGCGCCGCCTCACGCTGCTTCGCTGAGGGCGGCCGACACGGGGCACGGGCGGCCTCCCCTGCCGGGGGCCGCCCGTGCGCGTGTCACGCGGGTCGCTTCCCGGCCGCGAGCAGCACCCTCAGGTCGTGCGCCATGTCCTTCGGGCCGATGCCGAACGGCCACTCCACCCGCACGCGGCCGCGCTCGTCCACCAGGTAGCTCGTGCCGGTGTGGCTCACCTGCACCGACCCGTCGGCGGCGCGCGTGACCACGGACGTGGCGCCGAACGCCGACTGCACGGGGCCGAGCACGCTCTGCTGGTGCGGGCGGATCGCGTGCCCGCCGGGCACGAACGAGCGCACGTAGGGCGCCAGCACCGCCGCGGTGTCGCGGTTGATGTCCACGGTGACGAACGCCATCTCGACGGACGGGGCGAGTGGTCCCACGTCGCGGAGCGCGCGGCGCAGGTCGGACAGCGTGGTCGGGCAGATGTCGGGGCAGCTCGTGTAGCCGAACGTCACGAACAGCAGCTTGCCCGGCGGCGCCTTGAACACGAACGGGCGCTCCGAGCCGTCCGGCAGCACCTCGGTGCACGACACGTGGCCGACGTACGCGGCGCCCGCGGGCTTGCGGCCCTTCAGCGCCTGCGCGCCCCCCGAGCAGCCGAAAGGGCCGGCCAGGGACAGGGCGCCGAGAAGGACGGCAGCAGCGCGCGCGAGGCGCGGATGGATCATGACAACTCCCGTGGCGACCGGGTTATGCGCCGACCGGGCGAAGCGAGCCGGCGCGCGACGACCACGCACCATACCAGCCCGTCCGCGCCGCGGCACGCGCCCCACCGGCCCGCACGCGCAACGTGCCGTCAAGCGCGGCGCGACCCGCGCCGATCACGCCCGCAGCGCCGGTCGCGGCTCCGCCGCGCACGCGCATCCGCACGATCCGCTCCCGTCCGGCGTTCCCTCGCGTGCGGTCTTCCCCGGCCCCGTCGTCGTGCGACCGGCGGGCGTCGTGTCTTCACAGGTGCCACGGAGGGTGTCCAGGATGAGCGTGAGCGCGATGTCCATCACGGGTGGCTTCATCGAGCCGTCGCGGGAACTCGAAGGCGTCGCGGACCTCGCGGCCCATATGCAGGTGCCCATCTACACGGGTCACCGCGCGCGTTACAAGTCGTTCATGGGGCAGAACCGGCTCTTCGACGCGATCGCCCGCCGCATCCACGACACGCCGATCGAGTGCGAGGACCAGTGCAGCGCGAAGCACTACGCCGACCTGTTCGAGGTGCTGCGCGTGCACTTCGGCCGCGTGGACCGCGTGGTCGAGGTGGGCGTGTTCCTGGGCGGCGCTTCCGTGATGCTGGCCGGCGCGGCGCAGGCGATGGACTTCCGGCTCGACATGGTGGACCTGAACAAGCGCTTCCTGCAGTTCGCCTACGAGCGCGTCCGCCGCACGTTTCCCGAGGCGGCCGGCCGCATCCGGCTGTTCCACGGTGATCTGCCGAGCTACGTGAAGTCCGTGCTGCTGGAGGAGCCGGCGTCCGCGATCGTGCACCACGACGGCGCGCACGACTTCCCGCAGGTGGTGAAGGACCTCGCTTCGCTGTCGTTCGTCCGCGACAAGGTCGTGGGCGTGGCGTTGCAGGACACGCACCTGCGCGGTCGCATCGACCGGTGCAACTTCGTGGACGCCGCGATCTACGCGGTGTTCGGCTTCGACGTGAACGTGCTGCCGCTGGGGACGAGCTACGTCGAGGGCAGCTCGCAGTGCGAACCGAACCGCTTCCAGGGGAACTACTTCCTGCCCGATGCGGCCGAAGGCGCGTGGGTGTCGTTCGACCACAACCGCTTCCGCTACCCGCACCCCAGCCTGCCGCTCGAGGACTTCCTGCCGAAGGCGGCCTGAATCGTCGCCGCGCGCGGCTCAGCGCGCGGCGGCCGACGCCGACGTGTCGGGCACACCGGTCCACACGCGGACCATGCCGTAGTCCGGACCGCGTCCGCGCGCGAGCGAGTCGAGCGTCGCGTCTCGCAAGTCGGGTGGCCGGCCGGCCGTCCGCGTGCGCACCGCCCACCAGCGCTCCCCCGCCGCCGCGCTCGCGCGCAGCGCCGCCACGGGCACGTGCCGCGTCGAATCCACGAGCGGCGCGCCCGTGTAGAACGGCAGCGGCCAGCGCTCCGCCACGACGCGGCCCACGTGCCGGCCGAGATCGTGGTCGAGTACGAGCAGGCTGTGCATGTCCGCGCAGTAGACGAGGTCGCCGGCCTGCAGGCGCGGACGCAGCCAGTCCGCGGCGTCCTGGAGCTGCACCGCCTCCGGCAGCGGCGGCGTGATGAGCGCGGAGCGCAGCCCCGCTGCCGTGAGCAACGCCGCGCCGATCCATGCGGTCGGGGTCCACGGCAGCCCGTCGAGCCCGGCGGCCGCCACCGCGCACCACAGCGGCAGCGTGAAGAACATGTAGCGCTCCACGTAGAGGTGCGCTCCGTAATGCGTGAGCACGAACGGCAGCAGCACCGCGCCGGCCGCGAATCCGGCGGCGTACAGGGCCGGCGCGCGGCTCGCCCGCCGGGCGATCGCCACGCCGATCAGTGCCAGCAGCACCGGCACGAGCCAGATCGCGCCGTACGACACGTGACGGGCGAAGTTCGTCAGCTCGCCCCAGGGGGGATGCACGAGCCAGTGGTCCTGCGACAGGAGCAGCTGCCGGCGAAGCAACCGCAGCTGCGGCGCGAACAGCACGGCCACGGGAATCTGCAGGAGCAGCCACGGCCGCAGGCGCTGGACGCGGTCCCCCATGCTCGCGAGCACCACGATCGCGAGCACCCACAGGACGAGGATCGACAGGTAGTGCGTGTACAGGCCGAGCGTTGCCGACAGCACCCAGGCCGCGCCGGTCGCGAGACCCGGCTTCTCGAGCCACGCCCAGGCCGCCCAGCCGGCGAGCACCGTGGCGAGCGCCAGCAGGCCGTAGCTGCGCAGCTCCTGCGAGAAGTAGATGTGCCGCGCGTGCACCGTCAGCAGCACGGCCGCGAGCACGGCCGCGCGAGCCCCGAACAGGCGGCGCGCGAATCCCCACGTCGACGCGATGGTGAGAAGCCCGATGGCCAGCGGCAGCGACTTGAGCCACAGCGCATGCGCACCGCCGAGCCGCAGCCAGCCCGCCACCATCAACGTGGGCAACGGCGGGTGCACGTCGAGGGCGAGCAGCCGGAACAGTTCCGGCAGCGGCCGGCGCGCCACTTCGATCGTGAACAGCTCGTCGAACCACAGCGGCGTGCGTCCCGCCTCGCGGATGCGCAGGAACCACGCGAACGCCAGGATCACACCCAGCACGAACAGCTCGCGTCGGCGGACGCGCGCTTCGCGGGTTTCCGGGGGCGCGGTCACGGCAGCGCTCCCCGGCGTACGGCGACCGCTCCACCGGCCGCCGCCGCTTCGCGCGGGTGCTCGGCACGCTGGTAGCTGCGCGTCACGCGTCCGTCGAACCACGTCAGGAAGCGCTGGTGCGGCCACGGGGCCAGGTGCACGTGGTAGAGGTGCCAGACGATCGTGATGCCCAGCGCGACCACGGCCTCGTCCCCGTGCAGCAGGCGCAGCAGGCCGAGCGCCGCCGGTGGCAGCCGGCCGCCGATCGACTCGGGGAACGCGAGCGCGACCCCGCTCGCGCTCATGGCGCACACGCCGAGTGCCACCGTGGCGTAGTGCAGCTTGCCGCGCCACGTGCGGCGTCCGAAACGCGGCGCGTCCGCCCGCCGGCCGAGCTGGTGCGCGAGCGTCTGTGCCGCCTCGGCGACGTCGGCCTTCGTCGGCCACAGGCTCCAGGCGCGGGAAGGCGAGAAACCGTGCGCGGCGAGCGCCCGCAGCGCGCCGACCACGTGCACGACGGCCGTGGCCAGCAACAGCAGGGCGGCACCGCGGTGCAGCACGCGAAGCGTCTCCGGGCCGCCGAGCAGCCGGGTCCACCCCGCGGCCCAGCCGGCGTCGGCCCATCGGATCGGAGCGCCGGTCGCGATCAGCACGGTGAACGACAGCATGAGCGCTCCGTGCACGAGGCGTTGTCCCACCGGCAGACGTTCCACGAGCGCGGTGTCGAGCGCCGCGGGCCGCGCCCGCCGGCGCATGCGCCACTGCGCGTCGATCACGGCGCCCACCGCGAGCAGGCCGAGCAGGCCGAAGCCGAACGCGCGGAACGAGCGTTCGACGCCCGCGAGCAGCGGCCGCTCGGCCACCTGCTGCGGCACGTGATCGGCGCCGGATCGGGCGAACGCGGTGGTCGCGCCCGGGTGACATCCCTCCTGCCCGCAGGTGGCGGCAAGGTGTGCCGGCGCCGTGCGGGCGGTGGAATCGTCGACCGCGCGGACCTCGTGCGCGTCGTGGCAGTCCTCGCAGACCGCGCCCCGGGTGGCGCCGTGGCGCAGCGCGGCGTAGTGGAAGCTCTCGCGATAGCCGCGGACCGCTTCCGGCTCCACGTGGCTCGCCCGCATGGCCTGCGCGTCGTCGTGGCACGGCGCGCAACGGTCCAGCCTCGCGAGCGGTGACAGCCCCTTGCCCACGGGTTCGACGCGGTGCGGATCGCCCCCGCCATGGCACCCGACGCACGACGGACTGCGCGGATCGGTGCCGTCGAGGCCGCCCTTGTGCACGCTCGCGCGCTGCTCGGCCATGGCGTGGTCGTGACGCACCGCGCGTCCGCGCTCGTCCTTCGCGTGGCAGTCGGCATCGCAGCCGACGCGCGGCCGCTCGCCGTCGAAGCGGTGCGGGTAGGCGCGGACGTCGGCGTGGCACTGCGTGCAGGCGAGGTCGCGGTGGGCGGAGCGCCCCCACGCCGGCGCGCTCACCGAGTAGTCGTGGACGGCTCCGCTCGCCGCGTCGCGAAGCAGCAGCGTGCCGGCGCCGTGGCACTGCAGGCATGCGGCGGACTCGCGGTCGCCGAAGCGCAGCGAGTCGACCGTGGCCCCGTACCCGCCCGGCGCCGCGTTCACGTGCATTCGCCATCGGCGCGCCGCGAGCGTGTCGGGCGCCGTCGAGGCCGCGACCGCGGCGCCCGCGCCCACCACGAGTGCCGCCGCGACCACGGGCCACGCGCGCACGACCGTACGGCCGGTCACGTGGTCCTCGCCTTCTCGGCGGCGGCGTCGGCCGTGCGCAGCGTGAGCGCGACGCCGGTGAGCGTGGGGTTCACCGCGCCGCCGGAGCCGACGAACACCGGGAGGCCCACGACGTACAGCCCCGGCGTGTCGTGTACCTCGCCCAGCGGGTCCACGACACCGTCGGCGGGATCGCGGCTCATCCGGCACGAACCCATGTAATGGTTGAACGCGCCGAAGTCCTCGATCCCCGGGAACTCCCAGTCGGTGGCGCCGCTCGCCCTCGCCACGCGCTCCACGAGCGATCGCGCGAAGGCGTGCGTGCGGCGATCGAAGTCGGACGAGTCGTAGTGCACGCGCGCGAGCGGGTCGCCGAAGCGGTCCTTCTCCTTCGCGAGCGTCACGTACTTGCCGTCGCTCGGCACCGATTCCGCGTGCATGCCGATCTGCCGGCAGCGTGCCGTCCGTTCGAACCGCTTCATGGCCTCGTCGAACGAGCGCGCGTTCGCCGCCGCACTCACGTGCCCGGCCCACGGCCGCGATGGCAGCTCGATCTTCACGCCGCCGATCTCGCCGCGGTTCGGCGGGCTGCAGAACTGGTCGCTCTGCGCCGTCCAGAACCCCACCTGCCCCGCGAACAGCTTCTGCGCGTAGTGCATGTGGCCGGTCCAGATGTGGTGGAACGCGAGGTGCCGGCCGACGTGCCCCGAGTGGTTGCCCACGCCGTTCGGGTGGCGCGCGTCGCGCGACAGCAGCAGCAGCCGCGCCGATTCGAACGCGGCGCCGGCCACGAACACGGCGTCCGCGGCGACCTCGCGGTCCAGGGGCGAGTCGTTCGGTCGCACGACGAGCCCGCGCGCCCGCCCCGCCGCGTCCGTCAGCACGCGCCGCACGGTGGCGTCGGTGTGCACGTGGCAGCGCCCGGTGAGTTGCGCCTGGCGCAGGTGATGCGTCGACGAGTAGCGCGCACCGGTCGGGCAGAGCTGGCACTCGCCCACGTTCACGCACGCGGGCCGGCCGTCCCACGCGTGGCGCGTGCGGGCCTGCGGCGTCGTGTGCAGGTGGATGCCCACGCGATCGAGGCGCTCGGAGAGCCACTGGTCGTCGGCCGTCATCTCGAACGGCGGCAGCGGGTAGGGCTTCGACCGCCAGGCCGCCCACGGATTGTCGTCGTCGGTGCCCGACACGCCGAGCTGCTCCTCCGCGAGACACAGCCACGGCTCGAGCTCGTCGTAGCCCACCGGCCAGTCGTCGCCGAAACCGTAGCGCGTGCGCACCACGAAGTCGTCCGGCGTCATGCGCGTGGCGAGCGCCGTCCACGCCGTGCCGCCGCCACCCAGGCGCAGCACGCTCTCCGCCGCGAGGTCGCGCCCGTAGCTGCCCGTGGACACGAGGCCACCCAGGTCCGGCGCGATGCGGCGCGTCGTCTCGGCGGCGTCGTTCACGATGGAGGCCTCGAACGGCGCCGCGTGCGGGTACGGGTAGTCCGGCCCCTTCTCGAACACCTCCACGACCCAGCCCCGTCGCGTGAGCGACCAGGCGAGCGTGGCGCCCATCATGCCGGAGCCGACGACGGCGGCGCGCGGGGCCGTCATGGCCGCGGTTCCGCGGGGCGCAGACGCGCCACGGCGCGCGGCATTCCCGGCCATGCCGCGTAGCCCGCCAGCACCCAAGCGTCGGTGTACGCGAAGCGGCGGAACACCTGCCGCACCACGTGCCGCGAGAAGCGGGCGGCATCGCGGTCGAGCAGGATGCGCCGCACGCGCTCGACGGGACGCGGCACACCCAGCCGGTCGAGGATCGCGCGCTGCACGCGGCGCGGCGCGCTCGCGAAGGCATGCGCCCCGTGCGCGCGCGCGGCGCGGTCCATGGCCACGGCGAACCGTTCGTAGAGCGCCGCGGCGCCGGGCAACCGCTCGGCGCGCCAGCGGAAGAACTCCACGTAGTGATCCGGCTCCACGCGCGGGTCGAGCAGGGCGAGCACGGTTGCGCGCAGGCACTGCGCGGCGGAGGCCCTGAGGGGGCGCGGTGATTCGTCGGCGAGCGCGGCGGAGAACAGCCACGGACCAAGGCCGCGGCGCCGGGTCCACGCCAGTCCCGCGAGCGCCACGAGCGAGACCCCGATCCATCCCAGGAAGCGACGACGACCGCTGACCATCTCGAAGACCCCGCTCACGCGTTGGAGAACTGCGCGGCCCGAGGCTACCAAACGCCACTCGCGACGCGTGCGATCGGCCCCCCGGCGGGAGAATCCGTGACGCGTGTCGCCGGGCCGACGACGCGCGTCCGCCGAGGTTCGAACCCTGCGGAACGCTGCGAACGAAGTCGCGACGCCGCGCCCGCGCCGCACGGGGGTGGTTGTCGTCCTTCCCGGGGCGCGGGTTCACCTCGTTCCAGCGCGCGCCAGGGCCCCGAACCCCTTGCCATGCAACGCGTCGTCGGCCATTCTGCCGACGGCTATCGCCCAACGGAGGAATCGATGAACGCTCGCACTGCTTCGGGGTCCTACGCTCGCCTCACCCAGCCGCTGGTTCGCGTGAACGGTTCGCTTCGCCCCACGTCCTGGGACGACGCGCTGGACCGTGCGGCGGAGGGCTTCCGCAGGAATCTCGAAGCGCGGGGTCCGAACGCGCTCGGCATCTTCAGCTGCTCGAAGTCCACGAACGAAGTGAACTTCCTGGCGCAGAAGCTGGCGAGGCAGGTCTTCCGCACGAACAACATCGACAGCTGCAACCGAACCTGACACGCGCCCAGCGTCGTCGGTCTGGCGACGGTCTTCGGTGCGGGTGGCGGGACGAACTCCTACCGCGAGGTGGAGGAAGCCGACGTCGTCTTCCTCTGGGGCTCGAACGCGCGTGAAGCGCACCCCATCTGGTTCCACCACCTCCTGAAAGGGATTCACCGCGGCACGCAGCTCTACGTGATGGACCCGCGGCGCACGTCGTCGGCCCAGTGGGCCGACGTGTGGCTGGGTCTCAACGTGGGCAGCGACATCGCGCTTTCGAACACGATGGCTCGCGAGATCATTCGGGCGGGGCTCCACGATCGCGAGTTCGTGGAACACGCGACGTCCGGCTTCGAGGAGTACCGCGCGTCGGTCGAGCCGTGGACCCTGGAGCGCGGCGAACAGGTGACGGGCGTGCCGGGCGACGTCATCCGCGAGGCCGCGCACACGTTCGCGCGCGCCCGCAACGCGATGATCTCCTGGACGCTCGGCATCACCGAGCACCACGACGCCGTGGACAATGTGCTGTCGCTGATCAACCTCGCGCTGCTCACCGGGCACGTCGGCAAGTGGGGCTCGGGCTGCAACCCGCTCCGCGGCCAGAACAACGTGCAGGGCGGCGGCGACATGGGCGCGATCCCGAACCGGCTCCCCGGTTTTCAGGACATCCTCGATCCCGACGTGCGCGCGCGCTTCGAGCGGCACTGGAACGTTCCCATCCAGCCGCGCTACGGCTGGAACCTCACCGAGATGCTGCAGGCGATGGGGCGCGGAGACCTCACGAGCCTGTACGTGATCGGCGAGAACCCCGCCCAGTCCGACGCCGACGCGCATCACGTGGAGGCGGTGCTTCGCGGCCTCGACCACATGGTCGTGCAGGAGATCTTCCTGACCCGGACGGCGGAGCTGGCGCACGTCGTGCTGCCGGCCGCGGCCACCTGGTGCGAGGGCGACGGCACGGTCACGAACAGCGAGCGGCGCGTGCAGCGCGTGCGCAAGGCCGTCGAGCCGCCGGCGGGCGCGCGCGACGAACTGTGGATCATCGGCGAGCTCGCCCGCCGCCTCGGCGTCGACTTCGGCGCACCCTCCGCCGAGCAGGTGTGGAACGAATTCCGCACCGTCGCGCCCGCGTTCGCGGGCGGCATGAGCTACGCGCGGCTCGAGGAGGCCGGCGGCCTGCAGTGGCCCTGCCCCGACGAGTCGCACCCCGGCACGCCGTTCCTGCACGGCCGGCTGTGGGAGCGCCCGGTCGGCGGTCGCCGCGCGCCGTTCTCGGTCGTGCACCACGAGGGTCCCGTGGAGAAGCCGGATGCCGAGTATCCCTACACGCTCACGACGGGTCGCCGCCTCGAGTCGTACAACACCGGCGTACAGAGCGGCGGCTACGATTCTCCGCTCCATCGCGGCGAGTCGCTCGACCTCTCGCCCGAGGACGCGGCCACGCTCGGCGTGACCGAGGGCGAGCTGCTGCGTGTGTCGTCGCGACGGGGCAGCGTGGTGGCCCCGGCGCACGTGGATCGCGGCCTGCGCGCGGGGACCGTCTTCATGACGCTGCACTTCCCCGACCAGACCGCCACGAACCTCCTCACGATCGATGCGGCCGATCCGAAGTCGGGAACGGCCGAGTTCAAGGCCTGCGCGGTGCGTCTCGAGCCCGCGCGAGTGCCCGCCTCGGAGAGCACGCGCTGATGGACATCCGGCTGCCGGACGCCCGCCCGAACGACGACGAACGCGCAGCCGTGGACGACACGCTGGGGCCGCCGGGTTCCGCTTGGGACGGCGGTGCGCGCGGGGCCGTGCGCGACGCCCACACCGCCACGGGCGGACGCTCGCAGCGCGAACGACGTCACCTGCTCCTGCCCGCGCTGCAGGCGCTGCAGTCGCGCATCGGCTGGGTCAGCCCGGGCGGCCTCGCGTACGTGTGCGAGCGGCTCTCGATTCCTCCGGCCGAAGCATGGGCGGTGGCCACCTTCTACGCGATGCTCGCGACCTCGCCGCGCCCCGCGCGCGTGCTGCACGTGTGCGACGACGTGGCGTGCCGCGCGCGAGGTGCCGGCGCGCTGTGCGATCGCCTCGAACGCGAGCACGGGCCGGCATGGCCGCATGCGGATGCCTCGGAGGGCGGCGTGGCGACCTGGATGCGCTCTCCGTGCCTGGGCTTGTGCGACGCCGCGCCCGCGGCGCTCGTGACCGAGGCGGGGCCCACGCCGTCCGAGCGTGCGATCGCCCCGCTCGACGAGGCGCGGGCCGCCGCGATCCTGCGCGGTGCGCCGCTGGCGGCGATTCCGCTGGAGGCGCCCCCGGTTCCACGGCGTGGCGACGCCTCGCACGTGCTTCTGCGGCGCGTCGGCGTGGTGGACCCGACGAGCCTCGACGCGTACCGCGCGAACGGCGGTTACGCCGCGCTCACCCGCGCGATCGCGCTCGGCCCCGAGGGCGTGATCGCCGAGGTCGCGCGCGCCGGCCTCGTGGGCCGCGGCGGCGCGGCATTCCCGACCGCGCGCAAGTGGGACGCCGTGCGCACGCAGCCCGCGACACCGCACCACCTGGTGTGCAACGCCGACGAGTCCGAACCCGGCACGTTCAAGGACCGCGTTCTGCTGACGCAGGATCCGTTCGCGATCGTCGAGGCCATGACGATCGCGGCCTTCGCGACGGGTTGCGAGAAGGGCTGGCTCTACGTGCGCGCCGAGTACCCGCTCGCGCACGAACGCCTCGAGCACGCGATGGCGGCGGCCCGGGCGGCGGGCCTGCTCGGCCGCGGCATCCTCGGCGGCGCGTTCACGTTCGACATCGAGCTGCGCCGCGGCGCCGGCGCCTACATCTGTGGCGAGGAGACCGCGCTGTTCGAGTCGATCGAGGGGCGTCGCGGCGAGCCGCGCGTGAAGCCGCCCTTCCCCGTCGTCGAAGGCCTGTTCGGCCGGCCCACGGTGGTGAACAACGTCGAAACGCTCGCGAACGTGCTGCCGATCTTGCTGGAGGGCGGCGATGCGTACGCGCGCCGCGGCACGAAGGGATCGCCCGGCACGCGCCTGTTCAGCCTGAGCGGCAACGTGGCGCGGCCCGGTGTGTACGAAGTCGAACACGGCACCTCGCTGCGTGCGCTGATCGAGCAGGCCGGTGGCGTCGCCGCCGGTCGTTCGCTGCGTGCCGTGCTGCTGGGTGGGGCCGCCGGCGCGTTCCTGCGGCCGGACGAGATCGATCTGCCGCTCAGCTTCGAGGACGCGCGCGCTGCCTCGGCCACGCTGGGCTCCGGCGTCGTGATGGTGTTCGACGACACGGTGGACCTGCGGGACACCGTGCTGCGCATCGCCTCGTTCTTCCGGGACGAGTCGTGCGGCCAGTGCGTGCCGTGCCGCGTGGGCACCGTGCGCCAGGACGAAGCGCTGCGTCGGCTGGTCGCGGGCCGCCCGATGGGTGGCGTGGCGCAGGAACTCGTGCTGCTGGACGAAGTCGGCGCCGGCATGCGCGACGCCTCGATCTGCGGGCTCGGGCAGACGGCCTATGCCGCGGTCGAGTCGGCGGTGAAGCGGCTGCGGTTGTTCGGCGATCCGCCGGCGGCACCCGCGATGGCGGTGAAGTCGTCGCCGTCGGTCGGGGCGCCGCACGCTGGCGGTGTGACGGTGCGCGTGGACGGCCGCGAGGTCACCGTGCCCGAGGGACGCACGCTGCTGCAGGTGGCCAGGGAACTGGGCACCGCCATCCCGACGCTGTGCTTCCTCGAGACGCTGGCCCCGCCCAGCGCCTGCCGCCTGTGCGTCGTGGAGGTCGAGGGCTCGCGCGTACTCGTGCCGAGCTGCTCGCGCGTCGTGGAGCCCGGCATGGTCGTGCACACCTCCAGCGACCGCGTGCGTCACGCGCGGCGCATGGTGCTGGAGTTCCTGGCGTCGTCCGTGGACCTGTCGACCGCACCCGAGTTGCAGGCCCTGATGCGCGAGTACGGCGCCGAGCCCCCACGCCATGGGGAACCCGCCACGGGCGCCGCTCGCGATGCGGCCGTGGCCGGGCACGTCGGACACGCGCCCCCGGGCCGCGCCGCCACCGTCGCGCAGCCGGTGAAGGTCGACAACGCGCTCTACGTGCGCGACTACGGCAAATGCGTGCTCTGCTACAAGTGCGTCGAGGCCTGCGGCGA
>JBGAOB010000047.1:15918-20931 GCA_044222045.1 Candidatus Eiseniibacteriota bacterium
GTCGCGGGGCGCGGTTTCGACGCCCGCATCTCCACCGAGTTCGCCGTGCCGCTGGACGAGTCCGCGTGCGTGTACTGCGGCAACTGCATCGCCGTCTGCCCGACCGGGGCGCTGATGGCGAAGACCGAGTTCGACCTGCGCGCCGAGGGCGCATGGGACGCATCGCGCCAGACGACCACGGACACGATCTGCCCGTACTGTGGCGTCGGCTGCACGCTGCGGCTGCACGAGCAGGACGGCCGGATCGTCAAGGCCACGTCCCCGCTCGACAACGACATCACGCTCGGCAACCTGTGCGTGAAGGGTCGCTTCGGCTGGCGCTTCGTGCAGCCGGAGGAACCGAAGCCCCGCTGAACGCGCTCCATGCGAAAGCGGCGGCGCCCGGGAAGGGAGCCGCCGCTTTCGTGTGACGGAGGGTGCGGATCAGTGCGTCGTGTCGGCGGCCGCCGGTTCGGCTTCGGTGGCGGGCATCTGCTCGCTGACGGTCTTGAGGTCGGCGAGGCCCTTCTCGAAGTCGGGACCAATCATGCTGTCCATGCTCTTCATCAGGCACATCGCCTTGCTGATGAAGTTGTGGTTGCCCTCCATGATCCAGGAGGTCTTCGTTCCGGCGCCGTCGGGCGCGAACGTGAACGTGGTCGCATTCACGGACGCGAACGGCTTCACGAACTCGAGGCGGATCCCCACCTTCTCGCCGGGCACGGACTCGGTCACGGTCATGCGCCCTTCCCCCACCTTGTCGTTGCCGACCCAGTGGTAGCTCGCCCCGACGCCGCGGTCGGGACCGCTGAAGTCCGTCTTCATCGCCGGGTCGAGCTTCTCCCACGGCGACCAGCCCTTCCACGCATGGAAGTCCTCGATCTGGGACTGCACGACCGCGGCCGGCGCGGCGATGGTCGCGGAACGTTCCACACGGTACGTGTTCGGACGAGTCGCGATGAAGCCGACCAGCAGCACCACCAGCACGACCACCACTCCGAGAACCTTCATCATCGCGTGTTCCCCCGGGTCCTGGATATCGGCCCACGCCGGGCCAAGAGGCGCATCGACCGCATCGGTTCGTGAGACCGCTCGACCGCGCGTCGCCCGCGGCAGGAAACCTGTCCCGCGGAAGGGCGCACTCTAGCGAGGGCACGGCGGCGGCGGAAGGGCCGATCACGCTCGGTGACCAGCGCCGGAATCCGACCGACGTGCGCCGGCCCGGTCAGGCGGGTAGTCTGCGCGCCTCGCGGCCTCCGATCCCGCATCCGAGCACCGCCACGCCGCGTCGTGACCCATCGCCCGCTCCGCCGCCGCGGCGCGAGCGGGGACATCCCGGTGGACTGGAACCGCGCGCGGCTCGCGCGCTCACGGAGGCCGATCGTGAAGTGTCCCGCCTGCGGTCTGATCGTGGATGTGCCGCGCGCGAACTGCCGGGGCTGCGGCTTCGACATCCAGCGACTCGATGCCCGACTGGGGCCCGCGCCACCGCGGAGCGTTCCGCTGTGGGATGCGGCCGGGCTGCTGTCCCCGGAGCAACGGGCCACGCTGTTTTCCCGTCTCGAGCACGCGGCCACGGCCAGCCGGGGCGTGCTCGCGCTGGTGCTCGCGACGCACACGCGGCCCGTGACTCCGGCGGAGTACGCGTTCTGGCTCTTCAATCGTTGGCCCGTCGCGCCGCCGCCCGGGCACGGGCTGCTGGTGCTGCTGGCGACCGAGGAACGACGCATCGAAATCGAGGTCGGCGCCGCCTGGGAATCGCGCGTTCCCGAGACCCGCACCGACGCATGGCTCGAGACGCACGCACTGCCGCTGCTTCATGCCGGCCGGCCGGCGGAGGCGGCGATCGCGACGATGGACGCGATCGCCGAGGCGCTCACCGCCGACGTCGCCCCGGAGGTGAAGCCATGACGCCCCGCGAGGGGATGCGTTCCGTGCGCACGTGGCTCCTCGTGAGCGTCGCGGTCCTCTTCGTCGCCGGGGTCGTGCATGCCGAGTCGATCGAGTCCGTGACGAACCCGCGTGAGAGCTACGGCGGCTGGGTGAGCGACAGGGCGGGCGTCTTCACACCGGGCGAGCGCGATTCCCTCGACGCGATCATCGGCCGACTCGAGCGGGACAACGGTGCGGAGATCGCCGTGGTCACGGTGTGGTCCACCGAGGAACGGACGCCGCGCGAATACGCGACGGCCCTCTTCAACCGCTGGGGCATCGGCAAGCGCGATCCCGACAACGGCGTGCTCGTGCTCATCGTGACCGGTGCGCGGCGGATCGAAGTCGAGACCGGTTACGGTGCCGAAGCCGTACTCCCCGACGGACGCATCGGCCGGATTCTCGACGCCGACGTGATCCCTCGCTTCCGCCAGGGCGACTGGGGAGGCGGCGCGATCGCGGGCGTGGCGTCGATGGCCTCGGCGCTTCGCGAGGAGCCCGCGCCGGCGATGCCCCTGACCTCCGCTCCGGACCGACGTCCCTTCCCGATCGTCCTGCTGCTCGCGTTGTCGGGACTGCTCGCGGCGGGCGGCGCCTGGTTCCAGCACGCGCGCACGACCCGGCGCTGCGGAACCTGCGGTCGGCGCATGCGCCTGCTGAGCGAGCAGGAGGACGACGCGTACCTCGACGCGATGGAGCAGTTCGAGGAACGGCTCCAGAGCGTGAACCACGTCGCGTGGCGGTGCGACGTCTGCCAGACGATGCTCCTCGAGCATCACCCGGTCTGGTTCGCCGGCTACCGCAAGTGTCCCCGGTGCACGCGCCGGACGCTCGCGCGGAGTTCGGTCACCCTCCGGCAGCCGACCTATTCGCGCGAGGGGCAGCGCGAGGTCACGGACGAGTGCAAGCTCCCCCGCTGCGGTTACGTCCGGAAGACCCGGGAAGCCATCGCGCAGCTCCAGGAGTCGAGCTCGAGCAGTTCGTCGGGCGGCTTCGGTGGCGGAGGCAGCAGTGGGGGCAGCGGCGGAGGCGGCAGCTTCGGGGGTGGCAGCTCGGGCGGTGGAGGCGCGGGCCGCAGCTGGTGACCCCGGGGCGACCCCGGTTGCCGTGAGGACGCCCTTCGTGGCGGGCCGGAAGTGAACCCTCCACCCCCGACGTCCGAGTCATGCGGGCCTGTGGTCGACCGTGGCCGTGCTCCCGGCGAGAGGCGCCGGACCCAGGGGGGGCGGTGTCCCGCAGGCGCTCCGTGTCCGGTCCGGGCGAGCCGGATCCGGCGCTCGGCCACCCCTCCCGCTCACATGCCGAGCTTCTCGGCGACGTTCCGCATTTGAACGCCGTGGACCAGGCTGGCCCCACCCCGAATCGCGTTCGCGACGTGGACGGCCTCGGTCATCTGGTCGAGGTCCGCACCCTTCTGGAGGGAGGCCTGGGTGTATGCGTCGATGCAGTACGGGCACTGGACGGCGTGGGAGACGGCGAGGGCGATCAGCGCCTTCTCCCGTTCCGTCAGGGCCCCTTCGGCGAACACCGCCCCGTAGTACTCCATGTACTTCGTCCAGAGCTCGGGAGCGTTGCGGCCGACGTCCCCGAAATGCGCGAGGTCCTTGGGCTGGTAGTAGGTCTCCATGGCGGTTCCTGGGGTTGGGGTCGTCAGGTCGGGCGGGCGGGTCTCGAGGGGCCGGAGGCCGTCCGTCGCGGCGGGTCCGGGGCGCACTCTAGCCGACCGTCGAGGGGCCCGCGCGCCGGTCTTGGCGTGGCCGAGCACGTGGGGCAGATCGCCCTTTCGCGCACCGTCGGGCTCGCGAGGAGCCCGTCTCACGGGCGCTTCGCCGTGCCTGGGGACGAGCGCTCGAGTGTCCTGGATGAGCGGCGCTTGCCAAGCACGCGCGCGAGTCGGTAGAGTCATGTGCAGCGAAGCTAAGCGGCAGTCCTCACATCGGCCGACCACGGATTCGGACGGCTCCGGCTAGACACCACGCCAGCTGAGACTTGCGGAGATCCGACCCCTGGATCGGCCCATCTCGGCTCGAGGACAGTTTCTCTCCATGCCGAGCAGCCGCAGCTTCGCGACGGCGCGTCCCCGCCCTCGCGTACCGTCCCTTCTCGTCACTCTGGTCCTGCTGATCGCGTCTCTCTCGTGCTTCGCGCCGTTGCGCGCGCACGCCGAGGAAGCGCTGAGCATGATGCTGACGAGCGGTGGGTATCGTCCGCTCTCCCAGTCCCACGACGAGCTCGCGTTCGAATGCGAACGGAGCCGGCGGACGACGGTCTGCGTCCCTGCCGAGGCGGGTGACACGCTCCTCCTGGCGTCGAGTGCAAACGGCATCGGCGAAGGCCGTATCGAGTGGCGCTCCCCCGCCGGAAACTCCGGCGTCGTTCCCACGACCGGGGTGGGCCTCATCGCGAACCGGGACGAAGCACTCGCGGGCCCGCTGCCCGGGTCCGGCGGATACACCCCCTACGCCCTCGTCGTGCCGGACGGTGAATCGGGCGCCTGGGAGATCCAGTTCCACGGTCCCGCTCCCGGTGGCCCGACGGACCGACCGCTGGCCCCGGCCGGAGACGGCTGGGTGCAGCCGGCGGACGTCGGCTACGTCTCCGCCTGGGACGCGACCGTTCGTCGCACGGGCGGGAACCCTCGTTTCGGGACCGCTCCGCTCCTCCCTGCGCTTCCCTCCCTCGACCTGTCCACGGGACGCTCGAGCCTCGCGGAAGTGGCCGGCCAGGCTCCCTCGGGACTGACCGAGGTTTCGGGTGTCGCGCCTCGCGCCGCAGACCCCGCCACGGTCGCCAAGTGCGAAGCGGACCTCACGCTGAGCATGAGCGTCCTGAACGCCGCCTGCGTCGGCGACAAGCTCCGCTACCGGCTGGTCGTGCACAACATCGGCAGCGGTCCAACCTCGGGCACGATCACCGTGCGCGACACTCTTCCCGCCGGGATCACGTTCTACGGCGGCACGGGCGTCGACTGGAGCTACGGCGCCACCGGCCAGGTCGTGACGGCAACCCACCCGGGACCGATCGCGGCCGGGGACAGCACCGAAGTGATCTTCATCACCGGCGTCGGCCCCGCGGCGCTTCCGGCGGTGACCAACCGCGCCG
>JBGAOB010000048.1:0-9167 GCA_044222045.1 Candidatus Eiseniibacteriota bacterium
AGTAGCCCGATGTGCCCACAAGGATGCGGCCGGGTTCCGCCGGCAGGACCGGTGCGGCGCTCACGACACGTCCGGCTTCAAGCGCGGCTTCACTTGCGTGGGATCGGGCGCAGAAGGGTCGGCGCCCTGCGCGTACCCGCCGCGTGCACGGCGCCGCGCCTCGGCCGCGGCCCGGGCGCGCGCGCGCCGGGTGTCCGAGTCCGGGGCGTTCGGGCCCGAGCCGCCCTCGTCGGAAGGAACGAGGTTCGACAGGTCGCGGCCCTTCACGGCGCCGAACGGCACGTGCCCGATCGCGCGGCGGTGCGTCAGCGAGCCGGCCGGCACCACGGACGCCTCGCCCAGCTTGTCGCGCACCCGGTCGAGAGCCTTCTGCAGCGCCTGCGAACGCTCGTCCTTCGCGAACAGCTCGGTCTGCTCGGCGTCGCTCTTCTTTTCGAGCGCCCCCGCGGTCACGCCGAGCAGCCGCAGCGGCTCGCCCGTCCAGTGCTCGCGCCACAGCGCGCGCGCCACCTCGAACACGCTGCGGTGATCGTCCACCGCCACCGGCAGCGCGCGCTGCCGCGTGATGGTGCGGAAGCGGAAGTCGCGCAACTTCACGGTGATCGTGCGACTGGCGAAGCCGTCGCCGCGCAGCCGGCGCGACACCTGGTCGGCCAGGCGCAGCAGAGTGCCCTCCAGGAACTCGGCGTCGCGACAGTCCTCGGGCAGCGTCACCTCGTGGCCCATCGACTTGGGGTCCACGCCCTCGTGATAGGGCACGAGCGGCGTCTGGTCGTGCCCCCACGCCGCCTCCCGCATCTGCGGTCCGATCACGCCGAACGTCTGCTCGAGCATCGGCGCGCTCGCGCGGCCGAGGTCGCCCACCGTGCGGATGCCGAGCTGGTTCAGGCGCGCCGACATCTTCGGGCCCACGCCCCACAGTTCCTGCACGTCGAGCGGCCAGTAGGTGCGACGGAAGCCCTCCTCGTCGAGCGCCGTGATGCCGCGCGGCTTCTGCAGGCCCGAGGCCATCTTGGCCACGAGCTTGTTCGGCCCGATGCCGATCGACGCGCCCAGGTCGTGGTCGCGGGCGATGCGCGCCTGGATGTCGCGGGCCACCACCGTGGCCTCTTCCAGCGTGCGACCGCGCGAGCCGAGCCCGAGGAACGCCTCGTCCACGCTGAACGGCTCCACGTCGGGCGTCACGGTGAGGAACAGCTCCAGCAGTTCGAGCGACTTCTCCACGTACTTGCGCGGGTTGCCCTCCACGTACTCGGCGTGCGGGCACAGCCGCCGAGCTTCGGCCAGCGGCATGCCGGCACGCACGCCGGAAGGGCGGGCTTCGTACGAGGCGGCGGTCACCACGCCTCGACGGCTCGGGTCGCCGCACACGATCACGGGCCTGCCCTTGAGCTGCGGGTGCAGCGACTGCTCCACGGACGCGAAGAACGCGTCCATGTCCACGAGCAGGATCATCCCGGTGGGCCGGTCCATGCCCGACTCAGCGTCCAGCGCGAGACGCGTGGATCGAACACGAGTTCATAGCTGTCGTCCTTCGTCCCCTGCACCGCGAAGTGGCGCAGCACGGCCTGCCCTTCGCGCCTGTTCCACTGCCCCGTCACCTGTCGCACGCGCACCACGCGCCCCTGCCAGCGAAACCGGATCGGTCGCATGGCGCCGTCCACGAAGGCCGTGAGCACGTCCACCGGATCGTCGAGTGATTCGAACATGGCCTGTCGGTTGGCACCGGCGGCACCATACTGCACGCGCGTGCAGTCGAACAAGACTCCATTCGCGACGTGCGATATGCCGGGCCGGAGGGCACTTCGCGACCCGGGCCGGGACCCGCTCGAGCGGCCAAGTCGTTGTGGAAACGGGCAGGGGGAAAGGTTCGGGAACGAGGACTCAATGCGGCACTGCAAAACGCCGAAAACGCAGCGTGCCTTGCAGGCCGGAGCGCTCCCACAGCGCGGCCGGCCGGTCTTCCCTCATTCCTGGAGCCCATCATGACTGCCGTCTGCCGGTGGCTGGCCCCGCCCCAGGCCCATCGCGCACGCGTGGCCGCCGTTCTGTCGCTGCTGCTCACGCTTCTCGCTCCCGTCCCGGCCGTGCACGCCGGTGACGCGGTGGACACCGCCGCCGCGGGCTCCGCTCCACGCGAAGACCTGCTGTCCAAGGACATGACCGAACTCGTGCAGATGGAGGTCACCACCGTCTCCAAGAAGCAGGAGCCGTGGTTCCGCACGCCGGCCGCGGTCACGGTGCTCACGAGCGAGGATATCCGCCGCTCCGGCGCCGAGACGATTCCCGACGCCCTGCGGCTGCTGCCGGGCATGGAAGTGGCCCGGCTCGACGCCACGAAGTGGGCGGTGAGCGCACGCGGCTTCAACAGCCGGTTCGCGAACAAGCTGCTCGTGCTGATCGACGGCCGCAGCGTGTACACGCCGCTGTTCTCCGGCGTGATGTGGGACGAGCAGGACCTGCTGCTCGACGACATCGAACGGATCGAGGTCATCCGCGGACCCGGCGCGGCCCTGTGGGGCTCGAACGCGGTGAACGGCGTGATCAACATCATCACCAAGGATTCGCAGGACACGCAGGGCGCCCTGGGCCGGGCCGCGAGAGGCACGACCGAGCGGATGTACGGCGGGGCGCGCTACGGCGGAAGGCTGGGAGGAGCGGCCACGTACCGCGCGTACGCACTGGGCTATCAGCGCAAGGGGCTCGAGGGCCCCGGCATCCCGGCCGTGGACCGCGGCTGGGACGCCGAGCGCGCCGGCTTCCGCGTGGACTGGAACCCGAGCCGCCCGAACGAGCTGTCGCTGGTGGGGCACGTGCACTCCTCCGCGGCGCAGCAGGCGATGTCGGTACCCATCCTGAGCGTGCCGTACCGCACGACCGTCAGCGATCGCATCCTGTTCCGCGGCGCCGACGTGCTGGGCCGGTGGGTGCACCACGCCGACCACGCCGGCGACTTCACCACGCAGACCAGCCTCGACCTTTCCGATCGCGACGAGTACCTGGGCCACGAGAAGCGGGCCACGGTCGACCTGGACTTCCAGCACCGCTTCCACTGGCGACCCTCGCAGGAGACCGCGTGGGGCACCAGCTACCGGCTCACCGCCGACGACATGCACACCGAGCACTTCGTCCAGATCGACGACTCCGAGAGCCACCGCACCGACCACATGGTGGGCCTGTTCGTGCAGCACGAGGCCACGTTCACGCCGCGGGTGTCGCTGACCGTCGGCAACCGATTCGAGGCGAGCCGCTACGGCAAGCCCAACGTGCAGCCGAACGCGCGCCTCGCGTACCAGCCGAACGACCGCCAGGCGCTGTGGCTGGCGTGCTCCCGCGCCCTGCGCGTGGCGGCCCGCGGCGAGCGCACCGCCACGATGCGCATGGCCGTCTTCCCCGATCCTTACAGCGGGCTGCCGGTGGCGGCCACGTACGTGGCGGCCTCCGACCTCGGCAGCGAGCGCGTGACCGCGTTCGAGGCGGGCTGGCGCGTGCGCCCGACCGACAACCTCCTGCTCGACGTGTCCGGCTACCACAACGAGTACCGCGACCTGGTGCTGGCCGTTCCGGGCACGCCCTCGCCGGCGATGGAAGGCCTCACGCCGTACATCTTCTATCCGCTCAAGTCGGTCAATGCGGCGCGCGCGACCGGGGACGGTGTCGAGACCGCCGTACGCCTCGCCGTCACGCCGCAGTGGCAGGTGCGCGCCACGCACACCTGGACACAGATCGACTACGGCCAGAGCTTCCGCTCGGGCGGCACCACCGTCACCGCTTCGGCGCTGCCGCCGCGCCACTCCGGCTCGCTCCAGTCGCTGCTGCAGCTCCCCGGACGCGTCGAGCTGGACTCGCGCGCCGTGGCGGTGGGACGGCTGGAAGGCACACCGGTGCCCGCGTACCAGGAGCTGTTCCTGCGCCTGGGCTGGCGCCCCGTGCCGGGCATCGAGGCCAGCGTGCTGGGCGAGAACCTTCTCCACCGCCGGCACCTCGAGTTCCCGGACGACGTGAACTTCGCGGCCGTGTACGTGGAACGGGGCGTGCGCTTCTCCCTGCGTTACGTCCGCTGAGTCGATGAACGCTCCGCTCCACCGCGAGCGGGTCGCGCGCGCCCCCCTTCGGGGCGTGCCGCGCGGCCGCTGGAGGTGGCTGGCGCCGCTGGCGCTCGCCGCCGCCCTGCTCGTGCCTGCCGTGCGCGCGCGCGCGGCGAACACGAAGGCGGGCGAGCTCGAGCTGCGGGGCGTGTACGTCTACAACTTCGTGCGCTTCACCGAGTGGCCCGCCGGCACGTTCGCCAGCAGCTCGGCGCCGCTCACGCTGTCGGTGATCGGCGACCCGGACCTCGGCCTCACGTTGCAGCGCCTGCTCGCCGGCAAGAGCCTGGACTCGCACCCGATCGTCGTGAACATCGCCGCCGATGCGCCGGCCTGCGCGTCGTCGCAGGCCGTGTTCATCGGCAGTTCCCGCCAGAAGGACGTGGGCTCGGTGCTGACGGCGGTCGGCGACCACCCGGTGCTCACCATGAGCGACGTCCCTTCGTTCGTGCGCCAGGGCGGCATGATCCGCATCTTCACGTCCGACCAGCGGCTGCGCTTCGAGGTCAACGCGCGCGCCGCCGGCCAGAGCAAGCTCGTGATCAGCTCGCGACTGCTGCAGCTGGCCGAGAACGTGGTGAGGCGCTGACGTGCGCGAAACGCTCCGCATCAGTCACTCGATCCGCGACCGGATCACCGTCCTCTACCTGGTCGGGATCCTCGCCGTGCTCGCCACGACGGGCGCCGCGCTCACGTGGATCGACATCGGGCGCATCCGCACGTCCACGCGCGAGGAGCTGGAGTCCAAGACCCTGATCCTCGCCACGAACTGCGCCGGTGCGCTGGCGTTCCACGACGAGAAGATGGCCGAGGAGGTGCTGCAGGCGCTCCGCCCGACGTCGCACGTGGGCGGCGCGGCGGTGTACGACGATCGCGGCCACCTGTTCGCCCGGTACGGCCACGCGCGCCTGCCGGCGATGCTCCCGGACTTGAGCGCCGGCGGCACGACGTACTCCGAGACGGCGGAATCGCTGTACGTCAGCTCGCCCGTGGACTACCGCGGCGACCGGCTGGGCCGGCTCCTGCTCGTGACGGACCGCAGCGAGATCCGCGGCCGCCTGACGAGCCACTTCGCCACTCTCGGCGGCGTGCTCGTGCTGGGGTTGGCGATCGCTTTCGTCGTGGGGCTCGCGTTCCAGCGCATCGTCACGCGCCCGCTGCTGCGTGTGGTGAAGACGATCCGCGAGATCTCCACGGGCGGGGATTACGCGCTGCGCGTGCCGATGTCCGGAGAGGACAACGAGATCGGCGTACTCGTGGACGGATTCAACAACATGCTGGAGCAGATCGAACGCCGCGACGGCATGTTGCGGCAGAGCCGCGACCACCTCGAGGAGGAGGTCCGCGCGCGCACCGCCGACCTGCAGGCCACGAACACCGCACTGGTCACGGCCAAGGAGAGCGCCGAGGCCGCGAACCACTCCAAGAGCGTCTTCCTGGCGAACATGTCGCACGAGCTGCGTACGCCGCTGCACGGCATCCTGAGCTTCGCCGAGTTCGGCGTGCGCGAGTTCGCCACGAGCGAGCGCGCGGAGCTCGGCGAGTACTTCACGCACATCCGCCAGAGCGGCGGCACACTGCTCGGCCTGCTCGACGACCTGCTCGACCTCGCCAAGCTGGACGCCGGACGGATGCAGTACCAGAAGGACGAACTCGACCTGTGGTCCACGGTCGGCGAGGTGGTGGACGAGTTCGAGGCCGCCTGCATCGAGCGCGACCTGCACATCGAGTTCCCGGTCCTGGGCGACGCGTACCCGGCTTACGCCGACGAGAAGCGCATCAAGCAGGTCGTGCGCAACGTGCTCGGGAACGCCGTGAAGTTCGCGCGCCAGCGCATCGACGTCACCCTGGAGCACGTCGAAGGGCCCGGCGTGCGGGTGTCCGTCCTCGACGATGGACCGGGCATCCCCGCGGGCGAGCTCGAGTCCGTGTTCGACAAGTTCGTTCAGTCCAGCCGCACCCGCTCTGGTGCCGGAGGCACCGGCCTGGGCCTGGCGATCTCGCGCGAGATCGTGTCCGCACACGGCGGCCGCATCTGGGCGGAGGTCCGCCCGGAGGGCGGTTCCCGTTTCGTGATCGAAGTCCCCTGCCGCCACGAGGAACTCACCGATTCGCCGGAGGCTCACGATGACTCCCTCGCCGCCTGACCCGAAGTCGACTCCGTCGGGAAGCATGATGCGACCCGCCGGGTTGCCCACGCCGGACGCGCCGCCGGCCCACCCGTCGGCCCACGCGCCGACGCCGTCGACGATCCTCGCGCGGCCGGCGCTGCTGCCGGGGCGGGTGCTCGTGGTGGACGACAACGCCCGCAACGTCTTCATCTGCCAGAAGCTGCTGCGCGAGTACACGCTCGCGTCGGCCGGCTCGGGCGAGGAAGCGCTCGCGATGGTGCCGGAGTTCCGGCCCGACGTGATCCTGCTCGACATCATGATGCCCGGCATGGACGGTTACGAGACGTGCCGACGGTTGCGCGAGCTGGGCACGCGCGGTGGGCAGGCCAAGATCATCATGGTGTCGGCCAAGGCGATGGTGTCGGAGCGCCTGCAGGGCTACGACGCCGGCGCCGACGACTACGTGTCGAAGCCGTTCAATCCGGACGAGCTGATCGCCAAGGTGCGCGTGTACCTGCGGCTGAAGTCCGTCGAGGAGGTCGACCAGCTGCGCAGCAGCCTGATCACGCTGATGCACCACGAAACGCGCACGCCGATGTCGTACCTGCGCGCCGCGGTCGAGATGTTGTCGGGCGAGGGCAGCCTCAGCGAGCACCAGCGCGACCTCGTGCACATGGTGGACGAGGCGTCGCGCCGGCTGTTCGTGATGCTGGAGCGCGTCATGCTCCTGTCCACGCTGCGGGCGCACGCGTACGAGCTCAACGTGACGCCGTTGCGCATCGGTGACCTGATGAACTCCGCGCTGAACTCGTTGCGCGAGGAGGCCGCCAAGCGCGACGTCGACCTGGTGCTCGAGACCAGCGACGCCGTGGTGGCGGACATCGACCTGCGGTTCCCCACGCTGGTGCTGTGCGAGCTCGCCGACAACGCGGTGCGGCACTCCGGGCCCGGCTCGCGGGTCGTGGTGCGCGTGTCCCGCGACGGCGACCAGGCCGTGGTCGAGGTGCGCGACGACGGTCGGGGCATCGATCCCGACACGCTCGCGCGGCTCGGCGAGCCGTTCACGGTGCCCGACATCCGTCACCACTCGCGCGGCAGCGGGCTGGGACTGGCGCTGGCGAGCGAACTGGTGACGGCGCACGGTGGCCACATGGACGTGGAGAGTCGCCGCGGCGCCGGCACGATCGTGACGATCCGTTGGCCGGCCGCGACGGCGTCGGGCAGCTCCGAACGCGCCGCCTGACCCACCGCACGCACGAACGGCCGCCCGATCGCTCCGGGCGGCCGTTTCGCTTTCGCTTCGGACGAGCCGCTACGTGCCCACGGGCGCGCGCTTCACGTCCTGCCACCGCCGCAGCACCACCAGGAAGCCGCTCGCGAGCATGACCACCGAGCCGAGCCACACCAGCCCGATGAACGGCTTCGTGCTCACCTCGACCGCCAGGATCTCGGCGCTGCCCGCGCTCTCGGCGTTCGGCAGCTCGAGCGACACGCGCTGCGTGTTCGGATCCGCCGTCGCGATGTTCAGTTGGCCGCCGCTCGGCAGGTAAGCCGGGATCTTGTTCGTGGTGCTCGTGGCCGGGTCCATCTCGAACACGGGCTTCAGCGGGACGGTGCGGCCACCGATCTCGGCGATCACGTTCGCCGTGAGTCGGATCTTGCCCTGCATGTCCATCGTGAAGTCCTGGAACGTGTACTTGACGGCGCCGATCTGCTTGGTCTCACCCGGCGAGAACCACACGCCCTTCTCGCGCGGGTCGTCGCCGACCATCTCGAGCGGCGAGATGTACACGTCGTGCGTCACGAACCGCTCGATGTGCGGCGTCTTCATGTAGCCCTGGTTGAACTCGCTCCAGTAGAAGCGCGCGTTCGCCTGGAAGTTCCGCTCCGACGACGCCACGGCGATCATCGCGTGGTCCTTGCCGTCCTTCGCGTGCTGCATGCCCTGGAACGTGAGCTTGTAACCGAGCGCCTCCTGCGGCTGGCCCAGCGGCAGCTGCACCTGGCGCGACACGCCGTAGTTCGACGACGCCATGACGCCGATCAGCAGCAGCGCGGCGCCGCAGTGGCCGAGGTACGCGATGCCGTGCTTCCAGCTGGCCTTGAAGCCGCGCACCATCACGATCACGTTCGCGGCCAGCGCGAACGCCATCGCGAACCACACGAAGACGGTCCAGTCGGGCAGCCGCAGGCCGCCCGCGAGCGGCTGCGCCAGCCGCACCTGGAACGCTCCGGACATCGCGCCGAGCAGCGTGAGCACCACGGCCGCCACGACCGCCGGCAGCGCGGTCTTCGCGAGCGTCGACACGTCGTGCTTGCGCCAGCGCAGCAGCGGCGACAGGCCCAGCAGCAGGCCCATGGCCACGGCGAGCGGGGCGTTGACGAGGTTGTAGTAGGACGTCTGCACGTTCGACGGCGGGCCGAACAGCCGCGTGATCAGGGGCGCGCTCATGCCGATCGCGACCAGCGCGCACATGAGCATGAACACGAGCTGGCCCAGCCACATGAACGACTCGCGCGAGAAGCTGCCGAGCTGCTCCTGCGGGCCCGGAATGTCGCGCCAGCGCGCGATCAGCAGGCCGTACCCGAGCACGGCCGCCACGCCGAGGAACGCCAACAGGAAGCCGGTGAGACCGAGGTTCGCGAACGAGTGCACCGAGAAGTCGGCGAGCACGCCGCTGCGCGTGAGGAACGACGCGTACAGCACGAGCACGTACGACGTGACGGCGAGGAAGAAGTTCGTGCGCCGCAGGCTGCCGGTCACGCGCTGCACGAGCAGGCCGTGGAGCAGCGCCACGTTCGAGAGCCACGGGATCAGCGAGCCGTTCTCGACCGGGTCCCAGCCCCAGTAGCCGCCCCAGCCCAGCACCTTGTAGGCCCACACGCCGCCCATGATGAAGCCGGTGGCGAGGATCGCCGTGGAGAAGCCCACCCACGGCAGCACGGGTTTCACCCAGCCGTCGTAGTC
>JBGAOB010000048.1:9173-20924 GCA_044222045.1 Candidatus Eiseniibacteriota bacterium
GAAGGGCACGATCAGCGACGAGAAGCCGGTGAACAGCACGGGCGGGTGGATGGTCATCCACCAGTCCTGCAGCAGCGGGTTCAGGCCCTGCCCGTCGGCGGGCACCTGCCCGGCCGGGAACGTCATGAACGGGCCGCGCATCACGCTGACGAGCGCCAGCAGCACGAGCGGCAGGTTCAGGAAGAACATCGACGGCATCTGCAGCGGGTGCTTCCAGCGCATCAGGATCATGCCCAGCGTGGCGCTGAACATGCCCCACATGACGAACGTGCCCTCCTGGCCGCCCCACAGCGCGGCGTACACGTAGTACCAGGGCATCGAGCGCGACGAGTAGGACGCCACGTACTGGTACTGGTACTGGTGCGTGAACAGCACGACCCACAGGAACGCCACGCTCGCGACCAGCGCGAACCACTGCACGCGGAACGACGCGCGCGCGGCCGACTCGGCCTCGGGCCGCCCGTTCAGCGCGAGCAGGTACGAGAACCCGGTCACCAGCGAGGCGAAGAAGGCCAGCCAGGTGAGCACCTGCCCGGGGTTCAGCACGCGCATGCCGACCAGCGCGGAACCGATCACCCCCGTGGCCATGACGAGCGCGGCCGCCGTCAGGAGTCCCGTCCGGTTGCGCCCGGACACGTCGAACGCGGCCAGCGTCGTCGCCCCGGCGCCACTCACGACTTCGCCCCCTGCTGCTGCTCGGCCATCGTCTGGTACTTCGACGGGCACTTCACGAGCAGCTTGTCGGCCTCGAAGTGATCGCCCTTGTACTCGCCGATGGCCACGATGTTCACGGCCTGGTCGAAGTTGCCGGGGATCGTTCCGCGGTACACCACGGGCATCACGTCGCCGTTCAAGTCCTTGAGCTGGAAGCGCAGGAACTGCTCGGCCTGCTTGAGCGTGTAGTCCTTGCTCGCGAGCGTGCCGCTCACCTGCACCATGCCGTTCGCGGCACGGGCCTCGCGAAACGTGATGTAGGGCGTCATCGTCTTCTTGAAGCTGGTCATGCCGATGCCGGCGGCGACGGCCAGCAGCACCAGGGCGATCACGATCTTGATGTTCATCGCTTCTCCAGATCCTTCACGCGACGCTCGAGCCGGAGGAGGTACACGAACAGCAGACCCCACACCAGCAGCGCCACACCCAGTACGGTCAGATTGTGCGAGTCCAGCGTTTCACCCTCCGGGGCCGCGCCCCGTTCAGGCCGACATCATCTTTCGCTCGAGCCGCCCGAGGCGGACCCGCAGCGAGAGCATCCAGTAGAAGAGCACCGTGAACCCCAGCAGCATCGCCGAGAAGCACCAGCGGATCGCGCTGTCCATGTCCACCTTCCCGCGCGGGTTGATGAGCGGGTCGGGGTGAAGGGTGAACATCAGCCGCGGCACGATGAACATCAGGAACGGCACCGAGACGAACGCGACCAGCGAGTAGACCGCCGAGAGCCGGGCGCGCCGCTCGGGATCGTCGACGCTCCCCCGCAGGGCCAGGTAGGCCCCGTAGATGAGGAGCAGGAAGAAGATCGCCGTCTCGCGCGGATCCCAGTTCCAGTAGGACCCCCACATGGCCTTGGCCCAGAGGGCACCGGAAACCGTCGCCCCGACGCAGAACAGGATTCCAAGTTCGGCAGAACCGGCTGCCACGTCGTCATGGCGAAGATCGCGAGTTGTCAAGAAACGTACGGAGTGGATCATCGACCAGGCCAGCGCGAGCACGGTCACCCACGCGGCCGGGATGTGGAAGTAGAGCACCCGCGTGGTCGCCTCGAGCACGGGAACCACTGGGGCCCACACGAATGCGAGCACCATCCACACGGCGAGCCACAGGAACAGCGCGACTTTCCAGACCATCAGCACCCCTCGTCGGAAACTTGGATCGGCCGGCAGTTGGGAGCCTAGTCGTCCCACAGGTGGTCGTACAGGAGCAAACCAGCGGCCAACAGGGCGCCCCCGTAGGCGCCCAACAGCTTGAGTTCGGTCGTGCAGTCGCCCCCGACCCATTGGGCCCGGGTCCCGGACACCGCGGCGGCCAGCACCGGCAGCAGGACCGGCAAGGAAATGCCCGCGAACAGCGCCCCGCGCCCGCGCGTCTGGGCGATCACCGCGCCCAGCACGGTGGACGAGGCGGCCAGCGACACGCTGCCCAGCGCCAGCAGGCCCAGGAAAGCGCCCCAGTCCGTGGAGGGCGGCGCCATGAACAGGAAGAACAGCGGCACCATCACCAGCTCGATGACCGCCAGGAACAGGAAGTTGAACACGAGCTTGCCGAGCGCGATCTCGGTGGGCGAGGCCACGAGACGCAGCATCATCAGCGTGCGCCCCTCGACCTCGCGCACGAACGCGTGGCTGAGCGAGGCGAGCGTCGCGAACAGCAGCACGATCCAGAACAGCGCCGCCAGCACGTCGGGGCGGTCGCTGAGCCGGTTCGCGGAGAAGCTGACCGCGGTCAGGCTGGTCACGGCGAACAGCAGCGCCGCGTTCAAGCCGTAACGCGTGCGCCACTCCGAGCGACACTCCTTACGAAGGATCGCCCAGACCGCGGCCGTCGAGCTGGATGCGCTGGCTGGCAAGCGCCATCTCCCTGGGATCGTTGGTGGCGATGAGCACGAGACGCCGCTCGCGCTCGCTGTGGACGAGGGCTTCGACCGCGTTGCGCCCCTCCTCGTCGAGGTGACTGCCCGGCTCGTCCAGCATGAGCACGGCCGGGTCGGCGAGAAGGGCGAACGCGAGTCGCAGGCGCTGCTTCATGCCCGAGGAGAACGCCGACACGCGGTCGTGCGCGCGCGGCTTGAGCCCCACCGAGACGAGGGCTTCCCACGCCGCGTCGGCCGGCGCCGCGAGCCCGCGCGCCTCGGCCGAGAACACCAGGTTCTCGGCGGCCGACATCTCCTCGTAGAAGTGCAGCTCGGGCGTGGCGAGTCCCACGTGGTGCCGTCGCTGCGGGGGCGCGATGTCGGCGCCCCCCACGCGCAGCTTCGTGCTGCCGCCGTTCGGCCGCAGCAGCCCAGCCACGATGCGCAGCAGCGTACTCTTGCCGGCGCCGTTCGATCCGGTGACCGCCACCACGAGGGGGCCCCTCACCTCGAACGAGCGTGGCTGGAGCGCCACGCGCGTGCCGTAGCGGTGCGAGACCGCGTCCCCCGACAGCTCGGCCGCGAGCGGAGCCTTCACGGGCGCGCGGCCCCTTCGCGCACGGTGGCGCGTCGGTCGGCCGTCTCGCGCGCGTCGGCGGCCGCGATCAGCGCCGCGAGTTCCGGCACGATCAGCGCCCGCGCGGCGTCCCGCGGCATGCGCATCTGCACGCCGGCCGCGTGCGCGTGCCCGCCGCCGCCGTGGCGCGCGCACACGCCGTCGATCTCGACACGCCCCATCGAGCGCAGCGACACCTTCACCTTGCCCGGCTCGACCTCGCTGAACAGCGCCACCACGTCGAGACCGGCGATCGAGCGCGGCAGATCCACGAGCCCCTCGGTGTCCGCGCCCACGAGGCCGTGGCGCTGGAACTGTTCGGGCGTGGCCTCGATCACCACGAGGCGGCCACCCTCGAGCATCTCGAGCTTCGCGAGCACTTCGCCGAAGAAGCGCAGCCGCCCGGCAGGCATCACGGCGTGCACGCGCTGGTTCACGCCCTGCGGGTCGACGCCGGCGGCCAGCAGCTCGGCGGCCATGTGGTGCGCCTGGCTGTCGGTGTTCGAGTAGCGGAAATTGCCCGTGTCGGTCATCAGCCCCACGTACAGCGCTTCGGCCGTGTGCCGGTCGACGACGTGCCCCGACTCGCGGATCAGCCCGAACACGAGCTCCGCGGTGGCGGCCACCTCGGGCTCGATCACGTCGACCTGGCCGAAGCCGTGCGCGTGCGTGACGTGGTGGTCCACCACGGCCAGCGCGATCGCGTGGCGGTCGATGTGGTGCGCGAGCCGGCCGATGCGCTGGCGGTTGCTGGTGTCCAGCACGATCAGCGCATCGGCCTCGGCGAACCGCTGCTCGGCGAGTTCCTCGGTGTAGACCTCGATCGCCTGCTCGCTCGTCAGCCACTCGAACGCGAGCGGGGTGACCGAGTCGTTCAGCACGCGCACCTGCTTGCCCAGTTGCTTGAGCCACCACGCGAACGCCGCTTCGCTGCCGATGGCGTCGCCGTCGGGATTGACGTGCGTGGTGAGCAGGAAGCGCTGGTGCTTCGCGACGAACGCGTGCAGCGCGGCGCGCGCGGGACTCGCCGGCGCGATCGCGCCCGGCGTGCGGACGGGCTCGCTCATCGCGTCTCCCCCGCGCGCTCCGCGGTGGTGCGCCCCTCGCCGGGCAGCACGAGGCCCGCGACGTCGGCGAGGAACCAGCGGTGCAGCCGCAGGTCATGCGTCAGCTCGGGATGGAACGTCAGCCCCACGACCCGGCCCTGTCGCACACCCACGGGCTCGGCGGCGACGCCGCCCGCCCACGTGGCGATCACCTCGACGCCCGCGCCCACGCGCGTGATGCGCGGCGCGCGGATGAACACACCCTGCACGTCGCCCCCCGCCACCGTCGTGTGCACGGTGTCGGTGAACGAGTGGATCTGGCGGCCGAACGCGTTGCGGGCGGCGGTCACGTCGAGCACGCCCAGCGGAGGCGCCGGCAGGCGGTCGCACTCGCGCGACAGCAGGATCACGCCCGCGCACGTGCCGAGCACCGGCTTCTCGCGCACGAACCGCTCGATTGGCGCGCGCAGGCCGGTGGCCTCGAGCAGCCGCAGCATGGTGCTGGACTCGCCACCCGGCAGCACGATCGCGTCGAGCCCGTCGAGGTGCTCAGGCAGCGACACGCGCACGCCTTCCACGCCGAGCGCCTCGAGCGCGGCGAAGTGCAGCGCGAAGTCGCCCTGCAGCGCCAGTACGCCGACCCGGGCCCTCGTCATGGGCGTCGTGTCCCGCTCGTCCACCCGCTCACCAGCCACGCTTCGCCAGGAGTTGCTCCTCGGACAGCGTCTCGAGCGAGATGCCGCGCATGGCCTTGGGCAGGTCGGTGCTGAGCTCGGCGACGATCGCGGGCTTGTCCCAGTTCGCCACCGTCTTGACGATCGCCTGCGCCATGCGGACCTGCGCCTTCTTCTGCTCTGCGGCCGGCAGGTCCTTGCCCACCTCGAAGATGCCCGAACCCACGAACACGGCCTCGGCCCCCAGCTGCATCATGAGCGCAGCATCGGCGGGGATCGCCACGCCGCCGGCGGCGAAGTTCGGCACCGGCAGCTTGCCCGTCTTGGCCACCTGCTGCACCAGCTCGAACGGCGCGCCCAGTTCCTTCGCCTCGTGCATCAGCTCGTCCACGGTGAGCGTGGTCAGGCGCTTCATCTGGCGCTGCACCGTACGCATGTGGCGCACGGCCTCCACGACGTTGCCCGTGCCGGCCTCGCCCTTGGTGCGGATCATCGCGGCGCCTTCGCCGATGCGGCGCAGCGCCTCGCCGAGGTCGCGGCAGCCGCACACGAACGGGATCTTGAAGTCGTGCTTCCAGACGTGGTTCTCCTCGTCGGCGGGCGTCAGCACTTCGCTCTCGTCGATGAAGTCGATTTCGAGCGCCTCGAGCACGCGCGCCTCGGCGATGTGGCCGATGCGGCACTTCGCCATCACCGGGATGTCCACGACCTTCTGGATGCCCTTGATCATGTGGGGGTCGCTCATGCGCGCGACGCCGCCCTGGCGGCGGATCTCGGAGGGAATGCGCTCCAGCGCCATCACCGCCGACGCGCCGGACTCCTGCGCGATCTCGGCCTGCTCGGGGCTCATGACGTCCATGATGACGCCGCCCTTGAGCATCTCGGCGAGACCGACCTTCAGGCGGAACTGCTCGTTCGTGTTCATGCGCATGTCTCCTTCATCCACGCCCCCCGGTCCGGGGAGCCCCGTGTCAACGCGTGCGAACCAGCGTGAGCTCCGCGGAGCCGTACGCCGGGCCCCGAGCCACGAGAGAATCGCCGCGCGCGTCGAATCGCAGCGTGTCGCCCGAGTTCGTGGCCGTGTCCCGTGGCGCGAGCGTCACCACGACCGCGCCGGCATCGTCCTTCGTCCATGCTCCCGTGTCCACGACGGGCGGCTGCCCGTTGCGGAAGTCGGATTCCATCCGTGCCGTCATGAAACCCGTCAGCCGCAGCGTCACGGCGCGCCCGGGCGAATCGGCCGCGGGCAGCTCCGCGCGGTAGAGCCCCGCCACCGCCGTGTCGGGCGGCGCCGCGGGCGGCGCCGGCGCGTGCCGGCGTCCGTTCGTGGCCACCCACGACGCCACCGCGATGGCCACGATCGCGCCGATCATGCCGCCGCGCTTCATCGCGCGCCCTCCCGGAGGTGCGCGCCGCCGAGCGCGCGCAGGCGCTCCACCACGGCCGGCACCACGTCGAGCAGGCGCGTCACGTCTTCGTCGGTGTTCGGCTCGCCGAGCGAGAAGCGCACGCTGGCGTGCGCGTCCTCAGGCTCGAGCCCCATCGCGATCAGCACGTGCGACGGGCCGGGCGTGGCGGCGCTGCAGGCCGAGCCGGTGGACACCGTGACGCCCTCGCGATCGAGCTCGTGCAGCACGGCCTCGCCGTCGACGCCCGCGAAGCGCACGTTGACGATCGCGCCCACGCGGCGATTCAGGTCGCCGTTCAGCATCATGTCGGGCACGCGCGCGAGCAGCCCGGCCAGCAGCTGGTCGCCCAACGCGGCGAGCCGTTCCGGTTCGCCCGCCGCGAGTTGCTCCATCGCGTGCGCGGCGGCGGCGCCGAACCCGACCAGCGCCGGAACGTTTTCCGTGCCCGCGCGACGCGCGCGCTCCTGCTGCCCGCCGTGCACCAGCGGCAGCAGCCGCGTGCGGCGCCGCACGAACAGGGCGGCCGCGCCCGGCGCGCCGTACAACTTGTGCGCGGCGATGCTCGCGAGGTCGGCCTGCCAGAGGTCCACCGCGATCGGCCGCTTGCCCGCGGCCTGCACCGCGTCCACGTGGAACAGCGCGCCGCACTCGTGCACGAGCGGGCCGATGTCCTCCACGGGCTGGATCACGCCGGTCTCGTTGTTGACCGCCATCACCGACACCAGCGCGACGTCGTCGCCGAGCACCTCGGCGATCGCGCCCGGATCCACGGCGCCGTTCGGCCGCACCGGCACCACGGTCAGCTCCCAGCCGCGACCCTGCAGGTGTTTCGCGGTCTCGAGCACGGCGGCGTGTTCGACCGCGGTGGTCACGAGCCGGCGGCGGCCCTGCGGCGCGGCGAGCATCGCGCCCTTGAGCGCGAGGTTGTCGCTCTCGGAGCCGCTCGCGGTGAACACGATTTCCTCGGGCTGCGCGCCCATGAGGCGCGCCACCTCGAACCGGGCGTTCTCGATCGCCTCGCGCGCGGTCTCGCCGCGGCGGTGCACGCTGGAGGGATTGCCGAACGACTCCGTCAGCCACGGCAGCATGGCCTGCACCACCGCGGGTGCGGGCCGGGTGGTGGCGGCGTGGTCGGCGTACACCTCGCGAGTCGTCATGCGCGACGGGCCGCGCTCACGCGCGGGCGCCCACCTCCGGGGTCCCCAGCGTCTGGATGCTCACGCGCTGCGCGAGCGCGCCGGCGATGCGGCGGAACGACGCGGCGATCTCGCTCTGCGGCTGCGCCACGACCACGGGCTCGCCCGTGTCGCCGCCCACGCGCACCTGCGGATCGAGCGGGATCGCGCCGAGGAACGGCAGGCCCATGGCCAGCGCGCGCGTCTCCGCCTCGCCCTGCCCGAACACGGCCACGCGCTCGCCGGTGCCCGGCAGCACGAAGTAGCTCATGTTCTCGATCACACCGAGCACCGGCACCTTGAGCTTGCCGAACATGTCCACCGCCTTGACCGAGTCCTCGATCGCCACGGCGCTCGGCGTGGTCACGATGACCGCGCCCGAGATGACGGTCTGCTGCACCAGCGACAGCTGCACGTCGCCGGTGCCGGGCGGCAGGTCCACGATCAGGTAGTCCATGCCCTGCCAGTCCACGTCCTGCAGGAAGCTCTTGATCGCACCGTGCAGCATGGGCCCGCGCCACACCACGGCCTCGCCCTGGTCCATCAGCAGGCCCATCGACATGAAGTGGATGCCGTGCGCCCGCACCGGCACGATCTTCTGCTCGCGCTGGAACGGCTGCCGGCGCTCGCCCATCATGCGCGGAAGGTTCGGCCCGTAGATGTCGCCGTCCAGCAGCCCGACGGTGGCGCCGGTCTGCGCGAGCGCGATCGCGAGGTTCACGGCGACGGTGCTCTTGCCCACGCCGCCCTTGCCCGAGCCCACGGCGATCACGTGCGCGACGCCCGGCAGCGCCTGCCGGTCGGCCATCGGGTCCTTGGGCTTGCGCACGCGGCTGGTGGTCTGGATCACCACCTCGGTCACGCCGGCGACGCCGGCCACCGCGCGGCGGCAGTCGTCCTCGATCTGGCCCTTGAGCGGGCAGGCCGACGTGGTGAGCACGAGCGTGAACGACACGCGCCCGGCCTCCACCGCCACGTCCTCGATCATGCCGAGCGTGACGAGGTCGCGGTGCAGGTCGGGGTCGTTCACGGTGCCGAGCGCGGCGAGGACGGCTTCCTTCGTGACAGTGGACATGAGCCTCTTTCGTACGCCGCGCGACCTGCGCGCGGCGGGATCCTTGAAGTCGGCGGGGTTCCGGTGCGGCCGGTCAGTGATGTCGGCGCTGCTCGAGTTTGCCGCGCAACCAGTTGATGCCCATCGCCGCCAGAATGGTGCTGCCGATCAGCGTGGCGGCCACGAACAGTCCCATTCCGTAGAGCATGGCGTCCTCAGTGTGTCCGGCGCGCGCGGCCGATCAGCCAGCCGGCGCCGGCGAGCACGCCGAACACCAGCACCACGAACAGCAGCTCTCCCGCGCCCAGGCGGTTCACGGTCAGACCGCGATGACGCGCGTGATCTGCGGCAGCTTGCTGCGCAGGTAGCGCTCGATTCCGTTGCGCAGCGTGGTGGTGCTGCTCTGGCAGCCGGCGCACGATCCGTGCAGCCGCAGCGTCACCACGCCGTCGTCGGAGACGCCCAGCAGCTCGAGGTCGCCGCCGTCGGGCTGCACCACGGCCACGCGAAGCTGCTGCACGATCTGCTCGACCCGGTCCTTCTCGACCTGTTCCATGCGATCACCTCCCGCGGCGTGCCGCGGACGCCGCCCCGGCCCCGGGGAGTGAACGATCCGGGCGTTCCGGGCACGGCCATTGGCCACACGGACCGACCGGCGTGTGCCGGGCCCCCGTGCGGCGGTGTGAGAACGCCGCAGAGTATGGACCGCCAAGGGCTTCGTCAAAACCCGGGCGACCCGCCGGAGGGGCAGAATTGGCGGCCTGCTGACCTTTCGAGGTGGGGCCGGCGAACGATCGTCGGGCAGGCCCGTGGCGGCGGACGGCCGGGTCGGCTTCGACGCCGCGCTGCCCGAGGCGGCGGCAACCACGGAGGACCGAGCGGGGCCGGCCGAGCGCCCGCGCGTTCGGCCGGCGGGCGCTCTCCCGGCGGAGCCCACTTCGGCGCCCGGCGCTCGCGCCGCGGTGGACGCGACCCGCCCGACTCCCTACCGTGCGTTCATCGGTCTCGCCACGAGGGCCGCCGGCGTCCGAACACCGCGCCGCAGGCGGCGAGCCGCCTGGTGTTCGTGCATCCCGAAGGAGGCAGTGCTCATGAAGAAGACTCTCGGTGTCCTGGTGCTGATCGCCGCTCTCGCCGCCGCCGGCTGTGGTGCTGGGAAGCCCGCCGCGGAAGCCGCCCTGGGCGCCGCGCAGACGGCGTTCGACGCCACGAAGGAGCAGGCGAACAAGATCGCCCCCGAGCAGGCGAAGGCCGTCCAGGACGCCCTCGATGCGGTGAAGGCCGACATCGACAAGGGTGACTTCAAGACCGCGATCGAGTCGGCCAAGGCGATCCCCGCACAGGTCGCCACGTTGAAGGACGGCCTCGCCGCGAAGCAGGCCGAGCTCCAGCAGAGCTGGGACGGCATGAAGGACATGGGCGCGGTGGTCGACCAGTTCAAGGGCAAGGTGGAGTCGCTCGCCGCCGCGAAGAAGCTGCCCGCTGGTCTCGACGCCGGCAAGCTCGACACCGCGAAGTCGGCGCTCGCCGAAGTCACCGCCAAGTGGGGCGAGGCGCAGACGGCGATGCAGGCCGGCAACTGGGCCGAAGCCGTGGCGAAGGGTGGCGAGGTGAAGACGGCGCTGGAGAACGGCATGGCCGCGATCGGCATGCCGATGAGTCAAGCCCAAGGCGATGCCGCGGCCGATCGCCGCGAAGTAGCGCAGCTGGCACCCGCGCGCGCGTACGGCGCGAGTGACGCGAGCAAGACATCGACGCCCGCTCCGGGACACCGGGGCGGGCGATTGTGTTCGACGTGCGCGCGTGAGCAGTATTCCCCGTGAAGAAACTCCCGAAGGAAGCGCGGGACGGTCAACCCTCCCGACCGGGAGGCTCCGCGCTGTTCGGCCACCACCGCCTGCCCACGAGCTCGTCCGGAAGGTGCTGCTGGTTCGCGGCGGCTTCGGGTTCGTCGTGGGCGTAGGCGTAGCCCTTGCCGTAGCCGAGTTCCTTCATGAGCTGGGTCGGCGCGTTCAGGATCACGGCGGGCGGCGGCAGCGAGCCGCTCTGCTCGACCTCGGCCATCACCTCGCCCAGCGCCTTGTAGAGCGCGTTGCTCTTGGGCGCGAGCGCCAGGTGCACCACCGACTGCGCGATGCTCAGCTCGCCCTCGGGCGAGCCGAGCTGGTGATACGCGTTGAACGCCGCGGCGGCCACGAGCAACGCCTGCGGGTCGGCCATGCCGACGTCTTCGCTCGCGAATCGCACCAGGCGCCGCGCGATGTACAGCGGATCCTCGCCGGCGGCGAGCATGCGCGCGAATCCAGTAGAGCCCGGCGTCGGGATCGGAGTCGCGCAGGCTCTTGTGCAGCGCGCTGATCAGGTTGTAGTGCTCCTCGCCCGCCTTGTCGTAGCGCAGGTGCTTGCGCGCGAGCGCCTGCCGGATGTCGTCGGCGGTGATGCCGCGTCCCTGCGCCTCGGCGGACGCGGCGGCGATCTCGAGCGTGGTGAGCGCGCGGCGCGCGTCGCCGTCGGCGGCGCCGGCCAGCACGTCGAGCGCTTCGTCGCTGGCCACCACCTTGCCGGCGAGCCCGCGCTCGTCGGCGAGCGCGCGCACGAGCAGCGCGCGCACGGCCTCGGGGCCGAGCGCGCGCAGCACCAGCACGCGGGCGCGCGACAGCAGCGCCGAGTTCACCTCGAAGCTGGGGTTCTCGGTGGTGGCGCCGATGAACACGATGTCGCCGCGCTCGACGTGCGCGAGGAACGCGTCCTGCTGCGCCTTGTTGAAGCGGTGGATCTCGTCCACGAACAACAGCGTGGGCTTGCCCGTGCGCCGGCGGTGCTGCACGGCGCGGTCCATCACCTCGCGCACTTCCTTCACGCCCGAGAGCACGGCCGACAGCTGCACGAACGGCACGCCGGCGGTGCGCGCGACGAGCCGCGCGATCGTGGTCTTGCCGGTGCCGGCGGGCCCCACAGCACGATGCTCGACAGGTGGCGGCCGTCGCGCATGAGCGCGATCGGCGAGCCGGGCTCCAGCAGGTGCGGCTGGCCGGCGAGGTCCTCGAATGTGCGCGGCCGCATGCGGTCAGCGAGCGGCGCGCCGGGTCCGGGTTCGGCGAGCGGATCGGGCGCGCCGGGCAGCGGCGGCAGCTCGCCGCCGAAGAGGTCGCCGGTCATGGACGCGCCGGGTGCTGCGTGGGGGTGCGGAAACATGGCGCGCAGTGTAGCC
>JBGAOB010000049.1:0-11536 GCA_044222045.1 Candidatus Eiseniibacteriota bacterium
TCGGTCGAGTCGCGCAGGAACGCGTACATCGCGCGTTCGCCGGGCGCCGGGGCGAGCGCTTCGGCGCGCGTGCGCATGGGATCGAGCAGGTAGCCGCGCAGGAACAGCACGGGCGGCACGAGGAAGACGAGCGCGAAGAGCGCCGCGGAGACCGGCGCGCCGAGTTTCGCGCGCAGACGATCCGCCACGTCGAGCGCGGCGCCGCCGCCCAGGAGCGCGAGCGCGGCCGAGATCTCCCAGACGAACTTGTGCTCGTTGCCTTCCGGCAGGTGGACGATGCACGCCAGCGCGACGAGACCGCCGGTCCAGATCGCGAGCCACGCCGCGAGCGCGCGCTTCTCGGCGAACGCGCGGCGGACGCCGTGAAGCGCGAACGCACCCGTGACGCCGCACGCCGTGAGGATGGTCCACGGCATCACCCAGCCGACCTGGATCACCTGGTGCTGCATGCCCGACTTCTTCGCGCTCCACCCCGTGGCGATCGAGACGAGATAGGGCAGCGCGAGGGCGAAGCCGGCGACCGTCGCGGCCCAGAACGCGGCGAGCCGGCCCGGCGCGGGCAGCCACGGCGCCTTCGATCGCAGCAGCAGCGCGAGCACGACCGCCCCGGTCGTCACCGGAATCACGCCGAGCGCGACGACGCTGTGCAGCAGCACGCCGCCCGCGCCGGCCGCGAACGCCACGGCGAGCCAGCGCCACTGGCCGTCGCGCAGCCACCGTGCGAGCGCCCAGAAGTGCAGCAGGAGGTACAGGTACGCGCCGCCGAGCGGGCCGCCGAGCGTGTACTTGTCCCAGAAGTTCACCATGTGCGAGAACGGCGCGTGCAGCTCGTACAGCACGTCCGTCGAGTCCCATCGCGAGTGCGCGACGATGCGTCGGAACTCGTCGAGCCCGCGTACGTCGCCCGTGAGCCCGCGCAGCAGCCGCAGCGGCCAGAGGAGCCAGGCGCCCGCGTTGAGCCCGAGGGTCAGCAGCAGCACCGCGCCACGCGCCGCGCGTTCGCCGTCCCAGAGCGCCCACGCCGTCTGCCACACCGTGCTCACGAGCACGCCCATCGCGACGCCGTTGAACAGCACCATGAACACGAACGGGTCCTGCCCGCGCAGGCTCGTGAGCTGCGCGACGAACAGGTGGAAGATCCAGACGTAGTTGAGCTTCATGCCGATGAAGCGCGGGTCCACGGGTGGCACGCCGTGCTGCGCGATCTCGGTCACGATGGCGCCGTGCACCCACGTGTCGGAGCGGATCCGGATCCACGGATTGAACGACGGGCCGAGCAGCGCGAAGCACACCGCGGCCGCGATCGCGATCCACGCCCAGCGCGTGACCGGGGCCTCTTCCTCCGTGTCGCCGTCGCGGCCGATCGTGCGGCCCTCGCCGCCGGCGAACAGCAGCCAGCCGCCCATGCCGACGAGGCGTGAGGCGGTCTGCAGGTCCTGCCCCGCGCGAAGTAGCGCCCACGCGACGAGCGCGCTCACGAGCGGCGAGAGCAGCAGTCCGAGCGTCCAGCGCGTCGCGGTGCCCGCGCGCGGGACGAGCAGGCGCGCGACCGCCATGCCGGGGAACACGCCGAGCCAGACGTAGGCGCCGGCCTGGCCGAGCGGGCCGTCGGCCTTCAGCCCGGCGATGGCGAGCACGAACAGCGCGGCGAGCACCCAGACGCGCGGCGCGAGCTTCACCGCGTGGCGTCCTTGATCACCTTCGCCGGCACGCCGCCCACGACCGTGCCCGCGGGCACGTCGCGCGTGACCACCGCGCCGGCCGCGACCACCGCGCCTTCGCCGACCGTGACGCCCGGCAGCAGCAGGCAGCCCGCGCCGAGGTAGCAGCCGCGTTTCAGCACGACCGGCGCCACGGTGCCGTCGCCGGCGCCGGCCTCGGTGCGGTCCATGCGCTTGGCGTCGTCGTGCACGATCACCGTCACGCGGAACGAGATCGTGACGTCGTCCTCGATCACGATCAGCTCGGGGAACTGGTCGTCGAGCCAGGTGTCGAGACCCACGAACACGTGGTGCCCGATCGAGATGCCCATCCACCGGTACAGCGCGAGCCGCAGCTCCGGGTGGATGCAGAAGCGGGCGAAGATGTGCAGCTGCTTCTGCACGAACGTGCGCAACAGCGAACGCGGCGCGATGCGCGTCTCGTACTCCCGGCGCGCCACGCGCGCGGTGATCCTGGGCGCTGCCATGATCAGAGCACCTCCGGAAACATGCGCTTGACCGGTTCCCCGAGCCAGCCGGCCACCGGCAAGGGCAGCTTCTTCCACGCGCGCACCGCGAGGTCGAAGCCGCTCTTCTGATCGGCCAGCGTGGGGAACTTCTTCGCCGTGCCGAGCACGTACTGGTAGTGGAGCTGCACGGGCTTCGCGCCCCACTGCTGCTTGAAGCGGAACGTGCCCGACTCCCACTGGCTGCGGCCGAAGTCGAAGCGGCGCAGACCGAGCGCGAAGGCCCGCTTGAGCGCTTCCCAGTAGAGCACCTGGTTCGGGCAGTGCGCGAAGTGGCGGCGCAGGCTGGAGGCCCACGGGTCGGAGCAGGTGCCGGCGTGCGAAACGGTGAACATGCAGCCGGCGGGATCGCCGTCCTTCGCGATCACCAGGAGGTCGCCCGCTCCCGCGAGGTCGGCGAGCGCGCGGCGGTAGTAGCCCGCGCCGCGGATCGGCGTGCCGAGGTCGCGCATGTTCTCCAGCAGCACGCGGTGAAACGTGTCCACCTGGTCGGCGCCCCACGTGACCGCGAACGCGGCCTTCTCGCCCTTGCGGATCTGGTTGCGCAGCTTGGCGTCGAACGCCTTCCACTGCGCGTCGGGATCAGCCGCCATCTCGAGCACCATCGTCACGTGCTCGGTGCTCGTCTCGAGGCCGGGCCACGCGTGCTTCTGGTCGCGCAACTCGATCCAGCGATGGCCGCCGCGCGCGAGCGCCTCGCGCGCCGGGGCGAGCAGCACCGCGGCCGTGGCGTCGTCGTCCGCGAGCAGGCCGCCCGGCGCCGAGAACAGCGCCGGGGCGCGGCCGCCGGTTTCGAACATCGGGAGCACGCCCGTCACCCGACCGTCCCTCTCGGCGATCCACCAGCGGCGGACGACGCCGTAGCTGCCGGCGGTGAGTTCGCCCCAGCCCCAGCGCTGCCCGAAGTGCGACCCGGCGTGCGCGATCACGTACGCGTCCCAGCGTTCGCGGTCGGCGGCCACGGCCTCGCGGACCCGCGTCACGGGACGATCGAACCGGGCGCCGCGGCCGGCGCGCTCACCGGCGGCGCCCCGCCCCGGGTGCGTCCTCGCCGGACAGGGCGGCGGCCAGGCGTGGAAAGAGCTTCACGAAGCCGAGCGATGCCAGCAGCACCAGGTAAGGCTCGATCGGGATGCGGTACCGGGTCTGCGTGAAGAACAGCGAGTAGAACGCCGTGGTGGCGAGGACCGGCGCCAGCAGCAGCCAGCGGCGCCGCCGGGACACGTCGGCGCGCCACAGGCCCCAGAGCGCGAACAGCACGACGGGCACGAAGTGCACGGCCGCCACCCACAGCACCGACGGCTGGTTGTACTGGTTCTTGGACTGCACACGGTCGGGGACGGGCTTGTAGAAGTGCAGGCACTCCACGGCCACGTCGTGCGCGTACGCCAGGGGCTGGTGAAGGATGAGGTTGCCCTCGTGCGACAGGAACTGGCGCGCCGGCAACGGCACGAACAGCGAGTCGGGGGGGTAGCGCACCCAGCGCGAGTTCGCGACGGAAGAGTCGGTGCGGGCCCAGTGCAGGACGTACTGAGCCTTCGACATGAACGCCGCATTCTGGCCGAACATGCGGCGGTGGCTCTGGACGTACGGCACCACGATCACGGCTGCGGTGAGCACGGCGATGGCCGTCATCGCGAGACGGGGGCGCCAGGCCGTCCGCGTCGGCCAGGCGAGCCACGCGAGGATCGCGAACACCGGGGCGATGATCACCTGGTCCGTCATCCAGCCGAGCCCGATCGCGATCCCCAGCACGACGGCGGGCAGCGGTCGCGGCTTCTCGTCCACCTCGTACGCCATCGTGGCCATGCACAGCAGCAGCAGCGTGTAGAGCGTGGTCGGGTACAGCAGGCCGGCCGTGAACACGTAGAGCGGGCCGAACGCCATGAGGAGCCCGGCGGGCAGCATCACGCGCGGGCCGCCGAGCCGCCAGCCGAGGCGCATCGTCAGCGCCACGAGCGCCACGCTCAGGAACAGCTGCAGGATGCGCACCGTGGTGACGTCGCCGGGGCCGCCGATCAGGAAGCCGAGCGCCATGATCGCGGGGTAGAGCGGTGCGCGTGGATCGCCCTCGGCCGGCGGCAGGCCGGCGAGCATGCGCGTGGCGGCCTGCAGGTAGTCCTTCGTGTCGCCGAAGTAGTAGCGGTTACCCATCGACAGGATGAACGCCAGCCGCACGAGCCCCGCGAGCACGAGGATCGTGGCCGGGTGCAGCAGGAACGCGAGCCAGCGCGGGCGCTTCATGCGCGAGCCTCCGGCCGCGGACGGCCCATCGGTACGGCGAGCAGCACCCCGATCAGGCCGGGCACCAGCGTGACCACCGCGAACCACAGCAGCGAGAACGCCGGGCCGCGCGCGGCGCCCGCGCCGAGTTGCGAGAACAGCATCGCGCTCACCTGCTCGCGAAGCCCGAGGCCGCCGAACGCCACGGGCAGGTTGCCGAGCAGCGGGATCACGGGGAACGACAGCAGCAGGGAGGCCGGCGCACCGGGAGCCAGTTCGCGCAGCAGGACGCCCGCCGCGGCGTAGTTGAACACGTAGAAGAAGAGCCCCGCGGCGAGCGCGCGGGCGAACGCCGCGGAGCCGAGCGTGCCGCCCGACGTGGCGCTCCACCGCTCGATCGGGCGGCCCAGCGCCGGCACGCGAGCGGCGATCGCGCGGGCGAGCGCCGGGTGGTCCAGCACGAGCACGCCGGCGATCGTGGCCGCGACGAGCGCCAGGTAGAGCCACAGCAGCGGGCCGCGCCACGCCGGCACGAGCAGGAACGCGGGCAGCGAGAGCACTTCCAGCAGCAGTACGTCGGCGACGCGGTCCCACACCACCGACGCGGCGCGGCCCGCCCGCGAGCCCGGCACGTGCAGCGCGCGCGCGAACTCACCCACGCGACCCGGCGTCAGCAGGCCGTACCCCGTGCCCACGAGCGTGAGCCGGTAGGCGGACCACTGGGTGATGGGCACGCCCGCGCGGTGCAGCAGGGCGGCCCAGCGGTACGAGCGGCCGGCATAGCCCACGAGCGCCAGCGCGAGCGCCGAGACGAGCGTGAGCGGACGCACGCGCTTCATGGCCTCGAGCGATTCGCTCCAGTGCACCTGCCGCGCGAGCAGCGCGAGCAGCGCCACCGAGACGCCGATCTGCAGCAGCAGGGCGCCGTGCTTCAACGGCCCGCTCCCTTCCGCGGGCGGCAGAGTACCTGCGTCCACGGCAGCGGCGAGCGGAACTCGACCACGTCCACGTGGCGCGAAAGCATGCGCACGAACGACGCGCGGCTCCAGTGCTGGATGTGCCCCGGCGTGTTGCCGAGCGCGCCCCAGTACTTGCCGCGGGCGAGGTTCAGCGCGCGCCACACGGGCTCGCGCGGCACGGTGACGACGATGGCCTTCGCGGCCACGTCCGCGAGACGCGCGATGGCGCGCTCGGGATGCTCCAGGTGCTCGAACACCTCGCACGCGAGCACGACGTCCCAGCGCGATCCGTCGGCGCGCAGCGCCGTGTCGTACACCGATTCGACGCGGAACGTGAGCTCGGGGTGTTCCCGCCGGGCGATCTCCACGATCTCCGGCGAGAAGTCCGTGCCGAGCAGTTCGGCGCCGGCGAAGAACGCGGCGAGCTTCGCGGTGACGTGGCCTTCGCCGCAGCCCACCTCGAGCACGCTCGCGGCCGGGCGCGTGCGCCCGAGCAGGTCGAACAGCCCCGCGTCGAAGCCCTCCATGAGGCGCCGCGCCACGGGATTCGTCGTGCCGTACTTGTCGTACGTGTTGCCGGCCACGACGCCGTCGGTCACCACCGGCGTGCGGCTCACGTGCGGCCCTCCCCGTCGTGCCGCGCGCGCTCCAGGCGTTCGATGCGCGTGTTGACGAGGATCTCCTCGAGCAGGCGGCGGTTCGTGGCCGTGAGGTCGGACAGCACGCCGATCGCCACCAGCAGGATCGCGATGATCGCCAGCGCGCCCGCCACCACCAGCGACTGCACGTGGCCCGTGTTGCCCTCGACCGTGAAGTACAGCCACGTGAAGCGGCCCAGCAGCAGGGCCGCGGCGGCCATGCAGACGGCGGCGATCCGGAAGAAGAACTTGAGCGGCTGGTACATCACGTAGACGCGGAACATCGTTCCGAGCGAGCGCGTGATGTAGTTGCGCATGCCCTTGAACAGGCGCGATTCGCGCAGCTGCCCGTTCGTGCGGATCGGCACGTGCGTGACGGCGATGTTCTTCTGGCTCGCCTGGATGATGGTCTCGAGCGTGTACGTGAAGCCGGTGACCACGGTCAGGCGCAGTGCGGCGTCACGGCTGTAGGCGCGGAAGCCCGACGTGGCGTCCGGCACGTCGGCGTGCGCGAGCCGGCGAACCACGCCGCTGCCGAGCTTCTGCAGCAGCTTCTTGAGTGGCGAGAAGTGCGCGATCTGGTCGATCGGTCGTGTGCCCACCACCATGTCGGCGCGGCCGTCGAGGATCGGCTGGATCAGCGTCTCGACGTCGGCGCCCTGGTACTGGTTGTCGGCGTCCGTGTTCACCACGATGTCGGCGCCCATGGCGAGCGCCTCGCGCAGCCCGGCTTCGAACGCGCGCGCGAGGCCGCGGCGCGCGGGGAAGCGCACCACGCGGTGGACGCCGAGCTGGCGCGCCACTTCGCTCGTGCGGTCGGAACTCCCGTCATCCACCACCAGCCACTCGACCTGGTCGACGCGCGGGAGCGCGCGCGGCAGATCGGCGAGCGTGGCGGGCAGCGTCGCCTCCTCGTTGAGGCACGGGATCTGGATGACGAGTTTCACGGGGTCTCCGGGGGACGACCGGACGAAGGACGGCAGGGCCGGCCGGGCAAGGGGGGGCCGGTGGACCTTGAGACCGCTGCAGCAGTGGAGTTGGACCGCATCATTATGCGCGGGAAGGGTTTGCTACGGCAAACAAAAACAGCCCGGCGCGCGACAGGGGGGCGCCCGGCCCCGCCCTTTCGGGGCCAATCGCACGGGTTTTTCGTTCCGCCGAGGGTGCCACGCGGTGCGCGGTGGTGGGGCGCCCGGCTGAGCCGGGGCTCCAGGGTCAAACGGCGGGGGCCGGGCGGGGTGTCGGGCGAGGCGCCGCGGGCTCCGTCGCGGGCACGCCGAGCGGCGGGGCCACCCGGTGTGCCGCCACCCAGAACGCGAACATCAGCCAGACGATGAACTGGTAGGTGGGATTGCGCCAGAACTCGATCTTGAACTGGTCCACCATGAAGAACACGATCTGCGCGTGCACGATGAGCAGGTAGGCGCGCGCGTAGTCCGGGTGCGCGGGGCTGTCCACCTGCGGCTTCGAGATCCGCCAGAACGTGGCCATGAGCCACAGGAACGTGCCGAGGCCGAGGAAGCCGACCGCGTTCAGGATGTACAGGTAGAGGTTGTGCGGCCAGAACCACACCTTCAGGCCGTGCTCGACCGAGTAGTAGGGACCGTGCCCGATCAGCGGGTGCTCCAGCGCACGGGCCCAGGCGTCCGTCCACGCGCCGGCGCGCGAGTCCGGCATCCAGCCGACCATCTTCGTGCCTTCCACGCGCGCGAACAGGTCGCCCGATCGCGTGAAGCTCGAGACGTAGAAGTTCATGCCGAAGAACGCGGCCAGCAGCCCCGCGGCGCCGATCGTCACCGGCACCACCTTGAGGTGCCGACGGCACATCCACAGCAGGTAGAGCCCGGCCACCGACAGCGACACCAGCGGACCGCGCGTGACCGTGGCGAACAGGATGAACAGCGTCAGCACGCCGAGCGCGGCCCACGCGAGACGTTCGTAGAAGTGGCGGGCCTGCGCGTAGAGGAACGTCCACAGCAGCAGGTTCAGGCCGCTGAAGTCGGCGAGCAGCTCGTAGTCGTAGAAGATCGAGCCCACCCGCACGTTCTTCGTGTTGAACTCCGAGCCCCGCGTGGCCGTGAACTCGATCCAGCCCGGGATGAACGGCTTGCCCGGGTTGTTCAGCTCGAAGATGGCGACCAGGTAGATCAGCAGCGCCATCACGCCGTAGAACCGGTGCAGCTTCCGCAGGTCGGCGACCGTGAGGATCGTGTTCACCACCAGGTAGAACAGGATCACGGTGCCCACGAACAGCTGGAAGTTCTGCAGCGCGAAGTACAGGTGGCGCGCGTTCGCCACGTTGTAGAACGACACGACCACCATCAGGAAGAACGCGCCGAGCGCGGGGTCCGCGGGCGTGGGGCGTGGTCGCGGCAGCTCGCGCTGCGACATGCGCAGCAGCCAGATCACGAGCAGCAGCAGGATCAGCGCGAGGTTCGTGCTGCCGAACGTGGTGCCGCGCGGAAACGGCAGCGCCAGCACGAGCACGCCGACGCCGGACACCATGTCGAGGCGCCACGCCGTGCCGATCACGATCACGGCAGCGGCCACGGCGAGCACGCGCTTGTCGGGTGCCATGTACTGCTGACCCAGCAGCACCCCGATCGCCACCACCACGAGTACGGACGCGATCCGGTTCAGCCACTCGTTCAGCGCACCGTGGCGCGGGAGCGGCCTCGCCGGGAACAGCGGAGAGCTCATACCAGTCCGAAGCGTTTCCGGAACAGGAACACCAGGTTGAGCCAGCCGTCGCGCCACTTCTGCAGCTTCACCTCGCCGATGCGGGCGCCGTAGGGGATGTGCGCCTCGCCGAAGCGGCAGCCACGGAGCAGCGACTCCAGCTTGATCTCCTGGCTGAACGGCATGCCGTCGGACGTGAGCCGCAGCTTCGGGAGCACCGACCGGCGGAACACCCACATGCCCGACTGGCTGTCGCGGATCGGCTTGAAGAACAGCACGAACGACGCCGTGGTCAGCACCCAGTTGCCGAACTGGTTCGTGATCGTCATCGCCCTCGGGTCCGCGAGCGGGAAGCGGCTCGCCGACAGGAAGTCCCAGCGCTTCTCGACGAGCGTGTCGACGAGGCGCGTGATCTCCTCGGGCGGATAGGTGCCGTCTCCGTCCATCGTGATCACGACGTCACCCGTGGCGGCCGCCAGGCCGCGCTTGTACGCGGCCCCGTAGCCCGGGGTCTTCGCTTCGACCACACGTGCCCCCAGCGAGATGGCGACTTCGGCCGTCCGATCGGTGCAGTTGTTGTCCACCACCACGATCTCGTCGACGGCCTTCGGCATGCGCCCGATCACCTCGCGCACGCCGTCCTCCTCGTTGTAACACGGGATCACGACGCTGAGTTTCAGGTCTTGTGCATGCCTCGGGGGTAGGGGCGGGCGGGGGGGGCCGTTCGGGAGAGGCGGGACGGGGGTGCGACGCGCAGCGAGTCTATCAGCGTGGATTCGCGAGCGGCAAGGATGAGACGCCGTGCGTGGGTGCGAGTTCGCGGTTCGACGCCTCGGTCGGGCGATCCGCACGATCCGGCACCGCGCGATTCGCGATCCGCACGATGTGGCCCTGCCGCGCCTCGAACACGACGTCGGCCCACGGGGAGCCGACGCGAGCGGCCTGCTCGGCGGCCTCGCCGTGCAGCACGCGCGTCTCCACGCGCCAGTCGGGGTGGTGGATCCGGAGCAGGGGGCCCGTGGCGTCGTCGAAGACCAGGTTGAACAGCGAGCGTCCCGAGAAGGTCTCGTTCCGGCCGAGGTCCAGGAACAGCACGTGAGTTCCCGGCGCCGGGTTCGGCATCTCGCGATGGACCACGGCGATCAGCGCCCGGCGAAGTCCCCGGTAACGGTGCCAGCCGATGCCGACGAGCCCGGTGATCGTGAGCGCGAGCGCGAGCCCCATGTGCACGGCCAGCGGCACGACCGGCGAGCGCCGCCGATCCGTCGGCAGGCCCGCGGCCCACGCGAGCCCGTGCGCCACCGCGTATGCGATGCCCATCGCCGGCGCGTACAGGTAGCCGTACGCCGGGCGGCCCTGGATCGGCAGGTACAACGCGAGCGCGACCAGCGCCCATGCACCGCCGGCGAAAGCCGCCTCGCAGGCCATCTCCCACGCGGGGCCCGAACGGGACGCGGACCGGCGGACGCCCGGGAACAGCAGTGCGGAGATCGCGAGCGCCACCGCGGGCAGAGCGCCCAGGTGCGCCACGTAGAACGCGAGATTGCGCAGCATGTGCATGCCGGCGGTGAGGTGGTAGCGGCTCGCGCCCTCCTGCGGCGTGGGCAGCACGCGCGTGCGGAACAGCGCGTACGCGACGCCCACCACGGCGAGCACCACGAACGACGTGATCGCGCCGCGGCGCTCGGTCGCGCTCAGCCGCCGCCAGCGTGCCCATTCGAGCACGGCCACGATCGGCACGAGCAGCACCGTCTCTTCCTTGCACAGGGCGCCGAGCAGGAACGCGAGCGTCAGCGCGGCGAGCGTGGGCGCCGGCGAACCGCCGCGCGCCGTCACGCGCACCGCGCGGTGGTGCAGCAGCAGCACGAGCAGCGCGAACGTCGTCATCAGGCTGCCGGTGACGTTCGACACCCACAGCGTCGTCCACGTGAACGTGTTCGGCTGCGCCCACAGGGCCGCGGCGGCCAGCACCGCGACCTCGCGCGACCCCCCGCGGGCGCGCACGAGCCGTGCGAGCAGCCACGACTGCAGCACGAGCATGCCCACGAGGATCGCGAGCATCGGCCGGGCGTTCAGGCCGAACAGCCGCAGCATGCCGCCGTGCCACACGTCCACGAGCGGGCGGTACAGCGTGAACGGGTTCAGCTGCGTCCACGTGTCGCGCCACGCGGGCGACCACGCACGCATGCCCTGCTCGAGGTTGATCCAGTCGTCGGCGCGGAACGGCCCGCGCGTGGTGGCCGCGAGTTGCGCGAGCACCATGAACGCGATCAGGGCGAGTGCGCCTCGTCGCACGCGCCGCTCGTGGTCGGCGGAGCCCGTCCCGCGCATGCGCGCGTTCAGATCCGCTGCGCCACGATGCGGAACGCGCGCGCCCAGCGGAACGTCGGGATCGCGCGCAGCACGGCGTTCGCCGCCAGCACGAGGTCGTTCGCGGCGCCGCCGTAGTGCGGGATCGCCCGGGAGCGGAAACCGCGGCGGCCGATGTCCGCCGCGAGCTTCGCGGGGTCGAACAGCTCCTCGTGCCAGTAGCCCCAGAACGGCTCGCGCGGGCTCACGCCGCGGCGATAGGGCGACGCGGGCTCGGGGCCGCCGGCGCGGTGCGCCTCGATCGCGGCCGTGATCTGCGCCACGTCGAACCCGGAGGTGTTCTTCGCGTAGCGGTCCACCTGCGCGGCGTCGAGATCGGGGAACCGCTCGCGGATCGCGCGCACGCGGCGCGACTCCATGGGCTCCGGCACGATGTGGTCGCCGCACGGGCCCTCGGGACCGCGCTCCAGCCGCTCCCAGAGCTCCTCGGTGTGCCGGCG
>JBGAOB010000049.1:11564-21769 GCA_044222045.1 Candidatus Eiseniibacteriota bacterium
GCGCCGTTGTTGCCGTCGGAGATCACGAGCCAGCCGCCCGGCTTGAGCACGCGCGCGCACTCGTCCAGGAACTTCGACACGTCGAAGTAGTGGGAGATCGCCTCGATGCTGAACACCAGGTCCACGGAACGCGAAGCCACCGGCAGATGGCTGGCGTCGCTGCGCACCGGCTGCACCCGCCCCACCAGGTGCGGAAACGCCGCGCGCAGCACACGCTGGTGCGATTCCACCATCGGCCGGTGCAGTTCCAGCGCGACCACGCGGCGTGCGCCCCACTCGGCCATCAGGTTCGGCACCATCCCGAAGCCGGATCCGGCGTCCACGATCACGCGGTCCCGCACGCCGCCCACGTGGCCGATGAGCTGTTCCTTGGAGCGCAGGTAGGCCTGCAGCAGGCGATCGTCCTGCAGCTCACCGTGGTAGCGGTGGAACCACTCGTCCACGCCGGCGGGCGTGTGCGTGAGCGATTCGCGGGCGCAACGCGTGAAATTCCGGCTGGCTTCGGACGTGACGAGCGACGGGGACATCGTGGGGGGTTCTCCGGGAGAGTCGCGGGCGAAGGCGCCGGCAAGTTTACGCGAGCCGGAAGGGGCCCGGTCAACAAGAAGCGTGGGGCGTCCTCCGTCCCGCGCTCGCCGCCGCGCTCGTCGGACCCTGCTGGCAGTCGCCGGATCGCTCAGGCTAGACTTTCCGCCCTCATGAACGTGCGAGCGACCGCCGACTCCCCCGATCCCGCGTCGCGGATCGACCCCGCGCAGGTGGCCGTGGTCGTTCCCGCGTGGAACGAGACCGGCAAGATCGGCGCCGTGGTGCGCAAGGTGCCCCGCCGCTGGGCCTCGTGCGTGATCGTGGTGGACGACTGCTCCCAGGACGACACGGCGGGCGAGGCGCGGGAAGCCGGCGCCGAGGTCGTGATCCGCCACGAGGTCAATCGCGGCGTCGGCGCGGGCATCCGCACGGGCCTGCTCGAGGCGAAGCGCCGGGGCTACCTCTACGCGGCCGTGCTCTCGGGCGACGACCAGCACGAGCCCGACGAACTGCCGCGCATCCTCGCTCCGCTGTTCGCCGGCGAGGCCGATTTCGTCCAGGGGTCGCGCTGGCTGCCGGGCGGGGCCACGCCGGGCATCCCGCCGAGCCGCCTGTGGGGCACGCGGCTGTACGCCCTGCTGTTCCGGGCCGTGAGCGGATTCCCCTGCACCGACGGCACGAACGGCATGCGGGCGTTCCGGCTGTCGCTGCTGGACGATCCGCGGATCCGGCTGGAGCAGGAGTGGCTGGATCGCTACGAGCTCGAGCCGTACCTGTTGTTCCAGGCGGTGCGCTGCCGATACCGCCTGCGTGAGGCGCCCGTCACGGTTCGCTATCATTCCCGCGGCACCACCAAGATGAAGGTGCTGCGCGACGGCTGGCGGATCGTGCGACCGCTCGTCTTCCTCAGGCTCGGAATCCAGCGCTGAAAGGCCGGGACCCATCGTGATCCACCTCGAGAACCGCCGCGTGCTCGTCACGGGAGGCGCGGGCTTCGTGGGCAGCAACCTCGTGCGCCGGCTCCTGCGGGAGGGAGCGCGCGTGACCGTGCTCGACGACCTGTTCACGGGCCGGCTCGAGAACCTGCCCGAGTCGGGCTTCGAGTTCGTGCACGGCTCGGTATGCGACGCCGCGCTCGTGGACAAGGTGGTCGCCGAGCATCCGATCATCTTCCACGCGGCCGCGCGCAACATCGTGGTGTCCACGCGCAACCCGCGCGAGGACTTCGAGACGAACATCGGCGGCACGCTGAACGTGCTCATGGCGGCGCGTGCCGCGAAGGTGGAGCGCGTGCTCTACACGTCGTCCACGTCGGTGTACGGCAACCCGCGCTACCTGCCCATCAACGAGGACGACCGGCTGTCGCTGCTCACGCCGTACGCGGTGTCCAAGCTGGGCGGCGAGAACTACTGCATGGCCTTCTACGAGTCGTACGGACTGCCGACCACGGCCGTCCGGTACTCGAACATCTACGGGCCGGGGCAGGATCCCGCGAACCCGTACTGCGGCGTGGTGGCCAAGTTCATCGAGGCGCTGTTCGCCGGCCGCCCGCCCGTGATCCACGGCGACGGCAACCAGACGCGCGACTTCACGTTCGTGGCGGACGCCGTGGAGGCCACGGTGATGGCGGCGACGTCGGACCGCTCGCTCGGCGAGGTGTTCAACGTCGGCACCGGCGTCGAGACGCGCGTGAACGAGCTGGTCGCGGCCCTGATCAAGGTGACCGGGGCGAACGTGGAGCCCGTGCACTCGGACCGCCGCGACATCGACAACATCCGCCGCCGCGTGGTGAACATCGAGAAGACCCGGCGCGTCGTGCGCTGGGTGCCCGAGGTCACGCTCGAGGAGGGCCTGCGCCGCACCGTCGAGTGGCAGCGCGGCCGTCCGTCTCCGCCGCCCGCCGCGGGCGCAAGCCCCCGCTGAGAGGCCGGCCCGTCCCCATGGCTCCCCCCGCGTCCGCCGGCGGTTCCGCGCCGAGTCCGAACGAGATCTTCGGCGAGTCCGAGCACGCGCGCCGCTTCGTCGAGCACACGCTCGCGACGCGCGACGACGATTCCTCGCGCGTGCTGCTGGAGCGCGAGTGGCGCTACATCGGGCCGTTCCTCGAGCGCCTGCCGGCCGACGCGCGCGTGCTGGACCTGGCGTGCGGCGTGGGGCCGCACGTGCTGGCGTGGGCCGAGCGCGGCTACCGGGTGACGGGCATCGACTTCCTGCAGCGGCTGCTCGTGGCCGGTCGCGAGCGGCTCGCGCGCTCGGCGCGCCCTTCGCACGGCGCCACGGCGGTGCCGCCGCCCGACTGGAACTGCGGCGACGCCACGCGCATGCCCTACCGGGACGCCAGCTTCGACGTCGTGTACTGCAACTCGCTCGTCGAGCACGTGCCGGACTGGCGCGCGGTGCTTTCGGAGACCGCGCGCGTGCTGAAGCCGGGCGGGCTCGCGGTGGTGTACACCACGAACCGCACCTGCCCGCTGCAGCTCGAGGTGAACCACTTCCCGTTCTACTCGTGGCTGCCCGATCCCATCCAGCGCCGTGTGCTCGCGTGGATCATGGAGCACCGCCGCGACATGGTGAACTGGACCGACTTCCCGGCCGTGAACTGGTTCACGTTTCCCGGCATGCGGAGCGCGTTCGAGTCGGTGGGGCTGCAGCCGTACGACCGCATCGACCTGATCGCCGGCTCCGGCGCGGGCGGCGCGAAGGGCGCGATCGTGCGCGCGATGCACGCGGCGCCGGTGCTCAAGTGGCCGTACTACTTCTACGCCATCTCCATGGGGATGTACGGAGTGAAGCGATGAGGACCGCGCGCCGCGTCGCCGCCGGCGCCCGAACGGGGGCGCTCCGGCTCGCGAGGACCCGCGCGTGAGTTTCGTCAGCCTCGCTTTCCTCGCGTTCATCGCGATCGTCTACCCGCTGTACCTGGTGCTGCCGCACAAGGCGCAGAACCGGATGCTGCTGGTGGCGGGGCTCGTGTTCTACGGCTGGTGGGACTGGCGCTACCTGTCGCTGCTGGTGTTCACCGCCACGCTCGACTACGCGGTCGGCCTGCGGCTGGGCGTGGAGCAGGACGAGCGCCGCCGGAAGTGGCTCGTGACCGCGTCCATGGCGGCGAACCTCGGCGTGCTCGGGTTCTTCAAGTACTTCAATTTCTTCGCCGACTCGTGCGCGCACCTGCTGGGGCTGGTCGGACTGAAGGCCAGCTGGACCACGCTGCACATCGTGCTGCCCATCGGCATCTCGTTCTACACGTTCCAGTCGATGAGCTACACGATCGACGTGTACCGCCGCCACATGCCGCCGGCGCGGAACTACCTCGACTTCATGACGTTCGTGTCGTACTTCCCGCCGCTCGTGGCCGGCCCGATCAACCGCGCGGTGGACCTTCTGCCGCGCGTCGAGACGCCGCGGCGCATCACGCGCGACGGCATCACGCGCGGCCTGTACCTGATCCTGCTCGGGCTGTTCAAGAAGGTCACGATCTCCGACGGTGTCGCCGGCTGCGTGGACGCGATCTACGGCCGCGCGAGCGGTGTCACCGGGCCCGACGTGGTCGTGTCCACCTGGTTGTTCGCGGCGCAGATCTACGGCGACTTCTCGGGCTACTCCGACATCGCGCGCGGTCTCGCGAAGCTCATGGGCTTCGAACTGATGACGAACTTCAACCAGCCCTACTTCGCCGTGAACCCGAGCGACTTCTGGCGGCGCTGGCACATCAGCCTGTCCACGTGGCTTCGCGACTACCTGTACATCCCGCTCGGCGGCAACCGCGGCAGCGAGGGCAGGACCTACCGGAACCTCATGACCACGATGGTGCTCGGCGGCCTGTGGCACGGAGCGGCGTGGAACTACGTGCTGTGGGGCGTCTACCAGGGCGCGATCCTGTGCGTGCACCGCGTGTACGCCGGCTTCCGGCGCGGCGCGAAGGGGCTCGAGGGCCTGGCGGGGCGGCTGTCGTTCGCGCTGCAGGTGCTGCTGTTCTTCCAGGTGGTGTGCTACGGCTGGCTGCTGTTCCGCGCGCGTTCGTTCGGCCAGATCGCCAGCTGGACGATGGCGCTCGCGCACCCGATCGGGCCGGTCAGCGTGCCCACGCCGTCGCTGCCCGCGCTGCTCGGCATGCTGGTGCTCGCCGTGATCGAAGTGCTCCAGTGGAACGGCGGCGTCACGTGGTACCGCCGCTGGCCCGCGCCGGCGCGCGGCATGCTCTACGCGGGGCTCGCGCTGCTCGTGGCGATGGGGCTGTCGAACGCGCCCGCGCAGTTCATCTACTTCCAGTTCTGACATGACGACCGACTCGCACCGCTCCGACCTGTTGCGCACCGCCCTGTGGACGGTGCTCGCGATCGCGTTGCTCGACGCCGCGCTCGGGTGGGTGTTCCGCATGCCGGCCGACCCGAGGCGGCCGCCGTCCGCGCTCGCTCAGTACTTCGACTTCGGCCGCTCGATCGAGACGAAGCTCGACCGGCTCGCAGGCGCCTCGGATTCGCTCGCCGCGCCGGTCGCGCACCCGGGCTGGCTCGCGCCCGACGCGCTCGACCCCGATTCCGCGCTCGCGCCGGGGCAGCGCCGCATGACGGTCTACGGGCAGTCGTTCTCCTACGCCATCGGCGAGTCCGCGGCCGCCGTCGAACCGGTGCTGCGCTTCCGCGCGCGCGGCGGCCCGTCGTCGCCGCCGTCGCACCTGTACGCGATGTGGCTCGTCGACCGGCGCCGCGTGCACAGCGACGTGGCGGTGTTCGGCGTGCTCGCCTCGAGCGTGCGCGGCATGGACGCCACGACCGCGGCCACGTGGATGTTCGAGAGCCCGTACCCGTACACCTATCCGCGCTGGAGATTGTCGGGGGACTCGCTCGCGGGGGCGTGGCCGCGCGTGCGGTCGCTGCCGGCGCTGCGCGCCACGCTGCACGACCCGGCGTCGCTCGCGGCGTGGCGGAGCGACCTCGCCGCCGACGACGCGTGGTACGACCCGACGCTGTTCACGCACCGGCTGGCCGACCACTCGGTGCTGCTCCGATTCCTGCGCCGAGCGTGGGCGCAGCGCCAGCAGCGCATGCACGCGGCGCTGCTGCACGGGCCGCAGGGCTTCCGCGAGGACGCCGAGGCCGTCGCGGTGCTGCGGCGCATGGTGGGCCGCTTCGCGCGCGGCGTGCGCGACGACGGCGGCGTGCCGGTGGTGGTGGTGGTCAACGACCGTGGCTACGACGACCACCTGTGGAAGGTGCTCGATCGCACTTTGCACGACGCGCGCGTGCCTTTCGTGAGCACGCACGGCCTGGCGAGCGCGAGCGACCCCGCGAACTTCGTGGCCGACGGGCACCTGGTGGGCGCCGCGAACCGCCGCATCGGCGAGGCCGTGGCGCGCGCCATCCGCCGGGAGGACGCGCGGCGCGCGTGGCTGGCCGCGCGGGCCGCGCCCGGCGCCGACCCGTGGGCGGATCCGATCCTCGTCGCCGAGGCGCTGGCACGATGGCCGCTTGACGGCGCGGTCCCCGACCCGCACTGACGACCCGGCAGGGGGGTGGAAAGGAATTTTCTACCCGGCCGAAGTTCGTAGTTGCCGGGCCTGTCAGGGGGTTGCTAACCTAGCCCTGCGCCCGAGAGACCTCCGGGCGACCCCACCGTGGAGGAGCTCCAGACGTCACTTGCTAACTGGGTTCTGTAGTGCAGGACGAGCTTCAACACGGTCGCCCGTGAGCGGCCATCGAAGCCCGGCCCAGCCGGGAAAAGCAACCAAGGACCAAGCATCTTGCTACTCCCCCAGTCGCTCGTACTCGATCCGTCCTGGACCCAGAGCGTTCTGATCCGGCGAGTCGTGTGAGACCGTGGGCCGAAGTGGCCCCTGGTTCTCGACGCGGGCGGCGACACCCAGAGTGACAGCGATGGAGCCCGAGATTCTCGCATCCCCCAGGGATTCGTCGGTCCGTACACCGGGTTGGCCGACGACTGACCATCCAGCAAGGGACACCCACGGCATGGACGGGACGACCGCGGGCGGGAGCACGAGTCTGCACAGCGCGGCGGCGCCCCTCGGGGGTACGGCCATGGTGAACGGCGCCCACGCCACCTACCCCGCGAACGGTTTTTCCAACGTGCACGCCCGACCCCGTGCGCATGCCCACACGGCCACGTGGACCACGTCCTCGCGCGCCGGTGCGCCCGCGATTCCGTTCGAGACGCCCGAGGCGGTCGGCCTGTACCTGCGCTACGGCAAGCGCCTCATGGACGTCGCCGGAGCGTTGTTCGCGCTCGTCGTCACCTCGCCGGTCCTGCTGGTGCTCGCGATCCTGATCAAGCTCGAGTCGCGCGGGCCGGTGCTCTACAAGTCCACGCGCGTCGGACGCGGCGGTCGCGAATTCACGTTCTTCAAGCTGCGCTCGATGGTGCAGGACGCCGACATCCGCCGTCAGCAGCTCGCGCACCTGAACGAGGCCGACGGTCCGGTGTTCAAGATCGCCCGTGATCCGCGCGTCACGCGCGTCGGGCGGTTCATCCGCACCACGAGCCTCGACGAGATCCCGCAGTTCTGGAACGTGCTCCGCGGCGACATGAGCCTGGTCGGCCCGCGCCCGCCGATTCCCGAGGAAGTCGCCCAGTACGAGCCCTGGCAGCTGCGCCGGCTCGACGTGCGCCCCGGCATCACGTGCCTGTGGCAGATCAGCGGCCGCAGCCGGCTCGGCTTCCAGGAGTGGATGCGGCTCGACCTCGAGTACATCCGGCACCGTTCCTTCGCGTTCGACATGAAGATCCTCCTGCGCACCATTCCCGCGGTGTTGTCCCGGGAGGGCGCGTACTAGCGGAAGTTCCCACGACCAGCCCCGCGCCCGCACATCCGGTCGTCCCCACGCCCGCCGCCCTTCGTGATCCGGCTCTGCTCCTTTCCCGCCCCCCCGCCACCCTCGTGGGGGCGGTTCTGCGGCTGTTCCACCTGGGCCACCAGAGCCTGTGGATCGACGAGATCTTCACGTGGTACTCGGCCGACGTGGGCCGACCGCTCGCGCTGAAGAGCCTGCTCGAGAACGTGCACGGCCCGCTGCACAGCCTGGCGGTGCACCTGAGCGCGAACGCGTTCGGCGATCGCGAGTGGGCGCTGCGACTGCCTTCGGCGCTCGCGGGGATCGCACTCGTGCCGGCGATGGCATGGCTCGCCGACCGTTGGGTGGGGCGCGCGGCGGTCGCGTGGGCCGCGTGGCTCCATGGCGTTGTCGCCGTTCTTCGTGTGGTATTCGCAGGAGGCGCGCAACTACGCGTTCCTGCTGCTGTTCTCCACGCTCGCCATCGCGGCGCTGCTCGAAGCGCGCGAGCGCCTGGCGACCGCCGCGATCGCGCGCGGCCTCGCGGCCGCGGCGGCCGCCGCGCTCAGCAACCTGTCGTTCGCGCTGCTGATGCCCGTGGTCGCGTGGTGGTGGTTCTCGCCCGGCGGGGACCGACGCGGGCGCTGAAGCTGGCGGCGGGCGCGGCGCTGCTGGCGCTCGTGGCGCTGCCGTGGGTGCCGCAGATCGCGCGCACGTGGGACTGGGCGAGGCTCGCACCCGCGCGCGAGGCCCGGCAGGGGGAGACGCCGCTGCGCGGCTCCACCACGTTCCACCCGGGCGCACTGCCGTTCACGCTGCACACGTTCGCGGTCGGCTACACGCTCGGGCCGTCGCTGCGCGAGCTCAAGGCCTCCCCGCTCGCCACCGTGAAGAAGCACGCCGTGGAACTCGGCGCGGTCGCGCTGGGCTGGGGCGCGCTGCTGGCGATGGGGTTCCGGGGGCTGGCGCGGCGGCGGCGGCTTCCCGAAGCGCTCGTGTGGTGCGTCGCGCCGTTCGTGGCGGTGAGCGATGCGGTGCAGAACTTCAAGGTGTTCAACCCGCGTTACGTGGCGGTGACCGCGCCGTGCCTGCTGCTGGTGGCGGTCGTCGGGCTCGTGGACGCGCGCCGCGCGTGGCGCTGGCTGCTCGCGTCGGTGGCCATCGCGCTGTCGCTGGTGTCGCTCGCGCACCTGTACTTCGACCCGGCGTACGGGCGCGAGGACTACCGCGGCGCGATGGCCGTGGTGCGCGAGCACCGGCGGCCCGGCGAGCGCGTGATCGCGGCCGGCGCGGTGGACGCCGTGGAGTACTACGCGCGGGACGGCCCTGGGTGCAGCGCTGTGGCCGGGCTGACCGAGGATCCTGCGCGGCCGCGGCAGCGACGGCGCTGGCGGAACGCCGGGCGCCTCGGTGATCGTGTCGCGTCCCGAGGACCTCGATCCGGAGGATCGCTTCGCGAAGCTTCTCGACGAACGCACCCGCAGGCCGAGTTGCTGCGCGGGTCGGCGGGTGACCGGCACGTACGGGGGACGCCGTGACGCGGAACGCGAGGTTTGAGCGAGGCAGCGGGTCGGCACGCGCCGGCCTGGTCAGTCCGTCGTCCACGCCTTCCGGCACCGCGGCGCCCGGCCATGACGCCGAACGACTGGCGCGTCAGCGTGCTGCTGGCCGAGAGCGGCCAGTCGGTGGGCGGCACCGAGCGCGTGGTGTGGGAACTGGCCACGCGGCTGTCGCCGAACCGCTTCGACGTGCGCGTGTGGCTGCCCCTGGACGCACCCGGCGTCGACGAGTTCGCCGCCGCGCTCGCCGCGCGCGGCCTGGCGGTGGACCGCATCGCCGAGGTGGACTCGCGCTGGGACATCCGGCGGCATGCTCGGCCACGTGGTCGCGCCTGCGAGGCGTGAAGCCGGCGATCCTGCACGTGCACCACGTGTGGCCGGCCGCCGACCGCTACCTGGCCACGCTCGCGCGCGCCGCCGGTGTGCCGCACCTGGTGGTGACCGAGCACATCGTGGGCACGTCGCACTCGCCGGGGCAGCGCGCGCTCAAGCGCTCCGAACTGAACCGTGCCGACGCGGTGACCGCGGTGTGCGGCGCCGTGGCCGACACGCTCGTGCGCGACTACGGCGTGACGCGCGACCGCGTACGCGTGGTGCCGAACGGCGCCGACCTGCCCGACGACGCGCGCGAGGCGCCCGAGGTGCGCGCGTGGCGCGAGCGCTTCGCGGCGTCGCTGATCCGCCCGCTGTGGGTGGTGGCGGGCCGGCTCGAGGAGCAGAAGGGACACGCGGTGCTGCTGGACGCGCTCGCCGAGGTGTGGAAGCGCGGGCTCGACTTCACGCTCGCCGTGGCGGGTGACGGCTCGCTGCGCGGAGCGCTCGAGCAGCGCGCGAACGAACTCGGCATCGGCACGAAGGTGCGCTTCCTCGGCGCGCTCGACGACGTGGGCCCGCTGCTCGCCGCCGCGGACGCGGTGGTGCTGCCGTCGCTGTGGGAGGGCCTGCCGCTGGTGCTGCTCGAAGCGCTCGTGCGCGCGCGACCGACGGTGGCCACGGCCGTGGGCGGCGTGCCCGAGGTGATGGAGGACGGCGTGCACGGTCAACTCGTGCCCGCGGGCCAGCCGGTGCCGCTCGCCGACGCGCTGGAGCTCTTCCATCGCAAGCCCGATCGCGCCACGCGCCTGGGCCGCGCCGGCGCCGAGCTGGTGCGCGCCGAGTACACGTGGAAGGCCGTGGTCGACGGGTTCGAGGCGGTGTACGACGAGGTGCTCGGGCTGGCCACGTTCTCGCCCGAGCCCGAACCGGCGCCGCGCGGCGGCCGCGGGAGGCCCGCGTGACGCTCGGCGTGGTGATCCCGTGCTACCGGCAGGAGCGCTTCCTGCCGCGCACG
>JBGAOB010000424.1:0-2370 GCA_044222045.1 Candidatus Eiseniibacteriota bacterium
GCACGCCCGGGCGGCCGTCGAGCGCGTCCACCTCGAGCCCGGTGTCGTCGGCGATCGCCGGCAGGCCGGTGCGCGCGAGCGCCGCCGCGGCCTTGATGCGGGCGTTGGCGAGCAGCGTCGCGCCGTCCTCCTCGGGCGCGGTCGCGCCGGGCCAGTCGGCCAGCGGCGCGATCTCCAGGCCCGGCACGTCGAGGAGCGCCTGCAGCTCGCGCGCCTTGTCGCGGTTGAAGGTCGCGAGCACGAACTTCACTTCGCGGCCTCCGGCAGCAGTCCCGAGCCGCCGAGCAGCCGGTGCTGGAACGCGGCGATGCGGCGGATGCCGCCGCGCGCCAGCCGCATCATGGCGCGCAGGTCGTCGTCGCCGAACGTGGTGCCCTCGCCGGTGCCCTGCACCTCGATGAAGCGCCCGCCGCCCGTCATCACGATGTTCATGTCCACCTCGGCGCCCGAGTCCTCGACGTAGTCCAGGTCCAGGCACGGCACGCCCTTCACGATGCCCACCGAGATCGCGCACACGGCGTCGCGCAGCGGCATGCTCTTGAGCGCGCCGGCGTTGGAGAGCGTGACGAACGCGTCGTGCAGCGCCACGAGGGCGCCGTTGATCGACGCGGTGCGCGTGCCGCCGTCGGCCTCGAGCACGTCGCAGTCGATCGTGATCGTGCGCTCCCCGAAGGCGGCCAGGTCGGTGACCGCGCGCAGCGAGCGGCCGATGAGCCGCTGGATCTCCTGTGCGCGCCCGCCCGTCTGGCTGGTGCGCGGCGTGCGCGATCCGGTCGCGCGCGGCAGCATGCCGTACTCCGCCGTCACCCAGCCCTTGCCCTGGCCGCGCATCCAGCCGGGCACGCGCTCCTCGACGCTCGCGCTCACCAGCACGCGCGTGCGGCCCATGCTCACCAGCGCCGAGCCCTCGGCGTGCGACATCGCACCCCGCTCGATCTTGAACGGGCGCATCTGGCGCGGCGCGCGGCCGTCGTGGCGCGCGAACGGCGCCTCGGTGGCGGGCGCGGCTTCGTGGTCGCGGATCGGCTTGGGCTTGCGGGTCACGACGAGGAACCTCCGGCGGGGTGGATCGGTCCGTGCGCGCGCTCGAACCACGGCAGGTCGGTCTGGTCGACCACCGTGACGTGCGGGAGCGGCCGGCCGAGGAACGACTGGGCGACGCGGCCGAAGCTGCGGCGGCGCGGCTCGTCGCTGAGGAAGAAGTGGTGGTGCGCGCCCTTCGCGCCCGGGTCGGGCGCGAGCTGGCCGCGTTCGGCGAGCATCTGGGCGGTCGCGCGCGCGGCTTCGGCGCCCGAGTCGACCAGGTGCACGGCCGGGCCCATCAGCTCGTGCAGCAGCGGCGCGAGCAGCGGGTAGTGCGTGCAGCCGAGGATCAGGCTCTCGAGGTTCGCGGCGCGCAGCTCGGCGAGGTACTCCTCGGCCACGAGGCGCGTGACTTTGTGGTCGAGCCAGCCTTCCTCGACGAGCGGCACGAACAGCGGGCACGCGCGCGACAGCACGTTCGCCGCCGGCGCGATCTTGTGGATCGCGTCGAGGTACGCGCCGCTGCCCACGGTGGCGAGCGTGCCGACGACGCCGATCAGGCCGTGCGGGCTCGCGGCGACCGCGGCCTTCGCGGCCGGTTCGATCACGCCGATCACGGGCAGCTCCCAGCGCACGCGCAGCGCCTCGAGCGCGTGGCTCGACGCCGTGTTGCACGCGACCACGATGCACTTGACGTTCTGGCGCACGAGGAACGACGCGATCTCGACCGAGAAGCGCGTGACCGTTTCCTTGGACTTGTTGCCGTACGGCAGGCGCGCGGTGTCGCCGAAGTACACGACCGACTCGTGCGGCAGCTGGCGGAACAGCTCCCGCACGGCGGTGAGGCCGCCGATGCCGGAGTCGAACACTCCGATGGGACGCGGATCGTGAGTGGCGGGCATGAAGCTCCTCGGGTCTACGGCCAGTCCTGGAGATCGAGCGGTCGGTCGAGCGGAACGTGCCCGGCCAGTGACGTGAGCGGCGCGCCGTTGCACACCACGAGCACGCGGTGCGCCTCGGGCACGTTGGCGCCGAGCGTGCGCACGAGCGAGCCCACGGCGAGTTCCTCGGCGCGGGTGCCGCCGCGGAAACCCTGCTGGAACGCGCGCGAAAGGTCCAGCGTGAGCAGCCCGGTGTCGTCGAGGTAGGCGTGCAGCACGGTCGTGCCCGGCGGCAGCGCCGCGATCCCGCGGCGCGACGGGCCCTGCCCGAGTGCGGCGACGAGCGACGAGACGCGCCCGTGCAGGTCCTCGGCCTCGAGCATCTCGCGCGTCTCCGAGACGAGCGAGTCACCGCTGTCGTCGGCGAACCACAGCGTCACGGCGCGCACGCCGGCCTGCGTCGAGT
>JBGAOB010000425.1:0-2368 GCA_044222045.1 Candidatus Eiseniibacteriota bacterium
CGCGGCCGCGCGGTTCGCCGGCGGCGACGTGCCGCGGCCGCCGCAATGGGGCGGCTGGCGGCTGGTGCCCGACTACTTCGAGTTCTGGCAGGGCCGCGCGAACCGCCTGCACGACCGGCTCGCCTACACGAAGCGCACGCGCGGCTGGGTGCGCGCGCGCCTGGCGCCCTAGGCGATGGCCGCGCCGCGCAAGAAACCCGCCCGCGCCCTCGGGCCGTGGGCCGACCTCGGCCGCGTGATCCTGCTGATGCCCGTCTGGGCGCTGCCGTTCGCCGGCTTCTTCGTGCTCGTGCTCGGCGCGCGGCTGTCGGCGTTCGGACTCTTCTACCGCGTCTCGATGGTGTTCGCGACGTGCGCGATGCTGTCGGTGTGGTTCACCAAGCACTGGCTGGAGCGGCGCGTCGCCGGGGCGTTCCGCGACCGCGGCAAGTCCACGATCGCGATGGCCGCCACCTACATGGGCATGGCGGTGTTCGGCACCATGGCCGCCGCCGTGCTGCTCAACGCGACGTTCGTGCCCGGCTTCCTCGGCAGCGCCCGCGGCATGCTCACCGTGCTCGTCTACTGCCTGCTGTTCGGCGCGCTCTTCCTGGGCGTCTCGCTGACGCTGTCCTACCACAAGGAGTCCGTGGAGCGGGCCGGTTCCGAGCGCGAGCTGCAGCTCGCGCGCCGCATCCAGCGCTCGTTCCTGCTGTCGGAGTTCCCGAGCCGCGCCCGCACCGAAGTGCACGCCACGAACGTCTCCTCCAAGGAAGTGAGCGGCGACTTCTACGACGTCGTGCCCGCCGGCGAGGAGGACGTGCTGCTCGCCATCGCCGACGTCTCGGGCAAGGGCGTGCCCGCGGCGCTGCTGTCCAGCATGCTGCAGGCGTCCGTGCGCACGCAGGCGGGCAACGTGAGCTCGCCCGCCGCGATGATGCGCGCGATCAACACGCTCGCCTGCCAGCGCGCCAGCACGGGCCAGTTCGCGACGTTCTTCCTGGCGGTGCTGCACGAGCCGACGCTCACGCTGCGGTTCACCAACGCGGGGCACAACTTCCCGGTGCTCCTGCGCGCGAACGGCGAACAGGAGCTGCTGCAGAAGGGCGGCGTCGTGGTGGGCATGCTCGACGGCCCCGAGTACGAGGAGGACACGGTCACCCTCGCGCCCGGCGATCGCGTGGTGTTCTACACCGACGGCGTCAGCGAGGCCGAGAACGCCGACGGCGACATGTACGGCGAGGAGCGCCTGTACGCGCACCTCGCGGCGGCGCCGGCCGACCTGTCCGCCGAGCGGCTGGTCGACCACGTGCTGGCGGGCGTGCGCGCGCACCTGGACGGCGTCGAAGCCGGCGACGACATCACCGTGATGGCGCTGCGGGTGCTCGCGGCCAGGCCGGCGACGACATCACCGTGATGGCCCTGCGGGTGCTCGCGCCCGCCCCCCGAGCCTGAACCGGCCGTCCGGGCGCGCGGGCGACCGTTCGTCCCCCCCGAACGACGGTTCGGCCGGTGCCGGGTTGGCGGCCCGCCCCGCCTCGGGTCTACTGCCACCCATGAGCCACACGTTCGACGACGTCCCGGCCGCGAGTCCCCGGCGTACCGCCCGGCTCACCGACGTGCTCTGGCAGCCGCTCGTGTGGGCGATTCCCTTCGCGCTCTTCTTCGGCACCCTGTGGAACGCGGACGGCAACGGCTACTGGCTGGCCTACAAGATCTCGCTCGTCTTCTCGTTCACGATCCGGCTCGCCACGCTGCTCGCCGAGCGCGTGCTGGTGCCGCGCCTGCGCGCGTTCGTGAGTACGCCGGTCGGCCGCTACCCGTGGTGGCGCGAAGGCGGGCTGTTCGCGCTCGTGAGCGTGTCGGCCTCGCTGCTCGCGGCGCTCGTGGTGGACCGCTGGGTCGAGCCCGCGTTCCTCGCCGGCGGCCGCTCGTGGAGCGTCACCGCGCTCTACTCGATGGCGTTCTCGCTGCTCGTGGGCGGACTGATCTACGCGCGCCTCTTCTACCGCGTGTCGGTCGAACGGGCGCGCCAGGTCGAGCGCATGCGCGCCGAGCTGGCCGCCGCCGAGCTGCGCGCGCTGCGCGCGCAGGTGCACCCGCACTTCCTGTTCAACACGCTCAACACGATCGCCGCCCTGATCGCCGAGGACCCACGCGCCGCCGAGGACATCGTCACGCGGCTGGCCGACGTGTTCCGGCACTCGCTCGCGGCCACCACCGGCGAACACGCCCGCTTCGCCGAGGAGCTCGAGTTCCTGCGCTCGTACCTGGCCATCGAGAAGGCGCGCCTGGGCGAGCGGCTGCGCTTCGAGGAGGCCATCGAGCCCGGCCTGGAGTCGGTGCCGGTGCCGGGCCTGCTGCTGCAACCGCTGCTCGAGAACGCGGT
>JBGAOB010000050.1:0-21087 GCA_044222045.1 Candidatus Eiseniibacteriota bacterium
CCAGCAGCCCCGCCACGGTCAGCTCGCGCACCTTGGCGCTGAGCGTGCGGGAATCGTGCTGGACGGTGTCCGTGACGACGACTTCGGTGATGGGCGACTCCTCGATGCGCTCCAGGGCACCGGGGCAGAACACGCCGTGCGTGACACCCGCGTAGATGCTCCGGGCGCCGCGCGCGCGGATCGCGGCCGCGGCCTGGCAGAGCGTGCGCGCGGTGGTCACGACGTCGTCGAACATCACGACGTTCTTGCCGTCGACCTCACCGATGATGTTCATGACCTCGACCGAGTCGGCCTTGGGTCGGCGCTTGTCGACGAGCGCCAGTTCCGCCCCCAACCGCTTGGCGTACGCGCGCGCCATCTTCACGCTGCCGATGTCGGGCGCGACCACCACCAGGTTCGGGATGGCCATGGCCGCGAAGTGCTCCACCAGCACCGGCGCGGCGTAGAGATGGTCGAGCGGGATGTCGAAGAAGCCCTGGATCTGCGCGCTGTGCAGGTCCATCGTCAGCGCGCGATCGGCTCCCGCCACCGTGATCACGTTGGCCACGAGCTTCGCGGTGATCGGCGCGCGCGGCTGGTCCTTGCGGTCCTGGCGCGCGTAGCCGAAGTACGGCATCACCGCGGTCACGCGGCGCGCCGAGGCGCGCTTGGCGGCATCCAGCATGACCAGCAGTTCCATGAGGTGATCCGCCGGGGCGTTCGTGGCCTGCACCACGAACACGTCGCCACCGCGGATGTTCTCGTTGAACCGTACGGAGACTTCGCCGTCCTCGAACGTGGTCACGGCCACGTCGCCGAGCGGCACCTTGAGCTTGTCGCAGATCGCCTGCGCCAGCTTGCGACTGGCGTTCCCCGCGAAAACACGGCACGGGTCCAAGCCTGAGCCTCCCGCGTCCTGCTGCGTAGTCGACTTCGCGGGGGTTCTCCCCGCGCCCGAACGAAGTGACACCTCGCCGCTCCGCGAACGGAGCGACCTCCACGAGCCGCGGAACCGCACCTCCCGGAGGAAGTGCGATCCACGCTCAAGTCTCGAATGCGGAAGCCGTTCCCCCGGGCCCCGGGTTGGCTGGGGCGGGAGGATTCGAACCTCCGAATGCGAGATCCAAAGTCTCGTGCCTTACCGCTTGGCCACGCCCCACCAACAGAACGGGCATCCCGTTACGGTCCGTCTCCCTCGCGAGCGAAGTCAGGGAGCCGGGGTGAAAGCCGATGGCCCAGAGAAACAGCTGGGAAGGGAAAAGCGGGCGGGAGTCTACGGGGCGCGCGGGAAGGAGTCAAAGCCGCACGCCCCGCAGGGCAGCCTGCCGGCCGCGCGATCGAGCCGGTCCGGCGGTCGGTCACCGGGCGATGGGCACTGCCCGCCGACCGTCCCGGGGGGCGAGATGCGTCGCTCCCGGCGAGGGCGGCGCTTGGGCCCGGGGCGCCGCCACCTGCGGCGGGCCGGCGCCCGGCCCGAGAAGCCGTCCGCCGGACATGAATCGGCCGCCCGCGGCGGGGGCCGTAGGCGGCATCGAGGGGCGCTGGCGGTACGTCAGTCCGAGTAGGCCTGCGATTCCTCGTGGTGGCGCGGAGACGGGTTGGCCATCTCCTTTTCGTATTCCGCCATGACGATCTCGGTGAGGTATTTCCGAGTCGAGTCGTTGATCGGATGGGCGAGGTCCTGGTGCTGGCCATCCGGACGCTTGCGGCTCGGCATCGCGACGAACAAACCGGAGTTGCCGTGGATGATCTTGAGCCCCCGCACGACGAAGGAGTTGTTCAACGTGATGGAGACGAAAGCTTTGAGCTTGTCGTCGGAACGAAGTGAGACCCTGACCTCGGTGATCTCGATCATGAAGTCACCTCGGAGCCTTCCATGGTTTGGGCGGCACACCGTGGGAGTGCGCCCTGGCGATCCGTAGCGGGACCTGGCTTGCTCGAGCTGTGTTGGGCATCCGTGCCTCCGGCTCAAGTCACAGCAGCGTCTTCGTTCGTGAACCCGTCGCCATGGAACGCACCGCGAACAGCGGTTCGTCCCCACGGAACCGGGACACGATCGCGCGGATCGAGGTGCGAGGGGGGACCAAACCGAAAACGGCCGAACCGCTTCCGGTCAGCCGAGTCGAATCGAGACCAGCCTCGCGCAATCGCGCGCTCAGATCCTCGAAGTCGGCCCGACGATCACCAAGCACCCGTTCGAACGTGTTGCCCAGAGCGAGTGCGCGAGAAGGACTTACACGCGCGCGCGCAAGGTTCGCCGCGGATCTTAGGTGGCGGCCCCATGCTGTCAAGCCATATTTGGCTCCATCGATCCGCGCAAAAGCGTCCCGCGTCGACACGTGCCATGGCGGCATCGCGACGACGGCGCGGAAGCCGCTGCTCAAACGCACGCGTCGCAGACGCTCGCCCCGCCCGAGTCCCAGTGCACTCCCGCCGGAGATCGCGAACGGCACGTCGGAACCCAGCACGCTCGCGATCGCGAGCCGTTCGGCGGCCGTCGGCTTCGCGCCGTGGAGCCGCGCCATCGCGATCACGGCCGCGGCCGCGTCGGCACTGCCGCCGCCGAGCCCGGCCTGAGAAGGAATGCGCTTGATCAACGTGAACCGCGCCCCGCCGGCGAGGCCCAGCCGCTCCGCGGTCAGGCGCGCCGCGCGCAGCACGAGGTTGTCCTCGCCCGCGGGAATGTGGCGCCGGGCGGTCGCCGGCAACGCGCCGCGCACCGCCGCGTTCTCGTGCCGCACGCGCAGCGTGAAGCCCGAACGCGCGCGTTCCGCCACCAGCGTGTCGTGCAGGCTGATCGACTGGAAGAACGTGACCAGGTCGTGGAAGCCGTCGTCGCGTGGCGGCCCGACGAGGAGTCCCAGGTTCAGCTTCGCGCGCGCGTCCACCAGCACGCGCCGCGGCGGCGTGCGGCGCGCGCGCATCACGACCGGCCGTAGAGCAGCCAGACCACCGAGGCCAGGTACAGCACCACCGTGATCTGCAGGGGGCGGTCGGTGAGCAGCACCATCGAGGGGTCCTCGCTCGTCTCCGACACGCGCACCAGGTAGAAGTAGCGGAACAGGCCGTACGCCACGAACGGCACCGTGTAGAGCAGTGCCTCGGTGTGGAACTTGTCCACCGTGCCCGGCCAGATCGTGTAGAGCGCGTAGCCCATCAGCGCGGCCGAGGCCGACACGTTCAGCAGACCGTCGAGCAGTTCGGGCGTGTAGTTGCGCAGCACCGCGCGCTGCTGCGTGGCCCCCTGCCCCGCGTTCGCGAGCTCGCGGCGGCGCTTGGACAACCCCAGGAACAGCGCACCGAAGAACGTGCACACCATGAGCCAGGGCGACAGCTGGATCGTGGCGTCGATCGGCCGCAGCAACTCGACGCCGGCGATCGCGCGCAGCACGAAGCCGTTCGCGATCAGGAACACGTCGATCAGCACGTGATGCTTGAGCCAGAAGCTGTACAGCAGGTTGCTCACCAGGTAGATGCCGGCCACGATCGCGAACGGCGCGCCGAGCCACCACGCGATCGCGCCCACCGCCACGTAGAGCAGCGGCAGCATCACCCACGCCACGGGCACCGGCAGCCGGCCCGACGCGATCGGGCGCTTGCGCTTCTTCACGTGCTGGCGGTCGGCCTCCACGTCCATGAGGTCGTTCAGCACGTACACCGAGCCCGACAACAGCGAGAACGCCGCGAAGCCCGCCGCGGCGCGCGCCACGAGCGAACCGTTCGCGAGGTTCTGCGAGAAGATCACGCCCGCGAACAGCAGCAGGTTCTTGGTCCACTGCTTGGGGCGCAGGGCTTCGACGGCGGCGAAGATCACCGGGACGCTCCTCGCGGCCGCTTGCGCGCGCGCGTCGGCGTGGCCGCCCGGCGCGCCCGCGCGGGCCGCTTCGGCTTCGCGGGCGCGGGCGGCGGCGGCGGGAACAGCGCGCGCTCCACCAGTTCGCACACCGTGTGCCCCATGGCGATGTGGCCCTCCTGGATGCGCGGCGTGATCGCGCTGGGCGTGACCAGCGCCACGTCGCACGACGCGGCGAACTCGCCACCCTTTTCGCCCGTCATGCCCACCACGGTCATGCCGAGCTTCTGCGCCACGTGCACGCAACGGCGGATGCTCTCCGAGCCGCCGCTCGTGGTGATCGCCACGAGCACGTCACCCGGCGCGCCGAGCCCCTCGAGCTGGCGCGAGAACACCTGCGCGTAGCCGTAGTCGTTGCCGATCGCCGTGAGCGACGAGGTGTTCACCGTGAGCGCGACGGCCGCGAGCGCCGGGCGGTCGAGGAAGTATCGGCCCTGCAGCTCGGCCGCCAGGTGCTGTGCGTCGGCGGCGCTGCCGCCGTTGCCGCAGAAGTACACGGTGCCCCCGTTCTCCAGGCACGCGATCAGCGTTTCGGCGGCCGCGGCCACCGCGTCGGAGCACTCCCGCTCGAGGCGCGCCATCGCGCGCCCCGCGTCGCGAAGCGTCGTCCGCGCCGCCCGTTCCAGCGGACCCGATTCCCTGCGTCGCACCGCCATGATCCCTCCCTATCGGCCGAAACGGCTCACGAACTGAGCGTGGCCAGGTAGCGCCCGAGTGCATCGCGCCAGTCCGGCATGCGCCAGCCCGTCGTGTGCTCGAACTTCCCGCAATCCAGCACCGAATACGCCGGCCGGGCCGCCGGCCGCCCGAACGCCTCCGAGGTCGTGGGCGACACCGCCGCCGTCGCGCCCGCCGCCTCGCGAATCGCCTGCGCGAACTCGAACCACGTGCACTCGCCCGAGTTCACCAGGTGGTACGTGCCGCGCGCGCGCGCGTCCATCAGGCGCCACAGCCCCTCGGCCAGATCCGCGGTCCACGTGGGGCAGCCGCGCTGGTCGGTGACCACCGAGACCGGCTGGCCCTGCACGAGCCGACCGCGGATCGTGTCCACGAAGTTGCGCCCGCCGGCGCCGTAGAGCCACGCCGTGCGCACGATCGTGTGCCGCTCGCTGGCCTGACGCACGGCCTCCTCGCCCTGCCACTTCGTGCGCGCGTACACCGACTGCGGTGCGATCGGGTCGTCCTCGAGCCACGGCCGCGCACCGTTGCCGCCGAACACGTAGTCGGTGGAGATCGCGAGCAGGTCGGCGCCCGCGTCGCGCGCGGCCAGCGCCACGTGTTCGCTGCCCGCCGCGTTCGCCAGGTACGCGCGCCGCGGATCCACCTCGCAGCCGTCCACGTCGGTCCACGCCGCGAAGTGCAGGATCCACTCGGGGCGATCCACGCGCACCATGGCGCGCAGCGTGGCGCCGTCGGGCTCGCTGCCGAGCGCGTACACGCGCCGCTGCGCGAGCACGCCCGCGAAGCGCGCCGACTGCGCGTCGTCCTCGAACACGCCGATCACCTCGTGCCCGCGGGACTCGAGCGCGGGACGCATCGCCTGCGCGAGCATGCCGCCCGCGCCGGTGATCATCACCCTCAAGCCAGCTCCACCCGGCTCGTGTCGCCCAGCATCAGGCGGTGCGCCGACGGGCGCGCCTCGGTGCTGGTGACCACCACGTCGCGTCCGATCAGGCTGGACTCGATGCGCCCGGGAATGTCGCGGATCACGCTGCGGTCGAGCACGATCGAATGCTCCACCTCGCAGCCCGTCAGCTCCACGCCGTCGGCGATCGCGCTGAACGGCCCCACGTAGGCCTCGTCCAGCTTCGCGCCGGCGCCGATGACGAGCGGTCCGCGCAGGTGCGAGCGCGTGACCACGGAGCCCTCGCCCACGAACACCGGCCCCTCGATCACGGTGTGCTCGTCCACGCGGCCGCGGACGTCGGTGACGAGGTCGGCGAGCACGATGCGGTTGGCCTCGAGCAGGTCTTCCACGCGCCCGGTGTCCTTCCACCAGCCGCGGATCACGTGCGAACGCACGTTGCGGCCGCTCGTGATCAAGTGCTGGATCGCGTCGGTGATCTCGAGCTCGCCGCGCGGGCTCGGCTGGATCGCGCGCACCGCGTCGAAGATCGAGCTCGTGAACAGGTACACGCCCACCAGCGCCAGGTCGCTTCGCGGCTGCTTGGGCTTCTCCTCCAGCCGCACCACGCGCTCGCCCTGCAGCTCGGCCACGCCGAACTCCCACGGACGCGCCACCTTCGCGAGCAGGATCTGCGCGTCGGGCTTCTCGGCCTCGAACTCGCGCACGAACGGCGTGACGCCGTCCTTGATGAGGTTGTCGCCCAGATACATCACGAACGAGTCGCCGGCCATGAACGGCTCCGCGATCTTCACCGCGTGCGCCAGCCCCAGCGGCGCTTCCTGCTCGATGTACGTGACCTTCAGCCCGAACGCCGAGCCGTCGCCGACCGCGGCGCGGATCTCGGCCTGGCTGTTCACGAGCACGGTCACCAGCTCGCCCGTGCGATGGTCGGGCTGCAGCATCTCGCGCGGGTCGCTCACGATGATGCCGACTTCCTTGATGCCGGCCGCGGCGATCGCCTCGAGCCCGTAGAACAACACCGGCTTGTTCGCCACCGGCACGAGCTGCTTGGCCCGCGTGTGCGTGATCGGCCGCAGGCGCGTGCCGCGCCCGCCCGCCAGAACGAGTGCCTTCACTCCATCCTCCGCAGGTACACGAGTCCGCCGATCACGACGATCGCCGCCACCAGCATCGCGATGATCTCGCCCCAGCTCAGTCCGAACATCAGGCCCTCCTCCGGGCGCCGGTCGAGCACGCCGCCGCGCCCAGCGGCGTGATCACGCCGCGCCCAGCGCTTCCGTCAGCCGGCGCCGCGCTTCGTCGAGCGCCGCCGCCAGCTTGCCCGCGTCCTTGCCGCCCGCGAGCGCCAGGTGCGGCTTGCCGCCGCCCGAACCGCCCGTCACTTGCGCCACCGCGCGCACCAACTCGTCGGCGCGGAGCTTCTTCTCGGCCACGAGGTCGTCGGTGACCGCGGCCAGGAACGACAGCTTGCCGTCGTTCTGGATGGCCAGCACGGCCGCGCCGCGACCGAGCCGTCCGCGCAGCTTGTCGGCCGCGTCGCGCACCGCGTTCGTGTCGGCCGTGGCCGTGATCTCGGCCACGATCCACTTGCCGCCGGCCGCCGCCGTGGCGCCCGCCACCAGCTTCTCGAACTCCTGCTCCAGGCCCATCTTCGACTGCTCGGCCTGCGACTTCTTGAGCGCCGCGATCTCGGCCTTGAGCTTCTCGATCTGCTCGGGCACCTGCGACGGCGCCGTCTGCAGCGCGTGCGCCGCGCGCGCCAGCGTCTCGCGCTCGCCCTTCAGCCACGCGAGCGCCGCCTCGCCGGCCAGCGCCTCCACGCGCCGCACGCCGCTCGCGATCGCCGCGTCGGACACCAGCGTGAACGCGCCGATCTCGCCCGTGGCCCCCACGTGCGTGCCGCCGCACAGCTCGCGGCTCGGCGCGATCGCGTCGCCCACGCCGTCCACCGTGACCATGCGCACCTCGGAGCCGTACTTCTCGCCGAACAACGCCATCGCGCCCAGCTTCTTCGCTTCGTCGATCGGCATCACCTTCCACGACACCGGCCGGTTCGCGAGCACCCACTCGTTGACGATCCGCTCGATCGTGGCGAGCTGTTCGGGGCTCGGCGCCTCGAAGTGCGCGTAGTCGAAGCGCAGCCGGTCGGGCGCCACGAGCGAGCCCGCCTGGTGCACGTGCGTGCCCAGCGTGCTGCGCAGCGCCGCGTGCAGCAGGTGCGTCGCCGTGTGGTGCCGCTCGGTGGGCAGCCGGTGGCCGGGATCCACGAGCGCGCTCAGCGAGCCCGACTGCCCCGACTTGATCAGTGCGTCCCGCGTACCGCTCACCAGCCGGCCGCGGTGCACGATGCCGTCCGCTTCCTTGTAGACGTGCGTCACTTCCACGCGCGCGCCGCCCCCCACGATGACGCCGCGGTCGGCCACCTGGCCGCCCGACTCGGCGTAGCAGGGCGTGCGGTCGAGCACCAGTTCCAGTTCCTCGCCACGCTCGCGCCAGCGCATCAGCGACAGGCCGTCGGCGCTCGTCGCGTCGTAGCCCAGGAACGCCGAGTCGGCGCCCGTCTTCACCACGGTCCACGGCAGCCGCTCGCCCGCGTCGTCCTTCGCGAACTTGCTGGCCGCGCGCGCGCGCTGGCGCTGCTCGTCCATCGCACGCTCGAAGCCGTCCTTGTCCACCTGCACGCCGCGCGACGCCGCGATCTCCTCGGTGAGTTCGATCGGGAAGCCGTACGTGTCGTGCAGCGTGAACGCGTCCGCACCGGCCAGCCGGCCGCCGGACTTCTCGATCAGCTCCTCGAGCCGCGTGATGCCGGCCTCGTACGTCTGGCCGAAGTTCTCCTCTTCCTGCGCGAGCACGCGCTCGATGCGCTCGCGGTTGCGCGTGAGCTCGGTGTAGTGCCCGCCGAACAGGTCGATCGCCTTCTCGGCGACCGGCGCGAGGAACGCCTCGTGCAGCCCCAGGCTCTGGCGCGAACGCCCGCGCGTCACCGCGCGGCGCAGCAGGCGGCGCAGCACGTAGCCCGCGCCCTCGTTGCCCGGCAGCGCGCCCTCGGCGATCGCGAACGTCAGCGCGCGCACGTGGTCGGCGATGATGCGCGCGTCGCGCACCGCCGCCTTGCGGTTGGCGTCGGTCAGCTTCGCGTGCGCGAGCACCGAGTCCACGAGCGGCGCGAACACGTCGGTCTCGAAGATCGTGTTGCGGCCCTGCAGGATCAGCGCGAGCCGCTCGATGCCCATGCCCGTGTCGATGCCGGGGTTCGCGAGCGGCGTCAGCGTGCCGTCGGGCTGCGCGTCGAACTGCGGGAACACCAGGTTCCAGAACTCCATGTAGCGGTCGCCCGGGTCGCCCGGCGACTCGCCCCAGAACGCGCCCTCGGGAAGGTAGTCCGGGCGCTTCTCGCCCAGGTCGAAGTAGATCTCGCTGCACGGCCCGCACGCGCCCGCGCCGCCGGCGGGTCCCCAGAAGTTGTCCTTCCGGCCCAGCGCCACGATGTGGTCCGCCTTGACGCCCTTCTTCTGCCACATGCCGATCGCTTCGTCGTCGCGCGGCAGCTTGCCTTCGCCCTCGAACACCGACACGTAGAGCCGCTCCACCGGCAGGCCGAGCGTCTTCGTGACGAACTCCCACGCGAAGTCGATCGCCTCGGCCTTGAAGTACGCGCCCTTGGCGCGCGGGCCGAACGAGAAGTTGCCGAGCATCTCGAAGAACGTGTCGTGGCGCGGCGTCAGCCCCACGTTGTCGAGATCCACCAGCCGCAGGCACTTCTGCACCGAGGTCGCGCGCGTGTACGGCACGTCGCCCGTGGCCGAGTAGTACGGCTTGAACTGCACCATGCCGGCGGTGGTGAACAGCAGCGTCGGGTCGCCGTGCGGCACCAGCGGAGACGACGGCACCTCGGCGTGGCCGTGGCGCACGAAGAAGTCGAGGAACTCGCGGCGGAGCGTGGCCGCGGTCTTGAACGTGAGGTCGGACATGCGTCTCCCGGCGGAATGGCCGGCGCGCGTCGGGGCGCGGCCGGCGGACCCGGACAGTGGGTTGGGAATCCGCGGGAAGATAGCCGAAAGGATGGCGCGAGTCAGGGCCGGGAGGGTGCCCGCGGGGGGGCCGGACGCACCGCGACGGCGCCCCTCGACGCTCGCGGGGGCATGGCGCTCCCGCCGCGGGTCGCGCGCCCTCGCGTCGCGACGCGATACGGCTCGACGGCAGCGCCTCCCGCGCCGCCCGCGGCGTCTCGAACCGCAGGGCGGCGCGAACCCCGCGCCGCCGCTACCTCCCCGCGCGCGCCTTCAGCGCCGCGACGAGAGCGTCGGGCGTCAGTTCCTGCTGCGTGCCGGCGGCGAGGTCCTTCAGCTGCACGACACCCTTTTCCTTCTCGGCCGGGCCCTGGATCGCCACGAACGGGATGCCCGCCTTGTTCGCGTAGGCGAACTGCTTCTTGAGACCCGCGCCCTGCAGGTGCACGTCGGTGTTCACACCCGCTTCGCGCAGCCGCGACGCGAGCGCCAGGTTGTCGGTGCGCTGCGCGGCGTCGAACTCCGCCACCAGCACCGTCACGCTGCTCTCGGGGTCCTTCACGAGGCCGGCTTCGAGCAACTGGTAGAAGAGCCGCGTCGCGCCGATCGAGATGCCCACGCCCGGCAGCTTCGAGTTCGTGTAGTGCTCGGCGAGGTTGTCGTAACGCCCGCCCGAGCACACGCTGCCGATGCCGGGGTGAGCGTCGAGGAACGTCTCGTACACGGTGCCCGTGTAGTAGTCGAGCCCGCGCGCGATCGCCAGGTTCAGTTTGTAGTTCTTCGCCGGCAGGCCGAGCGCGTCCACGGTCTCCACCACCGCGCGCAGCTCGGCGAGGCCCTGCGCGAACGTCTCGTGCGCGACGCCCATGCCCTCGAGCGCGCGGATCACCTCGGCGGGCGTGCCCGGCGTCTCCACGAACGCGAGTACGCGCTCGGCCGCCGCCGCGTCGAGCAGCGCGGGCCGCGCGGGCGACGTCTCGGTGGCGGCGCCTTCGCGCGTCAGCGACTCGCGCACGGCGTCGCGGCCGCGCTTGTCGAGCTTGTCCACCTCGCGCAGCACCAGCGTGCGGCGCTCGGCGTCGTCCACGCCCAGCGATTCGAGCAGCCCCAGCAGGAGCTTCCGGTTGCTGATCGAGATCGTGAAGTCGCCCACGTCGAGCGCGCGGAACACGTGCCCGATCACCACCGGGATCTCGCCGTCGACCGCCGGATCGAGCTTGTCCTTGCCGATCACGTCGATGTCGCACTGGTAGAACTCGCGGTAGCGGCCCTTCTGCGCCGACTCGCCGCGGTACACGCGCTGGATCTGGTAGCGCCGGAACGGGAATGCCAGCTCGTGCTCGTGCTGCGCCACGTAGCGCGCGAGCGGCACCGTCAGGTCGAAGCGCAGCGCCAGGTCGGGCTCGTAGCCCTGCGCGCGCGAACCGGCCGACTGCACCCAGTACACCTGCCGCTCGGTCTCGCCGCCGGTCTTGGTGAGCAGCACGTTCGACAGCTCGATGGCGGGCGTCTCGACGGGCACGAAGCCGAAGCGTTCGTAGGTGGACTGGATGGTGGCCAGCATGCGCTGGAACGCCACCTGCTGCCGCGGCAGCAGCTCCATCACGCCGGGCATGGTGCGGGGCTGGGTCTTGGCCATGGACGACTCCAGTTCGGGCGGGAAACGAGTGCGATCCGCGTACCTATAGCACGGCAACGACATGCCCGCGCGGGCGGTGCGGCCCGAGCGGGGCCCGGCCGGAAGGTTGCCGGTTGCCGGGACGTTCCGACGGGCCGATCGGAACGACTTTGTTGCTGACTCCGGGGTGGACAGCGCGCACACTTTCGGCCCCCCCGGAGTCCAGCGACGGACTCTCGCCCGCGGCACGCCGGCCACGCCTCCCGGACGGCGCCCGCTCACCGACCCTCCCCCGTCGCGGAGACACACATGCGGTATCGCTTCCTCGCTCTCGGCGTGGCGCTCGCCACGTGGTCGCTTCTCCCCCAGACGGCACAGGCCAACGCCCGGCTCGTGAGCGTGGTCCCCGTGGCCAGCGCGTGCGTCGCCGGCCCCACCGGCCCGAACGTGGAAGCGTGGGACGTCCAGCCGGGGCAGTCCTATGTCGTGACGATCGACCAGGCGACCAACTGCGCGAATGGCGGCACCGACGCTTCGATCCAGGTGATCGTGAAGAACTCGGTCACGGGCAACGTCGTGCTGACGGCCACGCGGGGCGCGGTCGGCGTGTACAGCTTCACGTTCACCACGCCCATGCTGGGCTGCGAAACGTCGCCGATCCTGTACTGCACCTCGGGCGGGCAGCCGAACACGGGCTTCCTCGTCGGCCGCCACGACACCGGCGCGTCGCAGTCGCACCTGCGCGTGTCCAACTTCGGCGCGGGTTGCACGAACCCGGTGCAGATCTCGTGCGCCACGTCGGCCGTCGGCCGCAGCTGGGGCCGCCTCAAGGTCATCTATCGCTAGCCCGAATCGGTCATGATCCGGTGCCTGCGATCGGCGCGGTTCCGTCGCTCCCGGCTCCCGGTGCATGACTCCGTGAGCCCGGCGACCTGGGAACAGGTCGCTTCCGCGAAGCGGCCACCCCCGATCGAGGGTGGCCGCTTCGCGTGAGACCGGTCGACGGCGTCAGTCCTCGCCCGCCTCGTCCTCGTCGTCGCGAATCGCCAGCACGCGCCGGACCAGGTCGCCGTCGTAGCCGCGGCGCGCGAGCAGCGCGTAGATCCGCTGGCGCTGCTTCTGCGCATCGAGCCCCGCCATCCGCTTGCGCGCCTGGGCCACAAGCTTCGACGCGGTGGCGAACTCGTCCACGCCTCCGTCCCGCTGCACCACCTGCTCACGCGCCGACTCGATCGCGTCGTCACCCACACCCTTCGCGCGCAACTCCTGCCGAAGGCGGGACCAGCCCGCGGGACGGCGGCCCCAGCGGCCGGCGAGGAACGCCCGCGCGAACTCGGCGTCGTCGATAAGCCCCACGCGCGTCAACCGGTCGAGCGCCTCGGCGGTGGCGTTCGGCGTGAAGCCCTTGTCGGCGAGCCGCCGCTCCAGGTCGACGCGCGTGCGGCGCGTGCGATCGAGCAGCTTGAGCGCCGCCTCACGCGCGGCATCCGCGTCGTCGATCGGCTCGGCGTCGGGGTCGCGGCGTCGGCTCCACGCGCACATGTCGGTGGATCTCCCGGTGCGAGTCCGCGCGGGGGCGGCCCGCGCCGCCCCCGCCGGAACTCCTACCGCCGCGCGTCCTTCACCGCGGCCACGGGCTGCGGGCGCGCGGGAGGCGCGCTCGCCACGCCGGGCTTGGCCACGGTCGCGCCGTTGGCCGCCGCGGGTGCCGCCGGCGCGGGCGCTGCGGCCGCAGCCGCCTCGCCGCCCGGCAGCTTGAGACCCAGCGCCGCGTACAGCTTGGTCTCGATCTTCTTGCGCACGTCGGCGTGCTCGCGCAGGAACAGCCGCGTGTTCTCGCGGCCCTGCCCCAGGCGCTCGTCGCCGAAGCTGAACCACGTGCCGGCCTTGCTGATCACCATCTTGTCGACGGCGTAGTCGATCAGCTCGCCCTCGCGCGAGATGCCCTCGTTGTAGAGGATGTCGAACTCGGCTTCGCGGAACGGCGCGGCGACCTTGTTCTTGACCACCTTCACCTTGGTGCGGTTGCCGATCGCCGTGTCGCCTTCCTTCAGCGTGGCGATGCGACGGATGTCCAGGCGCACCGACGCGTAGAACTTGAGCGCGCGGCCGCCGGCGGTGGTCTCGGGGTTGCCGAACATCACGCCGATCTGCATGCGGATCTGGTTGATGAAGATGACCGTGGTGTTGCTCTTGTTGATCGAGCCGGTCAGCTTGCGCAGCGCCTGCGACATGAGCCGCGCCTGCAGGCCCACGTGCGAGTCGCCCATCTCGCCTTCGATCTCGGCGCGCGGCACGAGCGCCGCCACCGAGTCGATCACCACGATGTCCACCGCGCCCGAGCGCACGAGCGTGTCGGCGATCTCGAGCGCCTCCTCGCCGGTGTCGGGCTGGGCCACGTGCAGGTTGGCGATGTCCACGCCGAGCTTCTGGGCGTAGCTGGAATCCATCGCGTGCTCGGCGTCGATGAAGACGGCGTTGCCGCCGGCGCGCTGCGCGTTGGCGATGATCGTGAGCGAGAGCGTGGTCTTGCCGCTCGATTCGGGGCCGTAGATCTCGACGATGCGGCCGCGCGGCACGCCGCCGACGCCCAGCGCCAGATCGAGGCCGATGGAACCGGTCGGGATGGTCTCGATGCCGGGCGCCTCGTTGCCCTCGCCCAGCTTCATGATGGCGCCCTTGCCGAACTGCTTCTCGATCTGCTGCAGCGCGAGGTCCAGCGCCTTCGACCTCTCCTTGGCGGACGGCGGGGTGAAGTTCATGTACTGCGTCTCCTTCGCAGGGGCTGCGTGTGACGGGCGGGGATCTGCGGGCGGGCCCCCGGCGGCCGACTCGTGCTTCCGCCGGTGGGGGCCACCCCGGGAAGCGCCGACGTCACGCCAGCGCCCCCGTTTCTCCTGAACGGGCGGCATATTACGCGATTTGGGCAGTAGGCCGGGGGGCAATTACAGGGGTCCGAACCGGGATCGGGGTCAGCCCGGGGTGAAATCCGGCCGGCAGCCCTCGAGCGGGGCCGGCGCACGCCGTGGCGAGGCGGAGACCCCGCCCCGGCATCGCCGCGGTCGGTCGCGGTTCAGTCCACCAGCGCGTCGCGCTGGACGGCCGCGCGGCCGTCGAGGGGAGCCCTCTCGTTGTAGAGCCCGGGGGGGACCACCCGGCCGCGGGCGGCACACCCAGCCCAGCGAGGCGCCAGTTCGAGACCCGCTTCGGATCCCGAGTAGGTGGTCAGCACGCCGTCGTCCACGAGCGTCCGCACCACGCGGCCGGCGACGTCGAGCACCTGCACGCGCACGTGCCCCGTGCGAGGGATCGCGAAGCGCAGCGACACGCCCTCGGCGCGACGCGCCGGGTTCGGCGCCGGCCGCGTGAGATCGAAGCGCGCCGCGCGTGGCGGCACACCGATCACGCCGCGCTGCGTGGCGTGCATGAGGATGCCGCTGCCCGTGGGCGGCAGCGTGCTCGGCGCCACGCCCTCGCAGATCAGGTAGGCGCCGCCCATGTCGTCGCTGCGCGCCGCGCGGACGGCGGTCACCTCGAACGGCGTCGCCGCCATCTCGGCAAGCGTGCGCACTTCGACCTCGGCGAGGGCCGGTGACGGGTCCAGCTGAAGGCCCCGGTCGTACCAGCGCCCGCGCACGCCGCCGGTGAGGCCGCGCCAGAACAGCTCCACGCCGCCGTTGCGCCCGGCCGCCATGCCGACGCGGATGGGGGTCGTAGAGTTGTTGCCGTAGACCTCGCTCCGGGTCAGGGCCACGAAGCTCGGCACCAGCGTGCCGTCGGCGCGCACGCCCCCCAGCTTGTAGTCCGCGGCGGACTGCCAGCCGGCGAGCACGCCGCCCTCGCCGTCGGGCAGGCAACGGAACAGATAGCCGAACCAGTCGACATCCGGCGCCCACGAGTCGACCCGTCGGCCCTCCGCGGGCCATGCCGGATCGCGGACGCCCTCCAGCGAGAAACGCTGCGCCATGATCCGACGCCCGGGCGGGCCCGCCCCCTCGCACCAGAGCGCGATGACGTGCGTGAGCCCCGAGGGCACGAGCGTGAACGTGCCGTCCTGGTTGACTCCCAGCGTGAGCGGGGCCAGCGCCAGTCCCGCCGCCGGCCAGCCGGAGTAGCGCATGCTGTCCGCGTTCACCCGCTGCACGCGCACCGAATCGTCCGCCCACACCACGAGCACGCCGCCGACACCGTCGGGCGCGACGCCCGGCGGCGTGAAGAGCGAACTCGGCGAGAGCGCGCCCGGAATCCGCCACCCGCGGTCGGGCCACGGCGCGACGCGCGCACCGCTCGCGTCCACTCGCACCATGCGCAGGCCCGAGCGGTACCAGACCACGTAGGCACCCCCGGCGCCGTCGGACGTGCCGGCCGGCAGGCAACTCGACAGGGACGTGAGCGTGTCGAGTCGCCACGCGGTCGGGTACTGGAGCGGGGGCGGAGTCAACGTTCCGTCCGGGTTCACGCGCTGCAAGCGAAGCGCATTGCCGCCGCCCGAACTGGGGGTGGTCGCGAATGCGTGCAGCAGCCCGCTCTGGTCGTCGGGCACGTAGGCCGAGCCGATGAAGAGGTGATGCAGGTAGGTCCCGGCCTCGCCGACCAGCGGAGTGCCGCCGCCCGTCCACGACGGGAGACCGTCGGTGCCGAAGCGCTGGATGTTCCACGCGCCGCCACCCTGCGTGTAGAAGCACGAGAACAGCTCGCCCGGCTGGCTCGCTGGCGCGATGAACGCGTCCGTCGTGCCGAGACTGCCGAGCCGCCCCAGATCCACGTAGCGGTCGTCGGGCCACGCCGCGTGCGCGAGTGGTGTGTGGGCGATGAGTGTGCAGCTGGCCAGGAGCACTGCGAGCGAGCGTGCGCCGCGCATGGGATCTCTCCTCGTGGAGGACCGACGGTGCCTACGGGCCGGATCGGGGGTTCCGCCTCGAGCGCGGCGTGAAGTGTGTCGAACCGGGCACGATCGCCACAAGCGGAGAATCCCCCGGGGGAACGAATCGCGGGCGATCGGGTGCCGGGGTGCGGCGCCCGCGGCCAGCTCACGCCGGCGGCGCGCGGGCGCTACCCGCCCGCGGCTTCACCCAGGAGCTCCGCCCGCACCACCGTCTCGTAGATCGAGCCCTTGGGCGTGAGCGTGCTCTTGACGAGCCGCAGCTCGCCCACGCGCCAGGGCGCGCTCGGCGCCTTCGCGGCCGCCAGCGCGGCGCTCCAGTCGGCGTCGCGGTCGCGCACGCGCCCCAGCGTGAGGTGCGGCGCGAACGGCTTGTCCGCGCGCTCGAAGCCCTGCGCGCGCAGCGCCGCCTCGAGGTCGCGCGCGAGCGCGCGGAACGGCGCATCGCCCTGCGAGAGCCCCGCCCACAGCACGCGCGCGCGATCCGGCTTCGGGAACGCGCCGAGCGCCCCGAGCGCCGCGTCGAACGGTGCGTGCTTCGCCGCCGCCTCGCGCGCCGCGCGCTCGGCGCGCCGGCCGCCGTCCTCGCCCAGCTCGCCCAGGAAGCGCAGCGTGTAGTGCAGGTTGTCGCGCTTCACCCACGACACGCCGCTCCCGCCGGGCGCATGGCGCAGCGCGGCGATGGCGGCGTCGGCGTCGGCCTGCACCGACGCGGGCGGGAACACGGCGAGGAACAGTCGCACGCGCGCATGCTACGCGACGGCGCGCGCGAGGGCACCCGCCGCGCTCGTCCGCGGGGCGCTACCCGGCGCGCACGGCACCGGCCCAGTCGCGATATCGCGCACGCTCCACCACGGTGCGCACCGGAAGTCGCAGCACCTCCGTCCACGACCCCGGCCCCCTCCGGGCGACGTAGGCCTGCACGAGGCGGAAGCCCAGGAAGTAGCCCGCCGCTTCCGGCCCGCCCTCGATCAGTGACTGCGACCGCGACGCGACCCGCAGGTCGTCCTCGCGCCGGCGCGAACCCAGCAGGGCCCGCGCGCTGTCGGCGAGCACCGATTCGTGCGCGAGCGCCGCGGCGTACGTCGTGTCGTCGTAGCCGAGGCAGTCGGCCACGCTGCGCGCACCGCCGCCGTGCACCCACGCGGCGTAGCACGCAAGGCCTTCCGACACGATGCGCCCCAGCACCGTGTCGCCGTCGGGATCGTGCGGGCGCCGGCCGTGCACCTGGTGCGTGAGCTCGTGCGGGAGCAACTCCGCCACGGCGCGTGCGTCGGGTGGCTGGAACGTGAAGTCGACCAGCATGCCCGCAGCTCCGATGCCGCCCATGTTGGTGGCGCCCGTTCCGAACACGATCGTCCATTGCCCCTGCGGATGGCGGCCGGTCGTGCGCGCGAGCCACGCGTCGGCGGCCGCGAACAGGCTGTCGAGCGGAAGCGCGAGCACGTCGGCGATGCGGTGGCGGATGGGGTGCGATTCGCCGACCAGTTCCCCCATCGCCCACTCGCGGAAGCTCGCTTCGTCGCCGACGTAGCCCCGCCAGAAGCCCGCGTGCGGTGCGTACACCTCACGCACCAGCCGCTCGACCACGAGCGAGTCCGGCCGCCCCCGCATCTCCAGCAGGATCCTCGCTTCCAGCACGTCGAGCCGGGTCACGCGCAGTCGACCGGCCGCGAACGAGGACTGGACCCGCGTCGCGGCGAGCCTCGCGCCCAGGCCCGGGGCGTCGAAGTCGTCGGGCGGCGCCTCGCCCTCGGTGCGAAACGCCCACACGACGGGCGCGAGCGGCTCCCCGGCCCGGCTCGTGAAGCCGTGGTCCGACGACGAGTTGAGCGCCAACCGGTAGGCGTGCGCCCGCTCCAGCCTGACGGGCACTCGCAGCACGCGGTGGTCCGCGCTCCACGAGGGCGCGCCGGTGATCGTGGGCATGTCGGCCGAGTTGATGGTGATGGACGACGCCATCGGCACGTCGAAGTGCATCTCGAGCGTGTCGAGGCCGACCGCGACGGTGCGCTCGCCCTGTGGCGGAACGAGGCGGATCACCCGGGGCGGCGCGGCCTGAACGGAACCGGCGACGAGTGCGTGAAGCAGGGCGAGCAGGCCGGCGGCAATGGGGATCCGGGGCATGAAGGAAGTTCTCGAAGGTGGAGGCCGGGGAGCCGAGGGCACGCTACGGGCCGAACGAGACTCGGGTCGCCGCGGCCCGACGAGCGCACCGATTCCGCCGACGGAAGCTCGACGCCGCACGGCCGGCCCTCGAAGCACGCCCGCGAGCGGTGGCACGGCCGGCGCGCCGGCGCCTAGAACCCCGGGTCGACCGGCAGGCCCTTCACGTGGCGGCGCACCATGTCGAGTGCCGCCTGCGCGGCGCGCTCGCGCACCACCGACCGCGGCCCCACCATCTTGTGCACGCGCACGGCCTCGCCCAGCGGCGACGACACGGCGATGAACACGGTGCCCACCGGCTTGTCCTCGCTGCCGCCGTCGGGCCCCGCGATGCCGGTGATGCCCACGCCCACGTCCACGCGCGCACGCTCGCGGGCGCCGCGCGCCATCTGCTCCGCGATCGGGGCGCTCACCGCGCCGTGCGCCGCAAGGTCGCCGGCGTCCACGCCCAGCAGCTCGAGCTTGGCCTCGTTCGCGTACGTCACGAACCCTCGGTCCACGTAGCGCGACGAGCCCGGCACGTCGGTCAGGCGCTTCGCCAGCAGGCCGCCCGTGCACGACTCCGCGGTGGCGATCTTCCAGCCGCGCTGCACCAGCGCCTCGCCGACGATCTCCTCCATCGCGCGGCCGCCCTCGGCGTACACCACCGGCCGCACGATCGCTTCCAGTTCCCGGTACGCGCGGTCGGTCGTGTCGTGCACCTCGGCGGGGTTCGTGCCGCTCACCGTCACGCGCAGGTCCACGCCGAACCAGCTCGGCAGGTACGCCAGCGACGCACCCGGCCAGCCGTTGGGCATCGGGCCGATCTTCTCGTGCAGCACGCTCTCGGGCGGCCCGTACGTGCGCAGCGTGAACGACTCCACCACGCGCCCGCTCTTCTTCTGCAGGTACGGGATCACGTACTGGCGCGCCAGCGCCTCCATCTCGTTGGGCACGCCCGGCAGCAGGATCACGGGCTTGCCGCGATGCTCGATCAGGATGCCCGGCGCCGCGCCCACCGGGTTGGGCCACGGTTCCGCACCGCGCGGCAACAGCGCCATGGTCTCCACCGACGCCGGCAGCTTGCGGCTGAAGCGCTTCGCGCGCTCGCGAATGGCGGAGCGCTTCGCACGCTCGCGGATGGACGTGAGCGTCGCCTCGTCGAGCTGCAGCGGGCGCGACAGCACGGTGCCCACCACCTTGCGCGTGATGTCGTCGGGCGTGGGCCCGAGCCCGCCGGTCATCACCACCGCGTCGGCGCGTTCGAGCGCGCGGCCCAGGCCCTCGGCGATGCGGTCCGCCGAGTCGGCCACCGTCGTGTGCCAGCCCACCTGCACGTTCACGCCTTCGAGTTCACGCGCGAGCCAGGCGAAGTTCGTGTCCACGGTGCGGCCGGAGAGCACTTCGTTGCCGATGGTGACGATCTCGATCTGCATGGGGCCTGTGGGGCTGAGGGAAGGGTGTCGTGGGTGCGCGCACTCTGACGGCGCGACCGGGACGGCGCAAGCCCCCGCCGGCGAACGCGGGAAGAACGGTGCGTGAATGTGCCTGCCTCGCTCGGCAACGAGCCGGCGACGACACGAGCGGGGCGCCGGGACGCCGCCGCGATGACGGATCCGGCGACGCGGGGTCCTATCGATGTCGCACGAGTCCGCCCGCGCGCCGATCTCCCCACGGTGTGCGGGCCGTGGCCGCGAACCCTTCCACCGGAGGCCGTCTTGAAGCGCCCATCCCCCGCCTCGCTTCGCCTGCTCGTCGCCGCGCTGCTCGCGTGCGCGTGCTTCGCGACCCCGAACGCCCGCGCCGAGCAGACCGACACGAAGGGCTGCCAGGATCACGCGCTGTTCACGCGCATGCCCACCTACTGGATCCACCACTGCCAGGTGCTGGAGTTCGACTCGCACGTCTTCCCCGCCGGCGACAAGCGCACCGAGACCGTGGAAGGCCGCACCACGAAGCTCTCGTACTACCCGCAGGCGACCGCCGCCACCAGGCCGAGCCCGCTGCAGATCGTGCGCAACTACGAAACGGCCGTGCAGCGGCTGGGCGGCAGGGCGTTCGGCGCCGTGAACGGCCGCGAGACGTTCCAGATCAAGAAGGACGGCCGCGAGGTGTGGGTGGACCTCACCACCGAGTTCACCGGCAAGTACGGGCTCACGATCGTGGAGCGCGAGGCGATGAAGCAGGACGTCGAGGCGAACGCCGCCGCGCTCGCCGACGGCCTGCACGCCACCGGGCACATCGCCGTGTACGGGATCCACTTCGACACCGGCAAGACCGACCTGAAGCCCGAGTCCGAGGCGACGCTCGCCGAGATCGCGAAGCTGCTCGCCGCCGAACCCGCGCTGAAGCTGCACGTGGTCGGGCACACCGACAACGTGGGCGTGCTCGACGCCAACATGAAGCTGTCGCAGGGCCGCGCCGACGCCGTGGTGGCCGCGCTCGTGGGCAGACACGGCGTGGCTGCCGCGCGTCTGCGCGCCGCGGGCGTGGGGCCGCTCGCGCCCGTCGCGTCGAACGACGCCGAGACGGGCCGAGCCCAGAACCGGCGCGTGGAGCTGGTGAAGCAGTAGCGCGCGAACGGCGCGAGGCGCACGCGGACAAGGCGGCCCCATCGAGCCAGGCGTGCATGTGCGACTCGATGCGACGGGTTCCGGAACCAGTCGAGATCGAGCGTCGGCGGAATCGCGCCGCGGTCGAGCGCGGCCCGTGCGTTCGACAGTGGTCCCATCGAGTCGGGCGATTCCGCTCGATTCGATGGGACAACTGGTCTCCAGACCAGTTGCGACCGGCGGCCGCGTGCGTCGGCGCCCGACCTCCGGCGTTTCGAGCCCGAGAGTGGCTCCATCGAGTCGCGTGATTCCGAGCGATTCGATGGGACAACTGGCCGCGCGGCCAGTTTGGGTCCGAAGGTTGTCACGCGCGCCCGCGGCACGCGCGACCGGAGCGACGCTCGCTCCGATCGCGCCTGCGCTTGCGATCAGGGCAGCGGCGTCACCACTCCGCCGC